>CAMATD010000109.1 GCA_945860785.1 Variovorax sp. YR752 | reverse complement strand
CACGAAGGCGCGATTGCCCGCCGAAGTCGCGGCGACGAGTTGCAGGCCCTCGCGCCTGCCGAGACAGAAGGCCGTGCCGAATGCGGTCTTGCTCGATGCGCTGGACACCACCACCTGCTTCGCGCCGAAGAAGCCGTTGTCCTGCAGGAAATCGCCAGCATGAACGAGGTGATGAAAAGCGGACGCACCAGCATCTGATAGTCCTCCAGCGCCGCGACGTAGCCCGCGTCGCTGCTGCAGCGCATGTACTGGTTGTAGGCCGACACCAGTTCGCTGCGATGCGCCGCGCCGTCGTAAAAACCGCGCGCCGTCACCCGCACCGGCCGCATGCGCAGATGGCTCGCAATGGGAAAGTAGCCGTAGAAGCGCTCGCCCACCGCCACGCCCTCGACGTTCGAGGCTGCCACGTCGGCGAAGCCCCACACCGGCATGTGGCCCCAGTCGGCATCGTCGGTCGGGAAGAACTGCCAGTACTTCATCACCGCATCGCCAAAAGCGGCGTAGGTGATGTTGTTGGTGGTCAGCGCGAAGCGGCCGATCTTCATCAGCACCTCGCCGGACTGCAGCGCGCCGTCGTCGGGCGCAGCCACCAGCCGGGTGGTGCCGAGCGCGTTCTTGCGGGTTTCGAGGCGGGTTAAAGTGCATGCGTTGTTCATTCGCAAACTGTAGGATGGCCCGCCTCGCAGCGGGTTCGGAAACCCAGTCCATGCCGGCCGCACCCCGCTCAAGCCCCTGAAACGCCCCACGCAGGCGCGCAGCAAGTTCACCGTCCAGGCGATCTACGACGCCTTTGTTCGGATTTGGACCGCGCACGGCTGGGAAGGCGTGACCACGCGCGCGGTGGCGCTGGAAACCGGCATCGCGGTCGGCACGCTCTACGACTACTTTCCCGACCAGGAAGCCCTGCTCTCGGGCTATGTGCGCCATTGCATCGAGGCGCTGCTCGCGCGGCTCGACGCCGAGGTGATCGCGCCCGCCGGCATCGACTGGCGCGAACGCGTGAAACGGCTGGTGCGCATCACCTGCGACACGCGGCTCGAAGGGCTGCCGGCTTTCGACCACGAGATGCTGATGCTCGAACACCGCGTGGCCGAGCCCAAGCACCATCGCCGGGTGTACGACGAACTTGCAGGGCGTTGGCTGCAGGCCTTCGCAGCCTGCAAGGATCTTCAGCCGGCGTCCTCGCCCGCCACCCTCTACGCCCTGCTCACCGACGCCTGGGGCGGACGTCGCTATCGCCTGCTGGTACAGCCCGAAGCTGCCGGCGACGACTGGGTGCGCGAGATGGAGGCGATGGTCATGGCGCGCCTGTCGTCGCCGCGCTGAGCGACTGCAGCCAGGCCAGCGTGCCTTGCAGCTCGGCCGGGCGAATCTCGTGCGCGCCCGGAAAATCCGAACCCGACAAGGCCAGCGGCAGGCCGCGCGCCAGTTCGCGCGTGGCCTGCGCGGCGCTCGGCGGAATCACGTTGTCGGCGCTGCCATGGCTCACCCACAGCGCCTTGCCCTCGAAGGCTTCGGGCGATGCGATGTGCGGCACCACCTGCGACAGCAGCCGGCTGTGCCATACCAGTGCGGCACGCAGCTTCGCAGGCTGCGTGAGCAGCAGCGACAGCGCCATGATCCCGCCCTGGCTGAAGCCGCCGACCACGATGCGTTCCGCCGGCACGCCAAGCTGCTACGCCGCCGAGGCGATCATCTCGCCGACCAGGAAGCGGCTTTCGCGCTCCTGCTCTTCGTCGATGTGCCGCTCGCCGTTGGGCAGGATCTCGAATTCGAACCACGCATAGGCATCGGGCGACAGCACGTAAGGCGCGCGCAGGCTCAGCACGTGGAACTGCGGCGGCATCAGGCGCGCCAGGCCGAACAGGTCCTGCTCGTTGCTGCCCACGCCGTGCATCAGCACCAGCAGCCAGGGCTCGCGGACGTTGGCCTGGACGCTGTGCTCCAGGAACTTGAGGGGCAGATGAAGTTGGGTCATGAATGGGTTCAGAGGGATGCGTGAAAGCCTTGCGCCAGCGCGCTGGTCACTTCGGCCGAGGACACCTCGCGGCACCCGGTGGCGTTCTGCCCCGACCACAGCGGAGACAAGTCGCCGCTGCCCTGCGCCTCGGCCTTGGCGCGCAGCGGCGCAATGCCCGAGGTGGCGAGCGGAAACTCCGGCGCGGGGCCGATGGGCCCCAGCTCGCGCATCACGCGGTTGACGATGCCGCGCGCCGGCCGGCCGGTGAACAGGTTGGTGAGCGCGGTGTGGCGCGCGGCGTCGCTCTTGAGCACCGCCCGGTGAATCGCAGTCGTCGTGGCTTCCGGCGTCAGCATGTAGGCCGTGCCGACCTGCACGCCCGCGGCCCCCAGTGCCATGGCCGCGGCCACGCCATCCGCGTCCGCAATGCCGCCGGCGGCAATCACCGGCAGCTTGATCGCGCGCACCAGCTGCGGCAGCAGCGCGAAGGTGCCGAGCTGCTTCGTCAGGTCGTGCGAAAGAAAGTGGCCGCGGTGGCCGCCCGCCTCCAGCCCCTGCGCAATGACCGCATCGGCGCCGTGTGCATCGAGCCACAAGGCTTCATCGACCGTGGTGGCCGATGCCAGCACCTTGGCGCCCCAGCCGCGCACCTGTGCCAGCAGCGCTTCGGACGGCAGCCCGAAATGAAAGCTCACCACCGGCGGCTTGAACTCCGCCAGCAGGTCGGCCACATCGGCGCTGAAGGGATTGCGCCCAGGCCCGGTTGGAATGCTGGCCGCATCGATGCCGAATTCGGCGTAGTACGGTGCCAGCGCGGCGCGCCATGTCGCCTCGTGCCCGGCGCTCGGTTCCGGCGGCTGGCCGCGTCCATCTCGGCCTGCACCGCGCGCATCACCTCGTCGCGCACCTGGAAGCCCTCGGCCACGGGCTGGGCGAGCGAGGTGTTGCGGTACATGGCCGTGATGACCTGGCTCTGCCGCGCGTCGATGCCAGAACGTCCGTTGCCCGCGAGCGCCATGTTGGCCGCCTTGGCGTTGCCGCGCAGCGCGATGGGCAACTGGTCGGTGAAGGCGATGGGCGACACGTCGGTGACCGGCCCCGCGCCGAGCACGTCGGCCAGCCGGTTGAGAAAACCCGAGCGGTAGTCGCGGCGCTTGTCGAGCGCCTGGCCAAGCTCGATCGAGTCCTGCGTTTCGAAGTGGCTGCGCGTGAGGTCGTCGGTGCCCGCGAAGGCGATGAACGACGCCTGCTTCTGCTGGAACAGCGGCAGCACGCTTTGCGCGAGCGCGGGGTGCAGGCCCCAACTGCTGTCGAGGGGCAGTGCGCCGTTGGGCTGGCCGGGGCGCGCGATGGCGATGTTGGGCCGCGAGGCGTAGTAGAAATCGCTGGCGGTCGGCACCAGCAGGTTGCTGCAGTCGTACGCGCCGCGCAGAAACACGACCAGCAGCTTGGCGCCTTCGGCCGCAGGCGCGGCCATCAATTGCCCGGCCGCGCCCGCGAACGGGTCGGCGGCCATGAGCTTGAGCAGTTCTCGACGTTGCATGACAGTGTCCTTTCTTGTGCCTTGCTCCTTCCCCCTCTGGGGGAAGGTTGGGATGGGGCAAGCAGCGCTGACTTCAGCGTGGCGGTTGATCGAACGCCGTCGTGCCCCCACCCCGGCCCTCCCCCAAGAAGGGGAGGGAGAAAATCCATCAGCGGCGCATCAGTTCCGGCGATGCGAGCAGGAAGGTGTTCCAGTCCTGCGGATTCTTCGCCTGCGCGAGCGCTTCGCGCGTGTCGGCGCTCAGGCTGCCTTGCATCGCACGGACCACGCGCGATTCGGCCAGTTGCGGAAAGGCGGGTTTCTCGAGCGGCGCCTTGTCGTCGGTGCGGAACAGCACCGCGCCGTTGGCACCGATGGCGCGCGCGATCTCGAAGCGCGTGTTCATCTGGCCCGCGCTGGCCCAGACTGCTTCGTTGAGCGGGTAGCCGTCGGGCGTCTCGTGGCCATAGAGCGGCTCGCCCATGCGGTTGATCCAGTTCAGCATCGGATTGACGTTGAGCGCCACGCGATCGTCGTACGCCAGCCGCACGCCAGCCATCACGTAGTGCACCGGATCGCGAAACTTGCGGCCCAGCGAGGCGGCGAACTCGGGCGACTCGAACAGCGCCTTCAGGGTGACGGCAATGTCGCCATCGCTGCGCGTGAAGGCCGCGGCCATGCGGTCGATCAATGCCGGCGGTGGCTCGTCGGCCACGAGGTACATCGCCAGCTTGCGCGAGACGAGGCGCGCCGTGGCCGGCGAACGGGCCAGGCGGTCGAGCGCCTCGTTGGCCTCGGCCAGGCCGCGTGCCTGGATCGGCTGGCCCAGCAAGGTCTTGGGACCGTAGTCGTGCCGGTTCGGGTTGAACTCGAAGAGGCCTCGCCGCACATAGTCGGCACTCACGGCTGCCCGCATGTTCGGCGGCGGCGCATCGGCCGGCTGCACGCTGACGCCGACGCCGGTGAGCACGCGCGCCAGTTCCTGCACATCGGTCTGCGAGTAGCCGCTGCCCACGCCCAGCGTGTGCAGTTCCATCAACTCGCGCGCGTAGTTCTCGTTGATGCGGTTGACGGCGTTCTGCGCGTTGTCGAGGTAGCGCAGCATCGCCGGGTGGTGCAGCGTGGCGCCGAGCAGGTCGCGGAACTTGCCGAGCGCATGCGGGCGGATGGCGTTCTCTTCGTAGTCGCCCACCAGCGCGCGGATGTTGTCCTTGCGCAGGTTGACGTTGAAGTGGTTCACCCAGAACCAGGTTATCTGCTCCTGCAGCTGGTTCGGCGAATAGAGCGCGCGCAGCACGAAGCGCTGCTGCGCCTCGCGGGCCAGCCGGTTGAGCTCCTGCTGGTAGGCCTGTCGCGCGGCCTTCTTCTCGTCTTCGTCGGGCAGCGCGTCGGCGGCCTTGCGCTGGTTGTCGAGTGCGATCACGAGCTGGTCGAGCGGCGTGTGCGAGATCGTCATCGCATCGATCTGCGCCTGGGCGGCGGGCGGCAGCGGTGCCGGGCGCGGGTTCAGCTGATCGCGCATCCACAGCGCCAAGCCGCGTTGCGCCAGCTGCGCGTCGCTGCTGGCATTGGCGCCCCAGCTCACCCGGTCGAGCCAGCGCAGGCGCGTGGCTTCGTTCATCGGTGCGGACGGCAGCGACACCGAAACGAGGGGGCGCTGGCTGCTCGGCCCGGTCGCGCAGGCCGCCAGCAGCGCCAGGGCGCAGGCACCGAGCGCCATCGACGCCCGGTGGATTGACGACAAGCCGGCGGCGGCCACCGGCATCACTCCCGGCGCATGTCGTGATGGCGCACGTCGCCTATGGCGTGCTGCGCGGCATTGAGCGCGACGTCGACGTGCGCCAGGCCCTGCTGCTGGAACGGGCGCGAGCGCGGATCGTCCTCTTCGCGCGCGACATCCGAACGCACCTTGCGCAGCAGATCGATGGCCGCATGCAGCCGGCCTTCGCGCGGCAGCCAGGCATCGGTCGGCTCGCGCCATTCAATGGGTTTGCCGTCGAGCCAAGCGGCGCGCTGCAGGTCGCCGATGGCCGCGCGGATCTCGTCGTGCACCACCATCTCGTCCTGCGAGACCTGCCCGTCTTCGGGCCGGCGGTGGTCTACCTGCCAGGCGGCCGTGCGCAGGTCGGACAGTGGCGTGGAGGTAGAACGGGTGCTTGCCGTATCCGTCGGCCAGGGCCGGCAGGGACACCGCGGCCATGAGGGCGAGTGCGGCGAGCAGTTTTTTCTTTTTCATCGGGGGCTCCTGAAGGTGGCAGTGACAAGAATGATCCTCTCAACCGCCACACCCTGCCCCACGTTGACGCGCTTTACTTTCGTAACGCCGCGCAAAGAAGGCGCCCCCGCGCCCCGAAGTCAGGCCACGGACAGGGTCGGCAGCGCAGCGCCTGCAATCTGGCGCAACGCGCGCTCGAACACCTCGACCGGCTGGCCGCCGGAGATCAGGTGCTGGTCGTTAATGATGATCGCGGGCACCGAGTGGATGCCGGCGTCGGTGTACATGCGCTCGCGCTCGCGGGTCTCGGCGGCGAACTCGTCGCTGGCCAGTATCTCGCGGGCCCGCGCCGCATCGAGCCCGGCCTCGGTGGCCGCACGCACCAGCACCTCGGGGTCCGACGGGTTCTGGCTGTCGGTGAAGTAGGCCTTCAGCAGCAGCTTCTTGAGCGCCGCCTGCTTGGCCGGGCTTTCCAGCTCGGCCCAGTGCAGCAGCCGGTGCGCGTTGAAGGTGTTGTAGACACGGGGCCGGCCCTCGGGGCTGAACTCGAAGCCCACGGCCGCCCCGCGCTGGCGGATCGCCTTGCGCGCCTCTGCCTGCTGCTCGCGCGAGGAGCCGTACTTCTGGTTCAGGTGCTCGAAGGTGTCCTGCCCTTCGGGCGGCATCTGCGGGTTCAGCTCGAAGGGCTGGAAGTGCAGCTCGGCCGTGACCTCCGGGGCCACCCTCTTGAGCGCTGCCTCGAGCGAACTCAGGCCGACGGCGCACCAGGGACAGGACACATCGGAGACGAAATCGATCTTGAGGTGGGAAGTCATGGCGCCATTCTTCACGGCGCCACAACCCTTGGTGCGCGCAAGGTTTTCAGGCAGCGGCCTTGGCTAGGCGGGCGCTGGCCAGCGTCTGCTCGCGCAGGCGGTCGTATTCCTGCTTGTCGACGGGCACGGCGTCGGGACTGCCGAGGTCGCGCATGTGGATGCGGTAGGTCTCCCGGGCACTCATCGCCGCGAGGGCCGCGAGGATGGTCACCGCAAAGGTGATCGCGCCGACGGTGAACCACACGTTGGTCGAGCCGGGAGGCGCCACGGCGGCGAACAGCGCCGGCAGCAAGGCGGTGATGGTGGTGCCGATGTTCTGCGAGATGGCCATGGCCGACACGCGGTTGCGGGTGCGGAACAGCTCCGGGTAGAAGCTCGGGAAGGTGACGTTGTAGCCCTGGTAGACGATGCCCCACATCAGCAGCGACATGCAGATGGCCAGCGGCACGTTCTTGATGCTGATCGCGTAGAGGTACACGAAGGACAGCAGCCCCGACGCCAGCGCGCCGACGATGATCGAGGGCTTGCGGCCGATGCGGTCCGACAGGTTGCCCACGAACGGAATCACCAGCACCGCGAGGATGTTGCCGAGCACCGGAATCCACAGGTACACGTCTTTCTGGAAGCCGATGCCATAGGCCGCCTGCACCGCGTACGCAGCACCGAACACGGTCGCCACCCCCGGAATGACGTTCATCAGCGCCATGCAGACCACGCGGATCATGTCGCGCCAGCTGTCGGTGAAGGCCTGGACGATGGGCGACTTCGGCACTTCGCCCTTCTTGTCGACTTCGGCAAAGGCCGGGGTCTCGTCGACCTCGCGGCGAATGATGTAGCCCGCCACGATGACGAGGAAGCTCAGCAGGAACGGAATGCGCCAGCCCCACGCGTTGAAGGCCTCTTCAGGCATGTAGTGCGCGAGCGGCAGGAAGACGGCGGCCGCCAGGATCTGGCCGGCCTGCACGCCCTGCAGCGTGAAGCTCGCGAAGAAGCCGCGGCGCCCGAACGGCGCGTGCTCCAGGATCATCGAGCTCACGCCCGAGATTTCGCCCGCCACCGCAAAGCCCTGAATCAAACGCAGCAGCACGAGCAGCGCCGGTGCCAGCAGGCCGACCTGGTCATAGGTGGGCAGGAGGCCGACGGCCACGGTCGAGAAGCCCATCAGGAACATGCACAGCACCAGCACCTGCTTGCGGCCGTGGGTGTCACCCCAGTGGCCCAGCACGAAGGCGCCGATGGGGCGCGCGACATAGCCCACGCCGTAGGTCGCGAGCGACGCGATGATGGCGGTCTTCGGGTCGCCCTTCGGAAAGAAGATCTGCGGAAAGATCAGCGCCGCCGCGGTGGCGTAGATGAAGAAGTCGTAGTACTCCAGCGCCGAGCCGATCCAGCCGCTCGCCGCGGCCTTCTTCGACTGGTGCCTGCCTTGCGGCTCATTGGCTGTGGTGTTGGCCATTTGGTTTGTCTCCAGTGTTGACGAAAAAAATCATTTATTCCTGCGCCTGGGAAGCCAGGCGCGCCGGTGCGTTGAGGGCACCGTAGGCGTCGTAGGCACCGACGCGCTGTGCGACCTCGAAGAACAGTCCCCCCTCGAAACTCTCGGTATAGATATGCAGGTAGTCGCCGGCCGGCGAACGGTCGAACAGCACGCCCGCGGCACGCATGCGCGCGAGCCGTTCTGGCGCGATGTCGATGCGCGTGGCCAAGTCGTCGTAGTAGTTGTCGCGATGGGCACGAAGCGCGTGCCGCGCGTGGTGCAGCCCTTCCTGCAGCGCGTGGCGGCCGGCACCAACGAGATCGCGTATCTGAGCGTGATGGACGGCGACGAGGTGGTCTACATCGCGCGCAACGGCCCCAACCGCAGCATGAGCACCGGCTATGTGCTGGGCGCGCGCGTGCCCGCGCAGGTCACGGCCTCGGGCATGCTGATGCTCGCGCTGCGCAGCGATGCGGAGCTGGCCGACTGGCTCGCGACGCGGCAGCTGCAGGTGTTCACCTCGCACACCATCGCGAGCATGGAGCGCATGAAGCTCGAACTGGCGCGCATCCGGGCGCAGGGCTGGGCGCTGTCGGAGCAGCAGCTGGATCTCAACTCGCGCGGCATCGCGGTGCCACTGCGCGACCGGCACGGCACGCTGGTGGGGGCGCTCAATATCACCATGCCGATGGGGCACGAAAGCTCGGAAGACGCGGTGGCGCGCGTGCTGCCGGTGCTGCGCGAGACGGCGCAGGCGATGCGCAACCTGATCTGAGTTTCATCCGCCATGAACGCTGCCCCGCCTGAACTGCCCGAGTGGGCGCAGCAGTCCGAGCCGGTGGACGGCGTGCGGATCGACATCGGCTTCGTGATCTCGACGACCTTCTACTACGGCCCCGAGAACGACTTCTCGGCCGCGCAATGGGAGGCGCTGCGCGAACCGCTCGCGCAGCCGGCGATTCCCCTCGTGGCGGAGCATTTCGTCCTGTCCGCCGACTGCGTCGGCAAGGAGGACGAACTGTGCAGACACTACCGTGACGTGCTCGACAAGGCGGCCCGCCACGGCAAGGACCCGCGTCGCGGCGCCTACTTCTGGAACCGGCCTGTCGTCCACGCGCCGGGCGGGCTCGTGCTGAGTTTTCCGTGGCACGACCACTTCATCGACGGCCGGCTCTTCATCGAATCGCTCCAAACCTCGGAGGCGGGCGAAGTGTTCTCCTATTACGAGCAGGGCTGGGAGTTCGATCTGCACCTCTACGAAGAAACGCTCTACATGCGGGAGGGCGACCCGGACTCGGGCGCTACGCACCACAACCTGCGTTTCGCCCACGCACCCGTGAAGACGCAGGTGCCGGGTGTGATGGCGCGCGTCGAGGCCCTCATCGCACGGCTGACCCGCGAATTCGGCCGGGATTACTGGAACACCGGCCACTGACAGCATTCCGACAGCATCCGTCGTGCACGATGCGGGCCTTCATACAAAAGCGACGGAGACAAGCACCATGTCCTATAACTTCCCGAACGACTTCGCCACGCGCCGCCAACTGCTGCAGAGCGGTTCTGCGCTGGCCCTCGGCGGCCTGCTGCCTTCCATCGCCTCGGCCCAATCGGGCTGGCCCAGCAAATCGGTGCGCTTCGTCGTCCCCTTCGCCCCGGGCGGCAGCTCGGAAATCGTCGCGCGCTCGACAGCCGCCGAACTCTCGCGCACGCTCGGCCAGAGTGTCTTCGTCGACAACAAGCCCGGCGCGGCCGGCAACATCGCGATGAGCGAGGTGGCGCGCAGCACCGACCAGCACACGCTGATCCTCGGGCACATCGGCACGCTGGCGGTCAACCCGTACATCTTCGCCAAGCTATCGGCCGAGACGATGAAGGCAGTGAAGTCGCCAGATTCGATGCAGCGGCTGACGGCCGATGCGGCCGAGGCCGTCGGCGGCACGCCTGAGCAGTTCGCGCAGTTCATCGCGGCCGAGCAGGCTCGCTGGCAAAAGGTCATCGCCCGGGCAAACATCAAGCCGGACTGAGCCTCGCAGGCCCTAGCATCGCGCCATGCGCATCCTGCTGGCCGAAGACGAACACACCCTGGGCACCTGGCTCTGCAAGGCGCTGGAGCATGCGGGCATCCAGGTCGAATGGGTGGACGATGGCCGGCTGGCGGACCGGGCGCTGCAGGCGCGCGACCACGATGCGCTGGTGCTCGACCTGGGCCTGCCGGGCATGGACGGCCACACGGTGCTGCAGCGGCTGCGCGAACGCGACCAGCGGCTGCTGGCGCTGATCCTCACGGCGCGCGACTCGCTGAACGAGCGCGTGGCCTCGCTCAATGCGGGTGCCGACGACTTCCTTGCCAAGCCCTTCGCGCTGGCCGAGCTCGAAGCGCGGCTGCATGCGCTGGTGCGGCGCGCGCGGCGTGGAGCATCCGCGCCTGGCTTGCGGGCCGCTGGTGTACGACGGTGCACGCCGGCAGTTCGCGCTGAATGGCGAAGCGCTGGCACTGTCGCCGCGCGAACTGGCGGTGCTGCGTGTGCTGGTGCAGCGCAGCTCGTCTGCGGCGCGCGAGCCTTTGGCAGCGGCTCGCGCTGCTGCTGTTCCCCGCCCTGCTGCTGGTGACCGGCATCGAGCTGTGGATGACACGGCACGATGCGCTCGCTGCCGCCAACGCGGCCTACGACCGCTCGCTGCTGGGCGCGCTCAAATCCATCGATGCCAACATCTCGCCCGCATCGGGCGGCCTCTCGGTCGAGCTGCCGTACGCGATGTTCGAGTTCTTCGAGCTCACGGCGAGCGGCCAGGTGTTCTTTCGCGTGGCGACCTCCGATGGGCTGGTCGAGCTCGGCAGCGCCGACCTGCCCGCACCGCCCGCCGCGCTGGCCATGAGCGTGCCGGCCTTCTACGACGCGACCTACTTCGGCGAGGTCGTGCGGCTTGCGGCCTACCGGCGCGACCTCGACCGCGCGCCGGCCGGCAGCACCGGCCGCAGCGTGCTGATCCAGGTGGGCGAGAGCACGCGCTCGCGGCAGGAGTTCACAGCCCGCTGCGTGCGCAGCGCCGCACTGCGCGACGGGCTGGTGCTGGTGATGCTGCTCTGCGGCACCGCCTTTGCGCTCGCGGCAGCACTGCGGCCGTTGTCGAGGCTGGCGCGCGAGGTGCAGGCCCGCACGCCCGATGACCTGACGCGCATCGCGGAAGCCGACCTGCCGGCCGAAGTGCGCCCGCTGGTCGCCGCGGTCAACCAGCAGATGTCGCGCACGCAGGACCTGGTGACGCAGCAGCGCCAGTTTCTGGACGACGCCTCGCACCAGCTGCGCACGCACCTGACCACGCTGCAGATGCAGGCCGACTACGCGAAGCGCGAACAGGATCCGGTGCAGGTGCAGGCCGCGCTCGACGCACTCGGCACCGAGATCGGCCGCGCGACGCGCAGCGCGCAGCAACTGCTCGCGCTCGGCCGCAGCGACACCGTGGCGGTGGAGCCCGCCGAGTTCGACCTCGCGGCGCTGCTGCGCGAAGTGGCCGTCGACCTGTTGCCGATGGCGCGTGCCAAGCGCATCGACCTGGGCATTCATGCGCCCGCGCCGGAGTTCTTTGCGATCGCAGACCGGGGACTCCTGCGCGAGGCGCGGGGCAACCTCGTGACGAACGCCATCGCCTATACGTCGACCGAAGGAAGGATCACCCTCTTCGCGGCCGGCGACGCGGCGGGCTGGAGCCTCAACGTCGAAGACGACGGCCCCGGCCTGAGCGAGGAGGAACGCGCCGCGCTGGGCCAGCGCTTTCGCCGCGGCGCACGCGCGGGCAAGGGCGGCTTCGGTCTCGGGCTGGCCATTGCGCGCTCCATCGCGCAGCGGCACCGGGGCGAGCTGCGGCTCGAATCGCGCGAGGCGGGCACGGGCCTGCATGCGATCATCTGGTGGCCTCGGCCGGCCGCCAACTAGCGGGGCGCATACAGCCCATGCCGATCCCCTTTTCCACTCGCCGCCATGCGCTTCGCGCGCTGTCTGCCTTGCTGCTGCTCGGCAGTCCTCGCGCCACCGCAGCATCGGCCGGCGACCCGTCCGAAGCGGCGGCGGACTGCATCATTCCCGCCAAGGCGGGCGGCGGCTTCGACCTCACCTGCGCCCTCGCACGCGATGCGCTTCAGGCGGTGCGCCCCACGCGCCCGCCCCTGGTCCAGCGCTACCTGCCCGGCGGCATCGGCGCGGTCGCATTCGACCGCATCGTCACCGGCCGCCTCGGCGGCCCGGGTACGCTGGTCGCGTTCTCCAGCGGCTCGCTGCTCAATCTGGCGCAAGGCCGCTTCGGGCCGCATCCGCCCTCAGCGGTGCGCTGGATCGCCACGCTCGGCACCGACTACGGCGTGATCGCCGTGCACCGCGACTCGCCCTACAAGCGCCTGCAGGACCTGGTCGCGGCCCTGCGGCAAGACCCTTCGCGCATGGCCTTCGGCGCGGGCGGCACGGTCGGCAGCCAGGACTGGGTGAAGGCCGCGCTGCTGGTGCGCGCCGCGGGCCGCGATCACAAGGCCATGCGCTTCGTCTCCTTCGAAGGCGGCGGCGATGCGCTGGGCGCGTTGCAGGGCAAGTACGTCGACGTGTTCCCCGGCGATGCGGCCGAGGCGCTACAGGCCATCGCGGGCGGAGCGGCGGTGCGCCTGCTGGCCGTGCTGTCGGAGACGCGCCTGGGCGGTGCGCTCACCGGCGTGCCCACGGCGCGCGAGCAAGGCGTGGACATCGTCTGGCCCACCGTGCGCGGCCTGTACCTGAGCGCGAACGTGCCCGACGCGGCCGTGCGCGCATGGAGCGCCGCCTTCGCCGAAGCCGTAGCCACACCCGGCTACGCGGCGCTGCGCGAACGACACAGCCTTTATCCTTTCGCGCTCACCGGCGCCGCACTCGACGACTACGTGCAGGCGCGCATCAAGACCTACCAGGCGCTCGCGGACGAACTCGGCCTGCGCCGCTGGAAGCCCTGACCACATCCCCATTCCATGACCGAAGACGACATCACCCAACACATCATCGACTCGCTCGGCGGCGGCCATTTCCAGGTTGCCGACGACAACACCTTCTTCTTTCATGGCGCGGACAACAGGTTCCCCTTCGCCACCATCGTCACGAAGGACAACGAGTTCGACAGCGCTTCGAACCTCAATCGCCCCGACGTCTTCCGCCTCAATGTGGGCGTCGGCAAGGAGACCTTCCGCGCGCTGTTCGGCGAGAAGGACGAGGCAACCGTCGACTTCACCGCGCTCGACAAACTGATGCCGCATCCGGTGTACGCAAAGATGTATTGGGTCAGCGTGCTCAACCCGAGCGCCAAGACCTTCGCCACCGTGAAGCCGCTGATCGCCGAAGCCCACAGCCTCGCGGCCGCGAGAGACAAGAGCAAGTAACCCCGCGACTGCCTGTTTGAGGCGCACTCACGCCGATGGGCGGGACAGCGCTGCCAACTGCTTCTTCGCGCTTTGCAAGAGGCCGACCCTCTCGACGGGCAGTTGCGCCTTCGTATCCCCGAGCGCGATGATCTCCAGGGCGGAGGGCGCCGCAAGCTTCGACGCGAGCGGGTCGCGCGGCGTCAGGCCGTTGAACCTGGCGTTCGAGATGACGTGCATCTTCAAGTGGCGGTGGATGCTCTTCGACAGTTTCTGGCAGGCGGCCGTCATGGCGGCTTCGTCGGGCGTCAGCTGGCCGTGCACGACCAGGAGCTCCACAGTGCCGTCCTTGTCCTCGCCCAGAACGAAGGCGCGCAAGACCGAATCCTTGAACTTGGCGCGCAGCATCGCGCGCACCGGCTCGGCGGCGGCGAACGACTTCAGCGCGAAGTTGCGCAGTTCGTCGTGAAAGAGGAAGGCGCGGTCGATAGAGACGGTATCGGCCTGGTCTGCCTTCGGCTTTTGCCGCTTCAGGATGCCGCTGCTGACCAAGTGCTCCAGGGTGCGCGTCACATCGTCGGGATCGAGCTTCGAACGCTGGGCCAGCTCGCTGGACGAAAACTGTTGGTCGGGCGCCGCGTAGGCGACCATCAAGAGCTTTTGCACCTCGGGGGCGAAAAGGAAATCTGCGGCACTCATTTTTTCCCGGTTCTCGACAAGGGGATCGCATTATCGAGACACCCGGCCCACGGTGCGGTTTTATCCGCGGCGTTTTCGAGACGGATTCCGTCACGGCGCATGGCGCAGGCCTACAACGGTGCTCGGCGCCTGCCACCAAGAATGGCTGAACACCCACTGGGAGCTTCAGCCATGAGCCTGGAACAGTCGATCGACAAGTTCAAGCAAGTAGATGCCGCGCGCGCCGACTACCCCGGCGAGCACCTCGTCGTCCTCGGCGCCGGCGTGCTGCTGCTGTTGGCGGTGGGCCGCAGCCGGTCGTTCCTCCTGCGCATCGCCGCTGGCGCAGCCGGCGGCGCGCTGATCGGGCGGGCTGCGAGCGGCACCGGTGGCATCGCGAAGCTCGCGGGGGCATTGCAGACCGGGGGCTGGGCATGGCCGCGGCGCTGAACTCGCGGGCCGCCGCGCCCCCATCCCGCTTCGGCTCCGAACGGTACTGGGCACCGTGCCTGGCCGTGGCGCTGGTGGCGGTGTCTCTCTTCTATGTGACATTGAAAGACTTGGTGCACGAGAGCGCGGCGCGCACGCCTTGCCGCCTGCGGTCATGCCAGCCTACGTCGAGGCCAAGGGTGCGACGACACGCACGTCCGAGAAACCAGCCCCACCGACACCCCATCGCGCGCCGCTGGCAAACGCAACCTTCGAGGCCCCGGTGATCGCCCCCGCAGAGCCAACCGCCAAGGCAGCGCCCGCCTTCGTCGAGGTGCAAAAGTGCGTCATGCCCGAGGGCGATGCTGTCTATTCGGATGGGCCTTGCCCCGAGGGTGCAAGCGCGAGCACGCTGAGATTGCCGCGCAACCTGCACGCAGCGGCGAGGCTGTGAGCGCCTGAGGCCGGCCTCTCAGGCCGCCTTCAGAAACACATCGTGGTCCGGCGCGAAGTTGGCATGCAGCGGCAGCATCGCGCCGCCCAGCGCACACGCCTGCGCCCCTACCCTGCCCCCGTGCAGTTGCGGCGGCCACAGGCCTTCCCAGTTGCACTGCGCCAGCGCGGCGCGGGTCTGGTCGAGCAACGCCTGCAGCAACGCACGTGACATCGACCCATCCATCACCACGTCGGCAAGGTCGAGCATCGCGGTGCTGCTGACGATGGCGTGCGCCAATGCCAGCGATGCGGAGCCGAGCCAGGTCTGCGTCGCGGCGGCAAAGGGCGCCTGCAACGCGCGGTCGTCATAAGCGGCGGTGGGGCTGAGCCCTTCGCCTTGCAGGCGCTGCTCCAGCTCCCAGAGCGACGCCTCGGCCATCACCTGCGGTGGCACCGCTGCACCTTGACCGGCCCGCGCCGACTGCATCGGCAACGAAGCCAGCGCCCCCGCATTGCCGTGCGTGCCCGTGTGCAGGTGCGAGTTGATGACCAGCCCGCCGCCCACGAAGGTGTCCACGAAGATGTAGAGAAAGCTCTTCAGGTCGTGCCCGCGCCCACCGACCAGCTCGGCCACGCAGGCAGCGACCGTGTCGCGCGCGAAGCTCACCGGCACCTCGGTGCGCGCCTTCACCTCGGCCAGCAGGTTCATCTGGTTCCAGAGGTCCGACTGCGCCTTCGAGAGCCCCAGCGTGCGGTGCCAGCCACCGAGCTGGAACGGCGCGACCAAACCCGCGCCGACATTGCGTGTGGCGAGCGGGCCCAGTCCGTCCCGCAGCCGGTGGATGTGCTGCGCAATCGCGGGCAGCAGTTCGTCCGCATCCGGAAAGTCGTAGCTGATCGCATGGCGCTCGCGCACCTGCGCGGTGAAGTCGATCAGCAGCCATTCCGCGCCGCGCCGGCCGACCTTGATGCCGATCGCAAAAGCGCCATCCGGGTTCAGCGCCAGCGGCACCGAGGGCTGCCCGATGCGGCCGCGCACGCGGCTCTGCTTGACGATCAGCTGGTCTTCTTCGAGCCGCGCGGTGATGAGCCCGATGGTCTGCGCGCTCAGCCCGGTCAGCCGAGCGAGGTCGGCCTTGGGCAGGCTGGTGTGAACGCGCAGTGCCTGCAGCACCACGCGCTCGTTGAACTGGCGCATGCCGACCTGGTTGGAGCCTCGCGGGCGCAACAGGTCGGGCGAGCGCGCAGTGGCTTCTGCATCAGGCATGCGCCTCCGCGGGCAGCTGATCGGCGGTCATGGCGCCGGTCATCACGGCCACCGTGTCGCTCATGCTGATGTTCTTCGGATTGAGCACGGCCGCGCGCTGGCCCAAACGCGCGACGTGGATGCGGTCGGCCACCTCGAACACATGCGGCATGTTGTGGCTGATGAGCACCACGGGCAGCCCGCGATCGCGCACGCGGCGGATCAGCTCGAGCACCATGTTGCCCTCCTTCACGCCGAGCGCGGCGGTGGGCTCGTCCATGATGACCACGTGCCGCGCAAAGGCCGCGCTGCGCGCCACCGCCACGCACTGCCGCTGGCCGCCCGAGAGCGTTTCGACCGCCTGCGTCATCGACTGGATGCCGACCTTCAGGTCCGACATGCGGGCCATGCTTTCGAGCAGCATCTTCTTCTTGTCGAGCATGCGCAGCACATTGCCCAGGAAGCCGGGGCGGCGCAGCTCGCGGCCGAGAAAGAGGTTCTCGTAGATTGTCATGGCGGGCGCCACGGCCAGGTCCTGGTAGACCGTCTCGATGCCCGCACGTCGTGCATCGAGCGGGTTGCGGAAATGCACCGGCACGCCGTCGAGCAGGATCTCGCCCTGGTCGGGCACGACCGCGCCCGAGAGCGCCTTGATCAGCGAGGACTTGCCCGCGCCGTTGTCGCCGATCACCGCGAGGATTTCTCCCTCGCGCAGTTCGAAGTCGACACCGTCGAGCGCGGTGACCTGGCCATAGCGCTTCACCAGGCCCTTGGCCTGCATCACGATCTTCGGGTTTGCCACGGTGTTCATCAGCGTGCCCCCTTGCGCGAGAGCTGGTCCGCGGCCACCGCGAGCATCACGAGCACGCCCGTCACCAGCACCTGGTAGATCGACGACACGCCCATCAGCGTGAGTCCGTTGCGGAACACGCCCACAATCAGCACGCCGATCAGCGAACCCAGCACGATGCCGCGGCCGCCGAACAGGCTGGTGCCACCGAGCACCACCGCCGTGATGGCGTCGAGGTTCTCGGTCTGGCCCGCGTTGGGGTCGCCCACGCCGGTGCGCGCGACCGACAGCAGCGAGGCGATGCCGTAGAGCACACCCGCCGCCACGTAGACGCCGAGCAGCACGCGCTGCGTCGGAATGCCGACCAGCCGCGTGGCCTCGGCGTTGTTGCCTACCGCATAGATGTGCCGGCCGGCGGCCGTCTCGCGCAGCACGAACCACGCGAGCCCGTAGAGCACCACCATCAGCACCGAGCCCCACGCCACTTCGGCGCTGCCGATGGTGAAGGTGGTGCCCAGCCCCGTGAGGCCGGCGGGCAGGTCGGTGATCGTTTGCGAGGACGAGTACAGCTGCGTGATCGCGAACGCGATGTTCAGCGTGCCCAGCGTCACGATGAAAGGCGGCAGCTTGATGCGCGTGACCAGCAAACCGTTGAGCAGGCCGAACAGCGTCGTCACGCCGATGCCGCACAGGATGGCCAC
>CAMATD010000108.1 GCA_945860785.1 Variovorax sp. YR752 | reverse complement strand
CCGCCGGTCAGCTTGTGCACTTCGGTGGCCAGGCCTTCATAGGCCCGCACATCGCGCCGCTTGGCGTGAATTTCGAGCAGCTGGAGGTGGATGGCGGTGCGGTCCGGGTTCAGGCGCAGCGCTTCGCGCAGGATTTCCTCGGCTTGCAGGTCGCGGCCATAGGTCAGGTAGACGTCCGCTTCGGCCACGGGGTCGACATCGCCCGCATCGAGCTGGCTCGGCGAGTACGACAGCGACGAGACGGTGGAATCGCCGCGGTGCTTGGTGTCGACCGATTCGCCACCGCTGGCGCCGAAGAAGGAGTCCTTCGGGATGCGGCTTTCGAGGAACACGCTTTCGCTCATCTCCTCGCGCCGGCGACCCAGCACACGGCAGAGCAGGAAGCCGACCAGCAGTGCGATCAGCGCCGCGCCGGCGAGCATCAGCGGGTTGTCGAGCAGTTCTTCGAAGAAGCTGCGTTCCGGCGGCGGAGGTGCTGCCTTGACCACCGGTTTCGGTGCGGACGCCGGTCCGGCGACTGCGGCACTGGCTGCTGCCACGGGGGCGCCCGCGGCGTCGGTGGCGGATGCGCCAGGCGCGGCGGCATCAGCAGGCGCTGCTGCTGCAGGTGCAGCGGCGGCAGGCGCCGGCGTTGCCTCGGGTGTCGGGGCTGCGCTGGGCGTTGCTGCAGCGGGTGCGGCTGCAATGGCAGGCGCGGGGGCCGGGGCTGGTGCAGCCACGGGAGCTGCCGGGCTCGCGGCGGCAGGCGACGTCGTCGCGCTGGGGACTGGGGTCGGAACCGGGATTCCTGGCGCTGCGGGCGCGGGTGCCGCCGCAGCTGCTGGTGCCGACGACCCTGCACCGGACTTGAGCTTGCTCAGATCGTTGATGTGCTTCGAAAGCTCTGCAACGCGGTTGTTGCTGTCCTGCGCCTGGTGGGTCTGTGCGACCTTTTCGTCGGCGGCACGGGCGGAGGCCCCACCTTGCGAGATCGTGAGCTTGTCGGGCGCCTGGGCCGCGGCGTTGCGGTCTTCCACGTTGGCTTGCAGCTTGCCCGTAGCCTTGCGGCTGGCAGCGGCCACATTCGACGTCGGCGCGTTCTCGGCCAGGCGCTGGCGGTAGCTGCCGAAGTCGCGGCTTTGGGCGGTGACCGTGCGGCGCGCTTCCGCGGCCGGAACGGCGCTCGCTTCGGCGGAGCCCGGCAGGTCGAGCACGGCGCCGGCCCTCATGCGATTGACGTTGCCGCCGATGAACGCATCGGGGTTGGCGAGCAGCAGCGCGACCAGCATCTGGTCGAGAGAAACATCGGCCGGTTTGTGGGCACCGGCAATCTTGCTGGCGGTATCGCCGCGTTGCACCGTGACCTGTTCGCCGCCAGCGCTGGCGCGAGCCGGTGCTGCTGCGGCAGGTGCCGGGGATGCCGCAGCTGGCGCAGCGGTGACCGGTGCTGCAGGCGCAGCAGCCGCCGCGGCGGCTGCCCGCTCACGGCGTGCTCGGGCGGCAGCGACGGCTGGGCGCTCGACCGGCGTGCTGATCTGTGGCGCAATCGGGGTGACGGGCGTGCTGGCCGCCTGGCGCGTGGCCGGCGGATCGAGCAGCACCGTGTAGTCGCGGACGATGCGGCCCGACGAACCATTGGCTTCGAGCCGCAGGTCGACGAACGGGTCGCTCAGCGGACGGCTGCCGTTCAGGCGCACCACGTATTGGCCGCCTGCTCGGCGCTGCAGCGTCGCCTTGACGTCGCTCAATGCCGTGTTGTACGGGATGCCTGCGTTCTTGAAGGCTTTGGCTGTGGCGATGTTGATCTTCAGACCGTCCGCTTCGGCCGCGGCAATTTCGGTCACGTCGATCTCGGCGCGCAGCGGTTCGCCCAGCGCGGATTGCACCTTCAACTGTCCCAGCGTGAAGGCGCTGGCGTCGGTGCTGGCGATTCCCAGGGCCACGGCTGCCGCCGCACCCAGGATGGAAAGGCGCCAGCCGTTCGATGGCAGAGAGGGGCGAGCGGCCGATGGGCGGGCCGCGGGCAACAGATGTCTTGTCATGCTGATAGGGGCGGCTCAGGCCCAGAATTTGTAAGAGGACGTTAGCATCATCACTGGGCACTGACAAGGCAATGCGCTTGTTCTATCACAGTGCGCGCATACTTACGATCACATCTTGTGTTGCCATAAGGCAACAATTCGTGTTTCAAAAGGGCCTGAGCAGCCTGCATCAGGCTTCGAGCAGGATGCGCAGCATGCGGCGCAGCGGTTCCGCGGCACCCCACAGCAGTTGGTCACCGATGGTGAAGGCACCGACGTATTCTGGGCCCATTGCCAGCTTGCGGATGCGGCCGACCGGGATGTTCATGGTGCCGGTCACGGCCACGGGCGTCAGGTCCTTCAGCGTCGCTTCGCGGGTGTTCGGCACCACGCTGGCCCACGGGTTGTCCGCGGCGATCAGCGCTTCGATGTCGGCCACGGGCACGTCCTTCTTGAGCTTGAAGGTCAGCGCTTGGCTGTGGCAGCGCATGGCGCCGATGCGCACGCAGAAACCGTCGACCGGCACGGCGGCGGTGCCGAAGCCCGCGCCCTGGCCGAGGATCTTGTTGGTTTCGGCGCCGGCCTTCCACTCTTCCTTGGACATGCCGTCGCTCAGGTCCTTGTCGATCCAGGGGATCAGCGAGCCGCCAAGCGGGGCGCCGAAGTTGGCGGTTTCAGCCGCGCTCAGGTTCTGCTGCTTGTGCAGCACCTTGCGGTCGATTTCGAGGATGGCCGACTTGGGATCGTCCAGCAGGGCGCGCACTTCGGCGTTGATCGTGCCGAACTGGGTCAGCAGCTCGCGCATGTGCTGCGCGCCGCCGCCCGAGGCTGCCTGGTAGGTCATGCTGGTCATCCACTCGACCAGGCCGGCCTTGTAGAGGGCGCCCACGCCCATGAGCATGCAGCTCACGGTGCAGTTGCCGCCGATCCAGTTCTTGCCGCCGTTGGTGAGCGCGTTCTGGATCACCGGCAGGTTGACGGGGTCGAGCACGATGATCGCGTCGTCCTGCATGCGCAGGGTGGAGGCGGCGTCGATCCAGTGGCCGCTCCAGCCGGCTGCGCGCAGCTTGGGGAACACTTCGCTGGTGTAGTCGCCGCCCTGGCAGGTGATGACGATGTCGCACTTCTTCAGTGCGTCGATGTCGTTCGCATCCTTCAGCGCGGTTTCGTTCTTGGCCATCGCCGGGGCCTTGCCGCCGGCGTTGGAGGTCGAGAAGAAAAGCGGCTCGATGAGACCGAAGTCGCCTTCGGCCTGCATGCGGTCCATCAGGACCGAGCCGACCATGCCGCGCCAGCCTACGAGGCCGACCAGAGGTTGAGATGCGTTCGCCATTTTAGTTTGCCCTTTTGAAAAAAGAAAAAGTTGTCTTTTCTTGCCCCCGACTTGTCGAGCCGGGGAGGGGCGTGACGAAGCGGGCTGCGGTTAGCCGGTAATCGTCTTTTTGGTGATTGCTGCAACGACCGCGTCGCCCATTTCGCGGGTGCCGACGCGCTTCGTACCTTCTGAGCAGATGTCGCCCGTGCGCAGCCCGGAGGCGAGCACGTCCTTGACCGCCGACTCGATACGGTCGGCAGCTTCGGCTTGGTTGAGTGAAAAGCGGAACATCATGGCAGCGGACAGTATTGTGGCCAGAGGATTGGCAACCCCTTTGCCGGCAATGTCTGGCGCGCTGCCGTGGCTCGGTTCGTACAGGCCCTGGTTGCTCGAATTGAGCGAGGCCGACGGCAGCATGCCGATGGAGCCGGTGAGCATCGCGGCCTCGTCCGAGAGGATGTCGCCGAACATGTTGCCGGTGACCACCACGTCGAACTTCTTGGGCGCCTTCACGAGTTGCATGGCCGCGTTGTCGACGTACATGTGGTCGAGCTCGACGTCCGGGTACTCCTTGCCGATCTCGGTCACGATGTCCTTCCAGAACTGGAAGGTCTCGAGCACGTTGGCCTTGTCGACGCTGGTCACGCGCTTGCTGCGCTTGCGGGCCGCTTCGAAGGCGACGCGCGCGATGCGCTCGACCTCGGGGCGCGAGTAGCGCATCGTGTCGAAGGCTTCCTCGGCGCCCGGGAAGTGCCCGTCGACGGCCGTGCGGCGGCCGCGCGGCTGGCCGAAGTAGATGTCGCCGGTCAGTTCGCGAATGATCAGGATGTCGAGGCCCGAGATCAGTTCGGGCTTCAGGCTCGAAGCGTCGACCAACTGCTCGTAGCAGATGGCCGGGCGGAAATTGGCGAACAGGCCGAGGTTCTTGCGCAGGCCCAGGATAGCCTGCTCGGGACGCAGCGGGCGGTCGAGCTTGTCGTACTTCCAGTCGCCGACCGCGCCGAACAGCACCGCATCGGATTCCTTCGCAAGCTTGAGGGTAGCTTCGGGCAGCGGATGGCCGTGCGCCTCGTAGGCCGCGCCGCCGACCAGTGCCGACTCCATCTCGAACTTCAGGTCGAGCACGTTGAGCACCTTGACGGCTTCCGCCACGATTTCGGTGCCGATGCCGTCACCCGGGAGAACTGCGATTTTCATAAGTTGGTCTGAGGTTTGAATACGGAAATGATGCGGGCGATCAGGAGATCATCGTGTGCGCGAGCCAGGGCTTCTTCGCCAGGCGCTCGGTCTCGAAGGCCTTGATCTTGTCCTTGTGACGCAGCGTGAGGCCGATGTCGTCCAGCCCGTTGATCAGGCAGTACTTGCGGAAGGCCTGCACGTCGAAGGCGAACTCGCCGCCGTCCGGCTTCACGACCACCTGGCGCTCCAGGTCGATGGTCAGCGTGTAGCCCGGGAAGGCGAAGGTCTCGTCGAACAGCTGTGCCACTTGCGCCTCGGGCAGCACGATCGGCAGCAGGCCGTTCTTGAAGCTGTTGTTGAAGAAGATGTCCGCATAGCTCGGCGCGATGATCGCGCGGAAGCCGTACTGGTCGAGTGCCCACGGCGCATGCTCGCGCGACGAGCCGCAGCCGAAGTTCTTGCGCGCCAGCAGCACGGAGGCGCCGGCATAGCGCGACTGGTTCAGCACGAAGTCGGGGTTGGGCTTGCGGCTTGCCGGGTCCTGGCCCGGAAAGCCGGCGTCGAGGTAGCGCCATTCGTCGAACAGGTTCTGGCCGAAGCCGGTCTTGCGGATCGACTTGAGGAACTGCTTCGGAATGATCGCGTCGGTGTCGACGTTCTCGCGGTCCATGGGGGCCACGAGGCCCTTGTGCACAGTGAATTTCTGCATGTGATGTCTCCAGATCAGGCGAAGGTGCGCACGTCGACGAAGTGGCCGTGCACGGCGGCGGCGGCGGCCATGGCCGGGCTCACGAGATGGGTGCGGCCACCGGCGCCCTGGCGGCCTTCGAAGTTGCGGTTCGAGGTCGATGCGCAGCGCTCGCCCGGCTCGAGCCGGTCGGCGTTCATCGCGAGGCACATCGAGCAGCCGGGCTCGCGCCATTCGAAGCCCGCGGCCTTGAAGATCAGGTCCAGGCCTTCGCGTTCGGCCTGTTCCTTCACCACGCCCGAACCGGGCACGACCATCGCGAGCTTGACGTTCTTCGCGACCTTCTGGCCGAGCTTCTTCACCACGGCAGCGGCTTCGCGCATGTCCTCGATGCGGCTGTTGGTGCACGAGCCGATGAACACCTTGTCGATGAAGATGTCGTTCATCGCCTTGTTCGGCTCCAAGCCCATGTAGACCAGCGCGCGCTCGATGGCGCCGCGCTTGCTGGCGTCCTTTTCCTTGTCGGGATCAGGCACGCGGCCGTTGATGTCGACCACCATTTCGGGCGAGGTGCCCCAGGTCACCTGCGGCTGGATCTGCGCGGCGTCGAGCTCGACCACGGCGTCGAAGGCCGCGCCGGGGTCGGACTGCAGCGTGCGCCAGTAGGTCACGGCCTGGTCCCATTCCACGCCGGTGGGCGCGAGCGGGCGGCCCTTGACGTAGCTGATGGTCTTCTCGTCGACCGCCACCAGCCCGGCGCGCGCGCCGGCCTCGATGGCCATGTTGCAGACCGTCATGCGGCCTTCCATGCTGAGGTCGCGAATGGCCGAGCCTGCGAATTCGATCGTGTAGCCGGTGCCGCCGGCAGTGCCGATCTTGCCGATGATCGCGAGCACGATGTCCTTGGCGGTGCAGCCGAACGGCAGCTTGCCTTCGACCTTCACGAGCATGTTCTTCGCCTTCTTGCCCAGCAGCGTCTGCGTGGCCATGACGTGCTCGACCTCGCTGGTGCCGATGCCGTGCGCGAGCGCACCGAAAGCGCCGTGCGTGGAGGTGTGCGAGTCGCCGCAGACGACAGTCATGCCCGGCAGCGTCGCGCCCGACTCGGGGCCGATCACATGCACGATGCCCTGGCGCTTGCTCAGGAACGGGAAGAAGGCGGCGGCGCCGAATTCCGCGATGTTCTTGTCCAGCGTGGTGACCTGCTCCTTGCTGGTCGGGTCGGCGATGCCCTCGTAGCCGCGCTCCCAGCCGGTGGTCGGCGTGTTGTGGTCGGCCGTGGCGACGACCGAGCTGATGCGCCAGAGCTTCCGGCCGGCCACGCGCAGGCCTTCGAAGGCTTGCGGGCTGGTGACTTCATGCACCAGGTGGCGGTCGATGTAGAGGATGGCGGTGCCATCTTCTTCGGTGTGGACGACGTGTTCGTCCCAGATCTTGTCGTAGAGCGTGCGTGCCATGTCGGTCTCTTCTTTCGTGGGGAAATGGATTGTCTGTCGATGCGGCTGCAAATTCGTTTTCAGGCCGCGAGTTGTTCGTTGGCACCCGCCGAATCGGCGGCCGCGTGCAGATGGTTCACCAGCGAGCGCGCCGCCACCGGCAGGGTGGAGAAGTCGCGCGCCACCAGGCGGATTTCGCGTGCCGCCCAGGCGTCGTTGAGCGCCACGCTCACGAGGCCGCGGCCGATGCCGTTCTGCATGAGTTCGAAGGCACGCTGGGGCATCACGCCGATGCCCAGGCCGTTTTCGATCATGCGGCACATGGCGTCCAGGCCCGTGACGTGGATGCGCAGCTTGATGCTGCGGCCGGCGTTCAAGGCCGCCTCGTGCATCGCGACGTAGATCGAGCTGTTGGTGTGCAGGCCGACGTGGTCGAAGTCGAGCGAGTCGATGAAGTCGATGGCGTCTTGCGATGCCAGCGCATGGCCCGTGGGAACGATCAGCGCCAGGCGGTCGTGCCGGTACGACAGGCTTTGCAACTCGCCCGCACCGCCGGCCACGTGGCACACGCCAAGGTCGGCCGCGCCTTCCTGCACCGCGCGGATCACTTCGCTGCTCAGGTGCTCCTCGAGATCGATCTTGATGGCCTCGTGGGCACGCGTGAACACGCCCAAGTCTTCGGGCAAAAACTGAACGATGGCCGAGATGTTGGCGTACACTCGCACATGGCCGCGCACGCCGTCGGCGTATTCGCTGAGCTCGCCCTGCATTTTCTCGAGGCTGTAGAGCACCGAGCGGGCATGGTGCAGCAGGCTTTCGCCGGCGGGCGTGAGGTCGACGCCGCGCGCATGGCGGTAGAGCAGGGTGGTGCCGAGCGTGGCTTCGAGGTCCGACAGGCGCTTGCTGATGGCCGAGGCCGCGATGAATTCGCGTTCCGCCGCGCGGCCGATGCTGCCCAGTTCGCACACGGCCACGAACAGCTGCAGCGACGTGAGGTCGATGCGGCGGGCAAAGTTGCGTTCGGACGTGCTCATGGGGTTTGGGCATCGCGTCTGGCGATGAGTGGGCTATTTTCTCCTTGTTTCAGGGGCGGTGCCATCGCGATATGCGATGGCCTTGCTGCCGTCTCGCGACGAGCCGGTTTCGTCAGGTCAGTCTGTGGGCGGCCCTGCGCTCCAGACCGTCCAGTTGCCGACGATCGCATCGACCAGAGGGCGGCCCGCGATAAGGAGGTTGCCGGTGGCCAGCGGAAACCCGCCCGATTCGGCCTGCAGCGAGGCGTACGCGGTCTGCCCCCGATGCGGGCGGTCGAAATTGGAGGCGGTGCGAAGGACCGCCACGCGCTGCAGGTCGAGCAGCCCGGCATCGGCGCCTCGCTTCAATGCTTCATAGGTGGCGTTGTCTTCCTGTTGGGTGGTGCAGTACTTGCCCTGCCCATCGGTCAGGAGCGAAACCCAATGGGTGGCGGTTTCGCCCAGGTACTTGCCGTGCCAGTAGGTGTCGCCGGCGGCGGTGTCGCACTGCAGCACCGACGGACGTGCCCTGGCGGCCGGTTCCAGGTACTGCGCGCGGTAGGCGCGAGCCTTGTCGTTGTCGATCAATGGCGCATAGGCCAACAGCTTCAAGGCTTTCTGCAGCAGCTTTTCATTGAGGCGGAAGACTTCGGTCCGGTATTCGAAGGTGGGCTTCGAATCCGGGTCCTTGGCCCCGATGCCGAAATAGCCGGAGCGCCAGCCCGAGGGCATTTCGCGCGCATCGATCTCGTGCGCGATGCCGAAGTCGACTAGGAACCGGGCCCATGTGGCGGAGCCGATGGTCGAGACGTTGGGGTCGACACCGGCGATGCCGGCGACCAGGAAGTAGGTCCGCGAAAGATCGAACTTTCCACTGAAGACCAGCGCGGTGATCGAGGCCGCGGCATTCGTGTGACCCATGCCGGTGGTGACCTGGCACACCGAATCGGCGTTGCACCGGACCAGCGGATTCTCGGCTGACAGACCCGGAACCTTGATCTCGCGCGTCAGCTTCAGCGGCTCGAACCACACCTGGGCTTCAGGCAGGAACATGCTGATGATCAGGACCTTGGGCGCGATCTGGTGTCGGGGCCCAAAGGACTCCGCCGACGCGGAGGACGATGGAAGCGTGTCGGCTGTGGCGCAGCCGACCATGAGGGCTGCTGCGGCGCCAATCAGTGCGCTTGTAAGCCATTGGGTTGCGTGTCGAAAAGCAGGCGTTCCTATTTCTCCTTCGTTCAAAGGGTTGGCATGGCATCCCGCGAAAAGCGGGATGCAGCGCCATTCTCGGGCCCAAAAAAGAGCTGCCCGAAGGCAGCTCTTTTTCCGGGTCGGAATGCGACCGGTGCTCAGCGTGCCGTGATCGGCTTCACATCGCGCTTGGGCGAGCCTTCGAACAGCTGGCGCGGGCGGCCGATCTTGTACTCGGGGTCGCCGATCATTTCGTTCAGCTGGGCGATCCAGCCGACCGTGCGGGCCAGCGCGAAGATCGCGGTGAACAGCGGCATCGGGATGCCGATGGCGCGCTGCACGATACCCGAGTAGAAGTCGACGTTCGGGTAGAGCTTGCGCGACACGAAGTACTCGTCTTCCAGCGCGATCTTCTCGAGTTCCTTGGCGAGCTTGAACAGCGGGTCCTGCTCCAGGCCCAGCTCGGTCAGCACTTCGTTGCAGGTTTCCTGCATCAGCTTGGCGCGCGGGTCGTAGTTCTTGTACACGCGGTGGCCGAAGCCCATGAGCTTGACGTTCGAGTTCTTGTCCTTGACCTTCTTGATGAACTCGCCGATCTTCTCCACGCCGCCTTCCCGCTGGATGTCGTAGAGCATGTTGAGCGCCGCTTCGTTGGCACCGCCGTGGGCCGGGCCCCAAAGGCAGGCCACGCCGGCTGCGATGGCCGCGAAGGGGTTGGTGCCCGACGAGCCGCACAGGCGCACGGTCGAGGTCGAGGCGTTCTGCTCGTGGTCTGCGTGCAGGATGAAGATGCGGTCGAGCGCGCGCTCGAGCACCGGGTTCACCTTGTACTCTTCGCATGGCGTGGCGAACATCATGTGCAGGAAGTTGCCTGCATAGCTCAGGTCGTTCTTCGGGTACATGTACGGCTGGCCGATCGTGTACTTGTAGGCCATGGCCACGAGCGTGGGCATCTTCGCGATCAGGCGGATCGCGGCGATCTCGCGGTGCGCGGGATTGTTGATGTCCGTGCTGTCGTGATAGCAGGCCGACAGGGCGCCCACCAGGCCGGTCATGAGGGCCATCGGATGCGCGTCGCGGCGAAAGCCTCGCAGGAAGAACTGCATCTGCTCGTTCACCATCGTGTGGTTGGTCACGAGCTTGGTGAAGCCGGCCTTCTTGGCCGTGTCCGGCAGTTCACCGTACAGCAGCAGGTGGCAGGTTTCGAGGAAGTCGCAGTTGGTTGCGAGCTGCTCGATGGGGTAGCCGCGATACAGCAGCTCGCCCTTGTCGCCGTCGATGTACGTGATGGCCGATTGGCAAGCCGCCGTCGACATGAAGCCCGGGTCGTACGTGAACATGCCGGTCTGCGCATACAGCTTGCGGATGTCGATCACGTCGGGACCGATGGTGCCCTTGTAGATCGGCAGTTCGACGTTGTCGCCGCCGTTGCTGAACGACAGCGTGGCCTTGGTATCGGATGCTTTCATTTCGGTTTTCTTTCAGAGGAGGATTCAGGACGAAGGAGAGATTGCAGGGCGCTGGGCGCCGTCGGTGCGCATCAACTGCAGCAATGCGACCACCTCGGCCCCAGCCCATGCGGGCTCGGGCTCCTTCCTGCGTAGCAAAAGGTCGAGGAGGTCGTTGTCCGACAGGTCCATCAATGTCTCCATCGCTCCCGCCTGACCGTTGGTCATGTGGGATTCGTGCCGCTCGAAGAAGCGGGCGATGAACAGGTCGTTCTCGAGCAGGCCGCGCCGGCAGCGCCACTTGAGCTTGCTCAGCGCACGTTCGCTGAGCGGTGCTTCGGGGGCGGCGGCGGTGGGCATGGTGTGCTTTCTGGCGAAAAGGTCAGATGGCGCGACGCACCATCAGTTCCTTGATCTTGCCGATGGCCTTGGTGGGGTTCAGGCTCTTCGGGCACACGTCCACGCAGTTCATGATCGTGTGGCAGCGGAACAGGCGGTACGGGTCTTCGAGGTTGTCCAGGCGCTCGGCGGTGGCTTCGTCGCGGCTGTCGGCGATGAAGCGGTAGGCCTGCAGCAGGCCGGCCGGGCCCACGAACTTGTCGGGGTTCCACCAGAAGCTCGGGCAGCTCGTGGAGCAGCTCGCGCACAGGATGCACTCGTACAGGCCGTTGAGCTCTTCGCGCTCCTCGGGCGACTGCAGGCGTTCCTTCTCGGGCGGCACGGTGTCGTTCTGCAGGTACGGCTTGATCGAGTTGTACTGCTTGAAGAACTGCGTCATGTCCACGATCAGGTCGCGGATCACCGGCAGGCCCGGCAGCGGCTTCAACACGATCGTGCCCTTGAGCGTGAGCATGTTGGTCAGGCAGGCGAGGCCGTTCTTGCCGTTGATGTTCATGGCGTCGGAGCCGCAGACGCCTTCGCGGCAGGAGCGGCGGAACGACAGCGTGGGGTCCTGCGCCTTGAGCTTCATCAGGGCGTCGAGCAGCATGCGTTCATGGCCGTCGAGTTCGATTTCGACCGTCTGCATGTAGGGCTTGGCGTCCTTGTCCGGGTCGTAGCGGTAGATCTGGAATGTGCGCTTCATCGTAGTGACCTTGTGAATGCTTTTTATGAGCTGACTGTGAGCCGTTTTAGAACGTGCGGACCTTCGGCGGAACCGAGGCCACGGTGAGCGGCTGCAGCTTGACCGGCTTGTACGAGAGGCGGTTGTCCTGGCTGTACCAGAGCGTGTGCTTCATCCAGTTGACGTCGTCGCGGCCGAGCGGCGCGACCGGATCGTCCGCCGGGCGTTCGTAGTCTTCCACCGTGTGGGCGCCGCGGCATTCGCGGCGGGCGGCGGCCGAGACCATGGTGGCCTGCGCCACTTCGATCAGGTTGTCGACTTCCAGCGCTTCGATGCGGGCGGTGTTGAACACCTTGGACTTGTCCTTCAGGCCGATCGCGTTGACGCGCTCGCGCACGGCCGCGATCTTGACCACGCCTTCGTCCATCGAGGCTTGCTTGCGGAACACGGCGGCATGCTGCTGCATGACGGCGCGGATCTCTCCGGCCACGTCCTGCGCGTATTCGCCGGTGGTGGTCGATTCGAGCCGGTTCAGGCGCTCCAGCGTGCGGTCGGCCGCGTCCTTCGGCAGTTCCTTGTGTTCCTTGAGCTTGTCGTTGAACTCGACGATGTGGTTGCCGGCCGCGCGGCCGAACACCAGCAGGTCGAGCAGCGAGTTGGTGCCCAGGCGGTTCGCACCGTGCACGCTCACGCAGGAGCATTCGCCGACCGCGTAGAGGCCGTTCACCACGGCGCTGTTCTCTTCACCCTTCTGGATGACGACCTGGCCGTTGATGTTGGTCGGGATGCCGCCCATCTGGTAGTGGATGGTGGGCACGACAGGAATCGGTTCCTTCGTGATGTCGACGTTGGCGAAGTTGACGCCGATTTCGTACACCGAAGGCAGGCGCTTGTGGATGGTCTCGGCACCGAGGTGGTCGAGCTTCAGCAGCACGTAGTCCTTGTTGGGACCGCAGCCGCGGCCTTCCTTGATTTCCTGGTCCATCGAGCGCGAGACGAAGTCGCGCGGTGCCAGGTCCTTCAGCGTGGGCGCATAGCGCTCCATGAAGCGTTCGCCGTTGCTGTTGAGCAGGATGGCGCCTTCGCCGCGGCAGCCTTCGGTCAGCAGCACGCCGGCACCGGCCACGCCGGTCGGGTGGAACTGCCAGAACTCCATGTCCTGCAGCGGAATGCCCGAGCGCGCCGCCATGCCGAGGCCGTCGCCGGTGTTGATGAAGGCATTGGTCGAGGCCTGGAAGATGCGGCCCGCGCCGCCAGTGGCCAGCAGCACGGTCTTGGCCTGCAGGATGTGCAGGTCGCCGGTTTCCATTTCGAGTGCGGTCACGCCGACCACGTCGCCTTCGTCGTCACGGATGAGGTCGAGCGCCATCCACTCGACGAAGAACTGGGTGCGGGCTTCGACGTTCTTCTGGTAGAGTGTGTGCAGCATGGCGTGGCCGGTGCGGTCGGCTGCGGCGCAGGCGCGCTGCACGGGCTTCTCGCCGTAGTTGGCCGTGTGGCCGCCGAACGGGCGCTGGTAGATCGTGCCGTCGGGGTTGCGGTCGAAGGGCATGCCGAAGTGTTCGAGCTCGTACACGACCTTCGGGGCTTCGCGGCACATGAACTCGATCGCGTCCTGGTCGCCGAGCCAGTCGGAGCCCTTGATCGTGTCGTAGAAGTGGTAGTGCCAGTTGTCTTCGCTCATGTTGCCCAGCGATGCGCCCACGCCGCCCTGTGCAGCGACGGTGTGCGAACGGGTGGGGAACACCTTGGAGAGCACGGCCACGTTGAGGCCGGCGCGCGCGAGCTGCAGCGAGGCGCGCATGCCGGCGCCGCCGGCGCCGACGATCACGACGTTGAACTTGCGCTTGGTGATTTGTTCTTTTGTGTAGGTCATGGGGGGGTCAGATTTTCCAAAGCACTTGAATGGCCCAACCCGCACAACCGACAAGCCAGACGATGGTGAAAATTTGAAGGGCGAGGCGAATGCCGACGGGCTGGACGTAGTCCATCCACACGTCGCGCATGCCGACCCACACGTGATAGAGCAGGGCGACGATCACCGAGAAGGTCAGCACCTTCATCCACTGCGCGGCGAAGATGCCGGCCCAGAGGTCGTAGCCGATGGGGCCGCGCGTGAAGATCAACTGCGCGAGCAGCACGATCGTGAAGAGCGCCATCAGGCCGCCCGTGATGCGCTGGCTGAGCCAGTCGCGCAAACCGTAATGAGCGCCGACGACGATGCGCTTGGAGCCGTAGTTCACAGACATGGTGGGCTCCTTCTCAGTAAAAGCCGAACAGCTTGGCGCCGAGCACCAGCGTGAGGATGATGCTTGCGCCCAGCGTGAAGACGGCCGAGGTGTGACCGAATTCCTTGGTCACCGCGGCATGGCTCACGTCCATCCAGAGGTGGCGCAGGCCCGCGATGAAGTGGTGCAGGTAGGCCCAGATCAGTGCCAGCGCGACGAGCTTGAAAAACCATCCCGGAACGAAACCAAGGCCGCTGTTAAATGCGGCCTTGAATTTGGCGAACGAATAGTCCGAGGAGAGCGAGGTGTCGAACATCCAGATGATGAACGGCAGCAGCAGGAACATGAGAATGCCGCTGACGCGGTGCAGGATCGACACGATGCCGGCCGGCGGCAGCCGGTAGGTCGTGAGATCGGTGAACGCATTGATGTTTCGGAATTCGCGACGCGGTGGCCGGGGGGGAGTTGCAAGCTCTGTCATTGAGGGGATGCTTTCGTGGCTTTGTGACTTGTTGGCTTGTTCTGAGAGCGAACGCTTTTGTTTCTTCTGCGGAAATGCAAACAACGCAAAATTCTATTGCAATGCACCATCGCGCATCGGCGGCACCCGAGTCGGCGCACTGCGACAGTCGGATGCTATTGACTTCGTAGCAGGTTGCGCGCGGCGTGCGGGTGCTGCGGGGCGGTTCGGCCGATGGTCCATGTCGATGCGTTTTCAGCCGAGCTGATTGCGATAGTGGTGCGTGTCGGTGCGATAGAGCCCGCGGCGCAGCTCCATCGGCATGTCGTGGTACGTGTGCGCCACGCGCTCCACGCTGAGCAGCGGCATCTGCAGCGTTACCGCGAGCAGCGCAGCTTGCTCCGCATCGGGCAGCACTGCACGGATTTTTTCTTCGGCGCGCACCATGCGCACGCCGAACTCGGTTTCGAAGAGCGCGTACATCGGGCCGGGCCATGCGCGCAGCCGTTCGGCCGTGAGCCCCTTGAAGGGCGCGCCGGGCAGCCAGAGGTCTTCGAGGATGGTCGGCACGCCCGCATAGGCGAGCACGCGCCGCACCTGCAGCACGGCATCGCCGGTGCGCAGGCCCAGGGCGCGTGCCACGTCGGCCGATGCGCGCTGGCGCTTGCAGTCGACGATGGTGCGTTCCGCCGGCCCTTCGATGCTGGGGTCGCCGGCATCGGGCACGAGCTTGAGAAAGCGGTACTGCACATGCTGCTCGGCATGCGTGGCGACGAAGGTGCCCTTGCCCTGGCGCCGTACCACGAGGTTTTCTGCCGACAGTTCGTCGATGGCCTTGCGCACCGTGCCCTGGCTCACGCGGTAGCGCACGGCCAGGTCCATCTCGCTCGGGATCGGCTCGCCCGGCTTCCACTCGCCCGCCTGCAGGCTCTGCAGGATCAATGTCTTGATCTGCTGGTAGAGCGGACTGAAGGACGGCGTCGTGGGCTCGTCGAGGGCGGTGGGGGTGTTCATGGCAGCGGTGGGGATGCGCCGTGGCGTCGCCCCCGAGGCTATCTTATATAAGACATAAGACGAGGCTCATTGAATCGGCTTAAAATGCGGGCCGGTCTCGCGCCGCGGGACGTTGTTTCCCCCGTTGGACCCTTGGCGCCCCACGAGAGCGCCGACACCGTTTCATCACCTTCTGGAGTTTTCCCATGAGCAAAAAGCCCGTCCGCGTTGCCGTCACCGGTGCCGCCGGTCAAATCGGTTACGCCCTGTTGTTCCGTATCGCTTCCGGCGAAATGCTCGGCAAAGACCAGCCGGTCATCCTGCAACTGCTCGAAATCCCCGACGAGAAGGCCCAGAAGGCGCTCAAGGGCGTGATGATGGAACTCGACGACTGCGCCTTCCCGCTGCTGGCCGGCATGGAAGCCCACGGCGACCCGATGACCGCCTTCAAGGACGCCGACTACGCCCTCTTGGTCGGTTCGCGCCCCCGCGGCCCCGGCATGGAACGCACCGAGCTGCTGGCCGTCAACGGCGCCATCTTCACCGCGCAAGGCAAGGCCCTGAACGCCGTCGCCAGCCGCAACGTCAAGGTGCTGGTGGTCGGCAACCCGGCCAACACCAACGCCTACATCGCCATGAAGAGCGCGCCGGACCTGCCGCGCAAGAACTTCACCGCCATGCTGCGCCTGGACCACAACCGCGCTGCCAGCCAGATCGCTGCCAAGACGGGCAAGCCCGTGGCCGACATCGAGAAGCTCACCGTCTGGGGCAACCACTCGCCCACGATGTATGCCGACTACCGCTTCGCCACTATCAACGGCGAAAGCGTCGCCAAGATGATCAACGACCAGGAATGGAACGCCAACACCTTCCTGCCGACCGTCGGCAAGCGCGGCGCAGCCATCATCGAAGCACGCGGCCTGTCGTCGGCTGCCTCGGCCGCCAATGCCGCCATCGACCACATGCGCGACTGGGCCCTGGGCACCAACGGCAAGTGGGTCACGATGGGCATTCCGTCGGACGGCCAGTACGGCATTCCGAAGGACACGATGTTCGGCTTCCCGGTCACCTGCGAAAACGGTGAGTACAAGCTGGTCGAAGGCCTCGAGATCGACGCATTCAGCCAGGAACGCATCAACAAGACCCTGGAAGAGCTCCAGGGCGAACAAGCCGGCGTGGCCCACCTGCTCTAAGCAAGGCCGCCAGCATGCTCGACTGGAACCCCGCGCTCTACCGTCGCTACGAGGACGAGCGCACAAGACCCGCACCGGAACTCCTGGCGCGGGTGCCTCTGGCCGAGGCCATCCGTGCGGTCGACCTCGGTTGCGGGCCGGGCAACTCCACCGAGCTGCTGGTCAACCGGTTCCCGAAGGCGCAAGTCCTCGGGACCGACAACTCCGAAGCCATGCTGGTCAGTGCGCGCGAGCGCCTGCCGCAAGCCAGCTTCGTGTTGAGCGACATCGCGACCTGGGCGCCGCAAGACCAAGCGCCCGACCTCATCTATGCCAACGCGTCCCTGCAATGGGTGCCGGATCACGAAAAGTTGATCCCGCGCCTGTTCGACGCGCTGGCCCCGGGCGGCGTGCTCGCCGTCCAGATGCCCGACAACCGCCAGGAGCCCACGCACCGCCTGATGCGCGCGCTGGCGGCAGAAGCGCCGTGGGCCGAGCCTATCGGCGATGCCGACAAGCTGCGCACCCAGCTGCTGCCGCTCGGCGGCTACTACGACCTGCTGGCGCCCCATGCAGCCAACGTCGATGTCTGGCACACGATCTACCAGCACCGCATGGCCGATGCCGCGGCCATCGTCGAATGGGTGCGCGGCACGGGCCTGAAGCCCTTCGTCGACCGGCTCCCGGCCGACCTGCAGGCGAGCTACCTTGCCGAATACGAACGCCGCGTGAACGAGGCCTATCCGGCACGCACCGACGGCAAGCGGCTGCTCGCCTTCCCGCGCATGTTCATCGTGGCGCAGAAAAAAGCATGACGAAGGCCGTCCACCCGGGTGAAGTGCTGCTCGGCGCGCAAGCCGGCGCCGTGACCTTGCCCGTGTGCGACCACTACAGCGGCGTCGAAGCGCGCATGAAGAAGAGCCTGGCGCTGCAGGCCGAGATGGCCGAGGAGTTCGGCGCCTGCGTGTTCGACGTCACCCTCGATTGCGAAGACGGCGCCCCGGTCGGCGGCGAGGCAGAGCATGCTGCGCTCGTCACCGAGCTGGCGCTGGCCGCCAAGCCCGGCATGCGCGTCGGCGTGCGCGTGCACCCGGTCGACCACCCGGCCTTCGCTGGCGACGTGATCACCATTGCAGGGCGTGCCGGTCAGCGGCTCAGCCACCTGATGGTGCCCAAGGTCGAATCGGTGGCCGATGTGTTGCAGGCTGTCGCGGCGCTCGAGGCGGCGGATGCCGATGTTTTGCCGCTGCATGTGCTGATCGAGTCGCCCCTGGCGGTGCACAACGCCTTCGAGATCGCCGCCCATCCCCGCGTGCAGTCGCTCAGTTTCGGCCTGATGGACTTCGTGTCGGCCCATGCCGGTGCGATCCCGGCTGACGGCATGGGCGCGGCCGGGCAGTTCACCCACCCGCTGGTGGTGCGCGCCAAGCTGGCCATTGCCTCGGCGGCGCACGCCTACGGCAAGGTGCCTTCGCACTGCGTGGTCACGGAGTTCAACGACACCGACGCGATGCGCGTTGCGGCCCGCAAGGCGGCCA
>CAMATD010000107.1 GCA_945860785.1 Variovorax sp. YR752 | reverse complement strand
GTGTGCGGAGCGAAGCGAATGTCCCCCGCTTCGCTCCTCCTTTATTTCGCTGCGGGGAGTACCCGGTGCCCTGTGCACGAAGGCACACTGCTGGTTTGCGGCTGATCAATCAGTGCTCTGAACGATCACGCCGGCGGTGTGCTCTGCGCAGCGAAATAAAGGAGGAGCGAAGCGGGGGACATTCGCGGAGGGGAGTACCCGGTGTCCTGTGCACGCGCCCCGAACACACGCGCCCCCAAGCCCAGGCCCTATACAACGCTTGGTTGTTAAGAATCGACTTTTCAGTCGTTGGAGCTTGGCGGTGGCGCTCCTACAGTGGTAGTTATCGCCATCAAAGGCGAATTCCAACGCACAACAGGAGCCGCACAGCATGTCAGTGGAAGTTGAAGAACTCGTCTTGCCCGAAGCACTTGAACAGGCGCGCGCCCAAGCCGCCGAAAGCAATTGGCCCTATGCCGGCGGCGTGACGCCGCCGGTGGCCTGGGACTTGGTGCAAAAAGGCCAGGCCGCGCTGTGGACGTCCGTTCGGGCGAAGAACGCAAGTTCGTGGGCATGTGCCCGAAAGCCTGCATGTGTCCTGGGCCACGGGCACGGCGCTCACCCGCAATCCGCGTTGCGTGCGCGAACTCGAGGCCAAGCTCGCCAAGGATGGCGGCAAGGACGCCGTGGTGCTGCTGCTGTGCCGCAGCGGCAAGCGTTCCGCGCTGGCTGCCGAGGCCGCGGCCAAGGCCGGCTTCACGAACGTCTTCAACGTGCTCGAAGGTTTCGAGGGTGAGATCGACGAGCGCCAGCACCGGGGTGGTGCAGACGGCTGGCGCTTTCACCAGCTGCCTTGGGTCCAGGACTGACACCCCAATTCCAAAACATCTCAGGGAGGAAAAAACAAATGGCCCATTTCGAGGTAAGCGACATCGTGCGCGCGCTCCATGGCGTTCGCGACGAGTGGCGCGATTCGCAGCGGCGCTCGCGCGAGCCCGGTGCGCGCGAGTTTCCGTCGCGCGATGCGCTCACGCAGATCGTCGAGTCGCTCAAGGGCGCGCTCTTTCCGATGCGGCTCGGCCCGCCGGACCTGCGCCACGAGAGCGAGGACTTCTACGTCGGCCACACGCTCGACGCAGTCTTGCAGGCGCTGCTGCTCCAGGCGCGCCTGGAACTCAATTTCAACGCGCGCCTCCAGCCGCGTCCCGCGAGCGAGATCGACGACATCGCCACCGAGGCCGTGCGCCAGTTCGCAAACGCGCTGCCGGGCCTGCGCAGTCTGCTCGACAGCGACGTGCTCGCGGCCTATCAGGGCGACCCCGCGACACGCAGCGTGGATGAAGTGCTGCTGTGCTACCCCGGCGTGCTCGCGATGATCCATCACCGCCTCGCGCACCAGCTCTACAAGCTCGACCTGCCGCTGCTGGCGCGCATCGTGGCCGAACTGGCGCACGGCCAGACCGGCATCGACATCCACCCCGGCGCACAGATCGACGCGGGCTTCTTCATCGACCACGGCACGGGTGTCGTGATCGGCGAAACGGCGGTCATCGGCAAGCGCGTGCGCCTGTACCAGGCCGTGACGCTCGGCGCCAAGCGCTTTCCCACCGACACCGAGGGCAATCTGCAGAAGGGCCTGCCGCGACATCCGGTGGTGGAAGACGACGTGGTGATCTACGCAGGCGCGACCATCCTCGGTCGCGTGACGCTGGGCAAGGGCGCGGTCATCGGCGGCAACGTCTGGATCACCGACGACGTGAAGCCGGGCGCCAGCGTGACGCAGGCCAGTTTGCAGAATGCACCGAAAGCGAGCGCACCATGAAGGCCTTTGTCGAAGACTTCGGCGTCACCGTGCGCCAGCTGCGCGAGGCGCATGGCTGGTCGCAGGAACAGCTCGCCGAGCGCTCGGACCTCAATCGTTCCTATGTCGGCGAGGTCGAACGCGGCCGCGTGATCCCGTCGATCGTCACCGCGCAGAAGCTCGCGACCGCACTGGGGATCAACATCGTGAACCTGCTCGCGTGCTGCGAACAGCTCGAGCAATCGCGCCTCGCGCCTCGCGCCTCGCGCCTCGCGCCTCGCGCCTCGCGCCTCGCGCCTCGCGCCTCGCGCCTCGCGCCTCGCGCCTCGCGCGTCGGATCAACTTGGCGGCTATAGCCTGTTGAGGGGAAACCCTTGGTCGCCGGACACTGGCGGCCACTTTCGTTTTCACCCCTAGTCCACGGAGCCTTTCCTCATGAGCGCAACAGTCGGTGGTACCACCGCCCTTGGCGACAACGCCGCACGCCAGCTAGCCAATGCCACCAAGACAGTCCCCCAACTCGAAACCATCAGCCCGCGCTGGCTGACGCACCTGCTGCAATGGGTGCCGGTGGAAGCGGGCATCTACCGTGTCAACAAGGTCAAGAACCCCGAGTCGATCAAGGTCACCTGCACCTCGCGCGAAGAAGAAAACCAGCTGCCGCACACCTTCGTCGACTACGAAGAAAAGCCGCGCGAGCACTACCTCAACGCCGTGAGCACCGTGCTCGACGTGCACACCCGCATCTCCGACCTCTACAGCAGCCCGCACGACCAGATCAAGGAGCAGCTGCGCCTCACGATCGAAACGATCAAGGAGAACCAGGAGAGCGAGCTCATCAACAACCCCGACTACGGCCTGCTGGCCCAGGTGAGCGAAGAGCAGCGCATCTTCCCGTTGACCGGCGCGCCCACGCCAGACGACCTCGACGAGCTTTTGACCAAGGTGTGGAAAGAGCCCGCGTTCTTCCTGACCCACCCGCTCGCGATTGCCGCCTTCGGCCGCGAAGCCACGCGCCGCGGCACGCCGCCGCCGACTGTGAGCCTGTTCGGCTCGCAGTTCATCACCTGGCGCGGCATTCCGCTGATTCCGTCGAACAAGGTGCCGGTGGCCGATGGCAAGAGCAAGATCCTGCTGCTGCGCGTGGGCGACAAGCGCCAGGGCGTGGTGGGGCTGTTCCAGCCGGGTCTCTCGGGCGAGCAGAGCCCGGGGCTGTCGGTGCGCTTCATGGGCATCAACAACCATGCGATCGCGTCGTACCTGATCTCGCTGTATTGCTCGCTCGCGGTGCTGACCACCGATGCGCTGGCGGTGCTCGACGATGTGGAAATCGGCAAGTACCACGACTACGCCGACACCTACAAGTCAGCCGCGGTGAGTACACCATCGACTCCGGGCGAGGCGCCGTTCGACCCGGCCATCCTCGCGCACATGGCGAGCGCCATGTTCTCCGCGCTGCCGGGCACGCCGCCGGCTTCATTGCCCGGCGTGGCGAGCGGGCTGGTGCCGGGCGCGCAGTTCCCCGCCAATGTCGCGCCGCCGGGTTCACCGCTGGTGAGCCCTGCCGGCTTCGGGCCGAGCGTGCCGGGCACGCCGATTCCGCAAGGGCAGATCCCGGGCGCCAATGTGTTGCCGGCATCGCCGACCCAATTGCCTTCGCTGGCCAACCGTGCGCCGGCCTTGCTGCCGCATGCGGTGGCGGGCAATGGCGTGCCTGACGGTGTGCTGTCCGTGGCGCCGGCCTTCGAGCCGCGCCTGGGTGGCACGGTGCTGGGCGTGCCGCAACAGGTCCATGCGCCTGTGGCGCCGCAAGCGGCGGCATCGCCTTTCTACTTCCTGAACAACAGCTACGGTCATCCGACGGCGGGGGGCAGCGATGGCGTCGCCATTCACGACCCGTTCGCTGGCCTTGCAGCGCCAGTGGCTCAGCCGGCATTGCCGCCGAGCCCGCCTTCGGCACCAGCCGGCCGCGACGCGCAGTTCTACTTCGTCGATGCGGTGCGCCTGCCCAGCGGCTTCGTCACGCCGGCCAAGCCCGATCCGCGAGGCCTCGACGCCGTGCCGCTGGCCGGCAGCGGCCAGCATCCGCCGTTCGACGTCAACGCCGTGCGCCGCGATTTCCCGATCCTGCAGGAGCGCGTGCACAGCCGGCAGCTCGTGTGGTTCGACAATGCTGCGACAACGCACAAGCCGCAGTCGGTCATCGACCGCATCGCGTACTTCTACGAGCACGAGAACTCGAACATCCACCGCGCGGCGCACGAACTCGCGGCACGCGCCACCGATGCGTATGAAGGTGCGCGCGAGCGCGTCCGCAAGTTCATCAACGCGCCCGAAGTGGAAGAAGTGATCTTCGTGCGCGGCACCACCGAGGCCATCAACCTCGTGGCCAAGAGCTGGGGTGGGCAGCACGTGGGCGAGGGCGACGAGATCATCGTCTCGAACCTCGAGCACCACGCCAACATCGTGCCGTGGCAGCAGCTCGCCGCCGCCAAGGGCGCGAAGCTGCGCGTGATTCCGGTGGACGATTCGGGCCAGGTGCTGCTCGACGAATACCGCAAGCTGCTCAACGACCGCACCAAGATCGTCGCTGTCACGCAAGTCTCCAACGCGCTCGGCACCGTGGTGCCGGTGAAGGAGATCGTCGAGCTGGCCCACCGTGCCGGCGCCAAGGCGCTGGTCGATGGCGCGCAGTCGGTCTCGCACATGCGGGTCGACGTGCAGGACATCGGCGCCGACTTCTTCGTGTTCTCCGGCCACAAGGTGTTCGGCCCGACCGGCATCGGCGTGGTCTGGGGCAAGCGCGAAGTGCTCGAAGACATGCCGCCCTGGCAAGGCGGCGGCAACATGATTGCCGACGTGACCTTCGAGAAGACCGTGTTCCAGCCGATCCCGAACAAGTTCGAGGCCGGCACCGGCAACATCGCCGATGCGGTGGGCCTGGGCGCTGCGATCGACTACGTCAACAAGGTCGACATCGAGAACATCGCGCGCTACGAGCACGAGCTGCTGGTGTACGGCATGCAGCAGCTCGGTGCGATTCCGGGTGTGCGCTTGATCGGTACTGCGGCCGACAAGGCCAGCGTGATGTCCTTCGTGCTCGATGGCTACACGACCGAGGAAGTGAGCCATGCGCTGAACGACGAAGGCATTGCGGTGCGCACGGGTCACCATTGCGCGCAGCCGATCCTTCGACGCTTCGGCGTGGAGACGACGGTGCGGCCTTCGCTCGCGTTCTACAACACCTTCGACGCAGTGGATCGCCTGGTGACGGTGGTGCGGCGCCTTGCGGGGCAGCGGCGCGCAGGTTAAGGCTTCGATGCCTGCCCGAGGTGCTGCCTGAAGAAGGCAAGCACCTCGGTGTTCAGCTTGTCGTGGAACGCCACGCGGTCGAAGCCCGGTGCGTCATTGCAGATCTCGGGTAATTCCTTCGCCTGTGCCGCAGAGCAGGGCGCAAGAAAGGCGAAGTGCGCGGAGCCAGACTGCACCCGGTAGTCGGACGGCGAAGGGAGGCCGCGCCGCACAGCATCCACATCCTTGGGCAGCACGCCGTCGCCACCTCGCTCCGAGGCCCAGAGCTGGATCGGAATCGTCACGTTCTTCAGACCCTCGGCATTGAAAACCATGCTGAGCGGGTCGGCGATCACGGCCGCCCGTATGCGGGTGTCATGGGCCAGCGGCAAGGCGAGGAGCTGCTGAAATCTCTGGCGAACCTGTCCACACGCCGGGCTTTCGGGCGCCGATACGCAAGGGGATGAGGGCAGGGGCGGGAGCCGTTCGAAATCCGGACGGGCACCGGCGAGCACGAGGCCCGTGTAGCCACCTCTGGAGAAACCATAGAAGCCGACCTGTTCGGCGGCAAGCCTGGCATGCGCGGGTCATTGCGCGAGCATGTAGTCGATCAGCCGCTTGATGTCGGTGGTCCGCGTCGCGAGTGCCGAGATCCTGTCGTTGGGGCCGCCGCGGAGCTGGAAGTTGTCGCTCGAATGGTTGATGGCCGCGACCACGAAACCCGCATTGGCCAGCGCTTCTGCCGTGTCGTGGTGGCCGAGGAACGAGCCGCCGTACCCATGCGACAACACGACCAGCGGCAGCCGGTCGCTCGCTGCGATCGGGCAGTCCCGCACCCCGGCCATCGCATACAGGCCGAGCTTGATCTCGCTGGCCGGCGCGGCGCAGGGTGTCCACACGGCGCCGCGCAGCGCTGGTCCTTCCGGGTCTGCCGGTATCTCGATGACGCTGAAGCCCGCGGCCTGGGCGAATGTCGCCGAGAGGCAGAAAGCAGCAAGGAAGAGCAAGCGAAGGAGGGGCATGGCGAATCCTGCGTGAAGGTCGTCGAATGTCAATTTGCCGGTCGGATGGGAATCAGCAGATCGGTGCGCAGTGCGGCCTGTGCGACCTTGCGCGGCGAGTTCAGGTAGTGCTCCAGCGTGGGGCGGTCGTCCGGCTCGTAGCCGCTGTCGGGCAGCCATTGCGCGTAGAGCGCGCGCACCGCGGCATTGATGCGGGTGTATGGACCCGCGAGGCAATGCACGGCGTAGAGGCCGCCCGGAATTTCCATCCTTTCGACCTCCGCATCGTCGGCGAGCCAGGGGTCGGGTGATGCCACTGCGGCGTAGTAGCGGAAGTCGGACGGAACATCGGGGTCGCCGCAGGAAATGCCGAGCCAGTCCGAGACGGTGCGTGTGCCGGTATGCGCGCGCAGTCGCCGGTGGGTGTGGGGAATGGTGGAGAACGGCCCGCGATGGCGCAGCGCATGCACTGACTGCACGGGGCGCTCGACGATGCGCACAAGTGGCGGCGCATCGCCGCCCCTGCCTTGGAGCGCGAGACCGGTGTCGAGAATCGCCCCGCGCATCTGCTGCTGGAATTCGCGCGGCGACTGTCCGGCGAACTGACCGAAGGCGCGCGTGAACGCCTGCGGGCTCTCGTAGCCCACCGCCAGTCCCACCTGCGTGATGCTCCGGTCGCCCTGCGTCAGCAATTGCGTGGCGAGCGCCAGCCGCACGCGGCGCACGGTGGTCGCCACGGTTTCTCCGGCGATGCTGCTGTAGATGCGGTGGAAGTGGAAGGGCGAGAAATGCGCCAGCTGCGCCAGGTCTTCGAGGCGGTGTTCGGCCATCGGGTTGGCCACGATGGCCGCGACGACGCGTGCCACGCGCTCCCTGTAGTTCTGCTCGGCACGCCGGGTTTTCATGGCCGCCAGTGTGCCGCTATCGGGCCGTCGCCGCTTAGCAGACCTTGCGCAAATCGCCGGCTTGTTGCTCTGCCAACGCCGTGTTTCGTCCGGGAAATCACAAGCGAATTTGCACAAGGGTCGTACATACACTGCGGCCGTTTGGCGCCCCGACCGTGGGCGATGTGCAAGCAGCAAGGGAGACAACGTGAAAAAGAAGAGCGCATGCAAGAGCCTCGCGACGGGGCTGGTCGTCGCGTCGGTGTTGTTGGGTTGTGGCGGCGGCAGTTCGGGGGGCTTCACGGTCCCGACGGCGACCGGCACGACAACGACCTCGAACGGCGGCGCGACGGACCCCACGCCGAGGCCGGAGCAACGGGTCGATATTCCGTTGTTGACAACGTACGTCAACCTGTTTGTCGGGACGACGAAATCCGACACCGGAAGCGGCCATTCCGGCAACGTCAATCCGGGTGCCCAGACGCCATTTGGCATGGTGAGCTTCGGGCCCGAGACGAAAGGCAGCGGACAGCCCTGGGGATACGGCTCGGGCGGCTACTACGACGACGATACGAGCATCCGCTACTTCAGCATGACCCACCTCAACGGTCCCGGCTGCAGGGGGCAGGGAGCGGTGGCCATCCTGCCGAACGACACCAATACGGGGATTTCATCGGGTGGCGTCTCCTATGCCAAAGCGAACCAGGCAGCCACACCCGGCTACTACAAGGTGAAGTTCGACAACGGCATCACGAGCGAGTTGACCGCGACGACGCGCACCGGCATGGCGAAGATCGGCTATGCGGACAAGAACAAGGCTTTTCTCGTCATCGACTCCGCCCGGAACAACCCCAACCAGGGCGGCGTTTCCTATCCCCAGTTGACGGACATCGCGTTGAGTGCGGATGGCAAATCCGTCTCCGGAAAGGCGGCCGCGAACGAGTTCTGCGGCGGCACCTGGAAGCAGCCGGTCTACTACTACGCGACCTTCGACAAGCCACTCAAGGCAAGCTCCACCATCTCGGGCAAGGCGGCGATCCTGCAATTCGACCTGGCCGATGCGGACCTGTCGGTGCAGGTCAAGATCGGGATCTCCTCGGTCAGCATCGCCAACGCACAGAAGAACCTCGAGGCCGAGAACGCGGACTGGTCGTTCGGCACGGTCCAGGTCGCGGCCGAAAAAAACTGGAACAGCCGGCTCAACGTCGTTCAGCTCGATCTCGCAAAGGCAGGCGAACTCGACAAGCTGGATGCGAAGAAGAAAGCCGCAGCCGCCGACAACTTGAAGAAGTTCTACACGGCCCTCTACCGGGTCTACAGCGGCCCGACCGTCTACAGCGACGTCAATGGCGACTACCGCAGCATGAAGCAGGTCGACATCACGCAAAGCAACGGCGTGCTGCCCGACAGGGCGAACGAGAATGTCACCAACTACAAGTTCAAGGTCGACGGAAAGGACGCGGGCTACAAGACCCACTACTCCGGCTTCTCGATGTGGGACACCTACCGCAGCCAGGCCCAGCTGCTGGCGCTGATCGCACCGGACGAAGCCAGCGAGATGATGCAGTCGCTGGTGGCCGATGCGCAGCAATGCGGTGCCTTCCCCCACTGGGTGGATGGCAGCGAAGACACCACGCCGATGAACGGCGACCATGCGCCCACGGTGGTCGCCGGCTCCTACCTGTTCGGGGCGAGGAAATTCGATCTCGAGACGGCGCGGAAATTCATGCTCCAGTCGGTCGGCGATGCGAACAGCCAATGCAACGACAAGTTCGCGATCGCAAAGCCTGACAACAGCCGGGCCGACTACATCAGCCTGGGCTGGATCCCGTCCGACAGGGGGTATGACCATCCCACGTCGACGACCCTCGAAGCGATCACCACGGACCGCTCGGTCGGTGCCTTTCTCGATGCGTTTCCCGATACCCGGGCCACGGACCAGAGCGTGATCCAGAAGGTGTTCAAGAGAGCCGGCAACTGGCAGAACATCTTCAGCGACACCACCAAGTCCCTGGCATCGAAAAGCGCCGACGGTGCATGGGATGGGGCCGGCGACTTCCATGAATCGACCGAGGAAAACTACATCTGGACGTTTGCCTACGACTGGACCCGCCTCGTTGACAAGCTCGGCGGCAAGGACGGCGCTCTCCAACGGCTCGGCCAGTTGTTCCAGCTGGATTCGACGGATCCGCTCAAGGGCGTCGAGCCCAGTGGGCAGGACCTGAATGGCGGGGAAGGTTCCAGCCGCTACTACATCGGCAACGAACCGGCCTTCCAGACGCCGTGGGCCTACAACTGGATCGGCTCGGCGAAGTACGCGCAGTACATCATTCCAGTCATCCTGCGAAAGAACTTCTCACTGGAAGCAGGTGACCTGCCGGGCAACGACGACATGGGCGCGACCTCGGGTTGGTTCGTGTGGGCGGCGATGGGCCTCTACCCCGTGATTCCGTCGGCGCCGGGCCTTGCGGTATCGACACCTCAGTTCTCGGGCATGACCCTCTGGCTGGGCAACGGGAAGAAGCTGCGGATCGAAGCCGACCGGCAGGCGCTGCTCGATGATGTGCGCTACATCAGCGACATGAAGCTGAACGGGACGACCTACGCGGGATCTTGGCTGCCGCTGGACAAGATCAAGGATGGCGGAACGCTCACCTACAAGCTGTCGCCGGCACCCACCGATTGGGCTTCCGATCCGGCATTGACGCCGCCTTCGGGACCAGCTGCGGACTACACCAAGGCGACAGCGTCGCCGGGTTGAGCGGCGCTCCTTGCGCTTTGTCATCAAAAAATTCAGGAGAGGAACGATCGTGAAAATTCATTGGGCAGGGGCGTTCGCAGTCGCCCTGGGGGCAGCGTCGCTTTTCGGTTGCGGCGGCGGCGGGCTGGACCTGGCGATGCTCGGGATTCAGGGCAATCCTGGGCCGGCGGCCAATGGCGCTGGCAGTGGGGCCGGAACCGCCGGGAACGGCAACGGCGGCAATGAAGCGCCACCCGACGTCTTCACCAAGCAGGCATTGACCGGCTACGTGAATCCCTTCGTCGGTACGGCCGACTCTGTCAAACCCCCTCCGACCCCGTCTCCGACGGCACGCGTGGCGGCACCTTTCCGGGCGCCACGACACCTTTCGGCATGGTGCAGTGGACGCCGATGTCGCCGAGGGGAAGCAACAAGCTCGCGGGCTACATCTACACGGAAAAGACCATCACCGGCTTTCCGCTGACGCAGATGAGCGGCGCGGGCTGCGGCGGCAACGAGGGCGAGCTGCCGATCATGCCGACCTTCGATCCCGCCTCGGTCGGCGTCGGCGCCAAGGAGAACTTCGATCACAAGAACGAAGAGGCAGGCCCCGGTTACTACAAGGTCAAGCTGAACGACGGCATCACCACCGAGCTGACAGCCACCGCCAAGACCGGTTTCGGCCGCTTCACCTATCCGGCGCAGTCGGCCCTTGCCAGCGCCAGCACGACGCCGTACCTGGTGATCGACTCGACCCGCAGCAACACCATCGCCAACACGAGCGGCGCCATCCGGCTCGAAGGCAAGGACGGACTCTCGGGCTCCACCGTCGGCAGCAACTTCTGCAATTCACGGACCTACACGCTCTACTTCTACGCGAAGTTCGACCGCGAGATCACGGCCACTATCACCAGCGGCAAGGCGAGCGTCACGTTCGCGACCGACGACAAGCCGGCGGTGCGGATGAGGATCGACCTGTCCTATGTCAGCAGCGAGAACGCGAGGAAGAACCTCGAGCAGGAGAACCCCAACTGGGACTTCGATGCCACGCGCACGGCCGCGTCCGACGCATGGAACGACCGCCTCCACGCCATCCAGACGCGCGGCGGCACCGAGACGGAAAAGCGCAAGTTCTACACCGCGCTCTACCACTCGCTGCTCTCGCCGAACATCAACAGCGACGTGACGGGCGAGTACCTCGGCTTCGACCAGAAAACGCAGAAGGTGCAGGCCGGCCGCACGCAGTACGTCAACTTCTCGAACTGGGACATCTACCGCAGCCAGATGCCGCTGGTCGCGATGCTCTATCCGAAAGAGGCCGCCGACATGATGCAGTCGCTGGTCAACGATGCCGACCTGTGCGGCGCCATCCCGCGCTGGTCGCCCATCAACGTGGACGCCGGCATCATGCCGGGCGACTCCGGCGTGCTGACGGTCACGGGTGCCTACGCCTTCGGCGCCACGAACTTCGATGCGAAGAAAGCGCTCGGCCACATGACGCTGGTGGGCAGCAAGGTGGATGCACAGTGCACCGGCGACTTTCTGCGCGATGGCGCCGATCGCATGAACGACTACCTGATGCAAGGCTACGTGACCAAGGACGCCGGCTGGTGGGCCGGCTCGATCACCTTCGAGTTCGCGACGGCCGATTTCGGCATCTCCCAGCTGGCCAAATCGCTGGGGGACACGACGAACCATCGTCTGTTCCTGAGTCGCTCCGCCAACTGGAAGAACCAGTTCAACGCCGGACGCAAGCAGCTGCTGCCGCGCGATGCCGACGGAGCCTGGAACTTCCCCCCGCTAGCAGAGGGAGATATGGTGGAAGGCAATCCCGAGCAGTACACTTGGATGTCGGCGTATGACGCGCGCGGCCTGATCGACCTGGTCGGCGGCAATGCCGCGGTGGTCACCCGGCTCGATGCGTTCTTCCAGGACCTGAACGCCGGCATGAAAAAACCGCACTTCTACATGGGTAACGAGCCGAGCTTCGCCACGCCCTGGCTCTACAACTGGACAGGCGCGCCGTGGCGCACGCAGAAGGTGGTGCGCGACGTGATCAACACGGTGTTCTCCGATGAGCCGGGCGGGCTGCCGGGCAACGATGACCTTGGCGCGGTGTCGTCATGGTATGTGTGGGCGGCCATCGGTCTCTATCCGGAAATCCAGTCGGTCGGCGGCCTCACCATCGGCAGCCCGATGTTCGACCAGGTCGCGATCCGCTGGGCCGATGGCACGAAGAAGCTCACGCTCGACGCCACTGGCGCCGGCAGCAACAATCCGTACATCCAGAGCCTGAAACTCGACGGACAGGCCACCGACCCGCCCTGGGTGTGGCTCACGGACCTCAAGAAGGAATCGACGCTGGGCTTCGCGCTGGCCGCCAGCGAATCCGAGTGGGGCAAGGACTCGGCCGCCCGCATGCCGTCCTTCGGGCTCGACGGTTTCGACAGCCTCGACGCGGCGCTGAACAACAGCGGCATCGGTGCCGACGGCCAGAAAACCGATCGGGAGCTGGAGCTGGAGGGCTACACCTTCGACATGGGCGGCTGGAGCTATTCCGCGAAGGCCCTGGCCACGGCCGGCGCGGCGCCGGGTGGGACCGTGTCCTTCAACGGCATCGACTTTAAGTGGCCGGATGGCAAGGAAGGGCTCGACAACATGGTTGTCCAGGGGCAGACCATCACTTTCGCCACGCCACCGGTCGCGGGAACCCTGGCACTGCTCGGGAGCGCCACCACCAACACATCGCCGGCGCGCCGCAGCACAGTGACGGCGCCCAGCGGCACAGTGACGGTGACCTACGCTGACGGCACCTCGGAGCACTTCGACCTGCGCTTCGACCACTGGACCCTGGACGGCGGCAGGGCCACGGTCGGCAGCTACAACAAGGTGGCGCTGACGACGGACCACCGCGTCGGCAAGAGTGGGGCGACCGACACCACCAAGGCCTATGTCTACTACTGGGACGCGGCGCTCGACAAGCACCGCTCCGTCAAGAGCGTGACGCTGCCGTTCCAGACCGACAACGGCGGCGTCCTTCATGTGTTCTCGATGGCACTGAAGTAGCGGGCGCCGGAGGGCGCAGCGGGGGGGGATGTTATGCTGTACAACATTGTCAACAATGTTGTCTGGCCTGAATGTCCCCGACTGAAGCTTCCCCAGTCAACCCGAGCACCGACGAGTTCTGCGATGTGCTGGTGATCGGCGGTGGCCCTGCCGGTTCGACAGTGGCGGCCCTGCTGGCGCAACAGGGTCGCAACGTGGTGCTGCTCGAGAAGGCGCACCACCCGCGCTTTCATATCGGCGAATCGCTGCTGCCGGCGAACGTCGAACTGTTCGACAGGCTCGGCGTGCGTGATCAGGTCGAGAAGATCGGCATGCCCAAGTTCGGCATCGAGTTCGTCTCGCCCGAGCATGAGCACCGCAGCTACGTGGAGTTTGCCGAGGGCTGGGACAAGTCGCTCGACTCCGCCTGGCAGGTGCGCCGCTCGGAGCTCGACGAGCTGCTGTTCCGCAATGCCGCCACGCGCGGCGCAGAGGCCATCGAAGGCTGCAAGGTGCGCGACGTGGCGTTCGATGCCGACGGCGCGACGGTGCAGGCCGAGATGGACGACGGTGCGAAGCGCAGCTGGCGCGCCCGCTTCGTGGTCGATGCCACCGGGCGCGACACGCTGCTCGCCAACAAATTCCGCTGCAAGGAAAAGAACCCCGACCACAACAGCACGGCCGTCTTCGGCCACTTCACGAACGCCGAGCGGCTGGAGGGCAAGAAGGAAGGCAACATCAGCATCTGCTGGTTTCCGCACGGCTGGTTCTGGTTCATTCCGCTGGCCGACGGCACTACCAGCGTGGGGGCGGTCTGCTGGCCGTACTACCTGAAGACGCGTGACAAGTCGTTGAAGGATTTCTTCTACGACACCATCGCGCTGTGCCCGGTGCTGGTGGATCGCCTTCAGCGCGCCACGCTGGTCGACGACGCGGTGCACGCCACGGGCAATTTCTCGTACTCGAGCACGCATGCGACGGGCGACCGCTACCTGCTGCTGGGCGATGCCTTCACCTTCATCGACCCGATGTTCTCGTCGGGCGTGTACTTGGCCATGCACAGTGCCTTCGACGGCGCCGGGCTGGTGGCCACGGCGCTCGACCAGCCGGCCGAGCTGGCGACAGCACGCCAGGGCTTCGAGGCCATGATGCGCAAGGGGCCGCGCGAGTACTCGTGGTTCATCTACCGCGTGACCAACCCGACCATCCGCGACATGTTCATGCACCCGGGCAATCCGTTCCGGGTGAAGGAGGCGCTGATGTCGCTCCTGGCCGGCGACATCTACAAGGGCACGCCGATGTGGGGCGCGCTGCGCATGTTCAAGGTGCTGTACTACGGCATCTCGCTCGCGAATTTCCGGCGCACCTGGGCGGGCTGGAAGCGGCATCGCTTCAACACCCGGGACATGGGGGCGTTGACGGGGGAGACGATTCTCAAGTCGGAGTAGCCGGGCAGGGCATTGAATAGCAACGTTCAGCCTTGTGGCCCCGCCAGCGTGCTCACGCTTCCGGCGGTCCACGCCGAGTGCGAGGCGCGCAACGTGGCCACGGCATGCGCCACACCCAGCCCCGGGCTGCTGAGCACATCGATGCCAAGGTCGACGAGCAGTGGCGTCACCGGCGCCATCGAAGCCTGCGCCAGCACGACCACATCGGCCTTTCCGACCGCGCCACGGATCGCCGCGGCCAGCGTCTCCACATAGCGCCCGGTGTCACCGGCCTGGAAATGCGCCCATGCCTCTTCGACGAGCAGCGCGCTCGGCCGGGTACCGACGCCGGCTTGCGTAGCCGCCGAGACGATCAGCACGCGCGGGCCCGTGCGCACCGCGCGGTCGGCCATGGCCCGATCGATGCGAAGGGCCGAGAAGGCGCCGCCGGATGCCGCCTCGCGCATGGCCTGCTGGACGCGCTTCACCAGCGCTGCGTTGTCGATGCCCACGACGCGCGCGTCGGACAGAAGCTCCTCCATCACCAGGTGGCGCACTTCGAGATCGGGCGCGATGTCGCGCACCAGGCGCCCGAAGGTCTGCACATGCGACTGCGCCGTGTGGAGGAAGGCGAGCGCGTCGGCCATGGGTTCTCAGCCGGCCTCGCGGGCGCGCCGCGCTTCGTAGGCCTGAGGTGAACGTAGGCGGTGCGCAGCACCGTGGGCACGGGCGAATCGCTCTTGGGCGCGCGGCTCAGCAGGTCGCCGACGATGTGGTCGGCCTCGACCGCCGCATCGCGGACTATGTCCTTGTACATCGATGCCGTCATCGGCGAGCCGGCCGTTGTCACTACCGCGCGGCCGCGCTGGATGGCGGTGGGGCGCGGCGCGAAGCCGTTGTGCGCGGCGATGGCGCAGCATTCGTCGAAGATCGAAAGTGCGACGTCCTGGCCGCCTGCTGCGACGATGTCGCCGATGGACGCGCGCATCAGGCTCGTGAGGCCCGCCGCCGAGGCGATGAAGACCCATTTCTCCCACATGTCCTGCGCGATGGTCTCGCTCGCGGTGGCGTCGAACTTCGCGCCCGCGAACTGGGCCGCGATGGCGTCGACGCGGGCCGAGCGTCCGCCGGCGCGCTCGCCGTAGCTCAGGCCGTGCATGTCGTTGAGATGCAGCACGCGGCCTTCGTCGTCGAGCGTGGCGGAGATCATGCAGAGGCCGCCGAGCACGCGCTCCTCGCCGAAGCGTTCGACCAGCCGGTCGATGTGCTTCATGCCGTTGAGCAGAGGAAGAATCAGTGTGTTCGGGCCGACCGCGGGTGCGAACGAATCCATCGTCGAATCGAGGTCGTAGGCCTTGCTGCCGACGACGACCACGTCGTATGGCGTCTTGATGTCTTCGGCCAGCAAGTGCGGCGGTGCCGGCAGCTGCAGGTTGCCGAAGGGGCTTTGAATCACCAGCCCGGTCTTCGCGAGCTGTGCCGCGCGGCGCGGACGAAGCAGGAAAGTAACGTCACGTCCCGCCTCCAGCAAACGGCCGCCAAAGTAACCACCGAGTGCACCGGCACCCACCACCAGAAATCTCATCGCGCGTCGCTCCCGAGTCAGAAAAAGAAGATCGAAGGCGATGATGCCCGGGATCGCGCGAGGCCGCTCTAGGCAGTTTCCTTCCCCAGCAGCAGCCGCTGTCGGCCAAAAGGACTCAGGTCGAGGCCGTGCGAGCTCGCGCGGCCCAGCACCTGCTCGGCGATGGCTTCGCCCAGGCCCGCCGAGTGCTTGAAGCCGTGGCCCGAGCAGGCTGAGACGATCAGCACGTTGGGCAGGCCGTCGAGCGCATCGATCACGAAGCGGCGGTCGGGCGTCACCGTGTACATGCACGCGCGTGCCTTGAGGGCGCGGCCGTCGATCTGCGGAAAGCGGCCGGCGACGCGGTCGCGGTACATCGCGGCGGTTTCTTCCGGGCTCACGGTGCGGTCGATGGTGTCGAGCGTGGTGGCCGCCACGTACTGCTCGGTCGCGACCTTGAGCGCGGGCTGCGCGGGGTCGGAGGAGGGAAAGCCGTACATGTAGTCCTCCTGCCCGTCGCCGAACATCCAGATGAAGATGGGGAAGCGGCCGGGTGCGAAGTCGGCGGCGGCGCTGCCGGCGTCGAACCAGTGCATCACCTGCCGATGTACCGAAAAGTTCGCCTGCCAGTCGGCGCGGGCCTGCCGGCCGAGGAACCCGGGCAACCATGCACCTGCCGCGACCACGACGCGATCGGCCGTGAAGCTGGCCGTGTCGGTGCGCACGCGGGCCGCGTCGCCGTTGCCCACGGGCTCGATGGCCTGCACGTGTTCGCCGGTGCGCGTCTGTGCGCCCGAGGCGCGGGCCACCGCGAGCTGCGCAGCGATGGCGTCTTCAGGCCGAACAAAGCCGGCATCGCGCTCGTGTGATAGCCGATCTCGTCGCCCTGCAGCCTGAACTGCGGAAAGCGCGCGCGGATGCCGGCCGCGTCGAGCACCTCGTGCGCGATGCCGAAGCGCTCGGCGCAGGCGATGGTGCGGCGCACGAAGTCGGACTTGCCGTGGTGCTCGGCCACGCGGTCGCGCGGCGCGAGGATCAGGCCGCCCGTGGTGGTCATCAGCGGCTTGCCGGTGCGGGCTTCGAGCTCGCGCCAGATGGCATGCGAGCGCTGCACGAAGGGCACGTACTCGTCGCCTTCGCCGACAGCCAGGCGCGTGATGCGCGAATCGCCGTGCGAGGAGCCCTGGTCGTGCGGCGGCGCGAACTGGTCGATGCCGAGCACGCGGGCGCCGCGCTGCGACAGTTGATAAAGGGTGGCCGCGCCAAGGGCGCCAAGGCCGACGACGATGACGTCGTGGTGGGAGGACAAGGTCATGGGCTCCAGCATCTGGCAGGGTGCGCGGCGGCGCAAGAGCTTTTCCAGAAAAGGTCATGGGCGATTCGCATAATCGCGTTCGTCTTTCAGAACTTCCACTTCACACCCAGGAGTTTCACCCATGGCACAGACCCGGATCGCCGTCGTTGTCGGCAGCCTTCGCAAGGATTCGTTCAACCAGAAGCTCGCGCTCGCGCTGGCACACCTCGCACCGTCGGACTTCACCTTCGAGCACCTGCGCATCGACGACCTGCCGCTCTACAACCAGGACGACGACGGCAACCAGGCACCTGCCGTGAAGCGTCTCAAGAGCGAGATCGCGGCGGCGCAGGGTCTGCTGTTCGTCACGCCCGAATACAACCGCTCGATCCCCGGCGTGCTGAAGAACGCCATCGACCATGCCTCGCGCCCCTATGGCCAGAACGCCTGGGGCGGCAAGCCGGCCGGCGTGGTCGGCATCTCGGTGGGTGCCATCGGCACCGCGCTGGCGCAGCAGCACCTGCGCAACATCCTGGCCTACCTCGACGTGCCCACGCTGGGCGCGCCCGAAGTGTTCCTGCAGACCAAGGACGACCTGTTCGACGACAAGGGCCACATCGGGAGCGAAGGCTCGAAGAAATTCCTGCAGGGCTGGATGGACAAGTACGTGGCCTGGATCAAGAGCCATTCGGCTGCCTGACGACTTGGGCGCCGATCGACGCCCATGAGAAAGCCGC
>CAMATD010000106.1 GCA_945860785.1 Variovorax sp. YR752 | reverse complement strand
ATTGCTGCGGCTCGGCGCTGCGAACCACGGTACGGATGCATTGAAACAGCGCGTTGCTCTTCTCTGGACCATGAAGCTGTTGACACTTCTCCACCTGCGGCCGCACTGTTGCGAGGCGTGGCATCCTCACTCCGCCCAATGTTTCCCGAAAGCAGGCCTCGGCGCGGAACGTGTACTGCGTATATGTGGAGAGGTCGGGGAAATCGAACGCATCTTCGACGCTTTCTCGCATAGCGCTCACTACGCGCAACGACAGGGCCTTGGGAGCTTCGGGCACCAGCGCAAGCACTTCCGCCCTGCTGCGCCCCTGTACACGAAGTGAACCCGCGACCAGGGTCGACTTCGCTTGGTCGATGCAAAGAACATTGGAAGCCTTAATCATCTCATCTGGGTCAGGCAGCAACCACCGCTCAGGTGTTTGCGCGTGTGCCGTCGCCATCACGACGGCCACAACGAGGAAAGGGATGGGCTTGATAGCTTTCAAGGTTGATGCAATCGGTTGAAGGGCAAAGAGGAATGTCCGGTTGCGGCCGACTGTAGCTGGTCGCGGCCGGGGAGCTTCGGGCCCCAAGCTGCCGTAGGACATTCCTCAGAGCAGACGTTTGACGGTCGATGGGATTCCTCGCATGGCCTTCGAGAAGGGGTCTGCTTTGCGTTGCAACGCTTGACGATAGGCGCATGGCTCAGTTTTCGGTGGCGGACTGGGCGGCCGTTGCCACAGGCCCGAAGCCATGGCTCTCGGCTGCCTGCTCGCAAGGCACGCGCTCGACCTGCACGGTCGAATGGTGGATGTCGAAACGCTCGGCCAGCAAGGCGCGCAGCTGCAGTATCAGCGGCGCCATGTCGCCCACAGCCGGCGTGCACACCACATGCACGCTCAAGCTCACCTTGCCACTCGACAGCGCCCACACATGCAGGTCGTGCAGGCTCGCGACGCCCTCACTGCCAAGTAGCGCACTTTCAACCGCGGGCAGATCGACATCGTCGGGCACGCCTTCGAGCAACACGTTGAGGCTCTCGCGCAGCAGCCGCCAAGTGCGCGGCAGCACCCACAAGCCAATGGCAACAGCGATCACCGAATCGACCCACGCCCACCCGGTGTAGCGGATCACGAGGGCGCCGGCGATCACGCCAACCGACCCCAGCATGTCCGCCCACACCTCCAAGTACGCGCCCTTCACGTTGAGGCTATTGTCCTTGCCGGATGCGAGCAGCCGCATGCCGATCAGGTTGACAGCCAGCCCGCCCACCGCCACCAGCAGCATCATGGTCGACTGGATCTCGGCCGGCGCCGAGATCCGCCTGTACGCTTCGTAGAGCACATAGATGGCCACGAAGAACAACAGCACCGCATTGAGCACCGCAGCCAGGATCTCGAAGCGGTAATAGCCAAAGGTGCGCCGCTTGTCCGCCGGCCGCTTGCCGATCCAGATGGCGGCCAGCGAGATCGCAAGCGCCACCGTGTCGGTGAACATGTGGGCCGCATCCGAAAGCAGCGCGAGGCTGCCCGACACCAGCCCGCCCACCACCTCGGCCACGAGGTAGAGCGTGGTCAGCAGCAGGGCCCAGCGCAGCGCCTTCTCGTTGCCGCCCACCGCGTGGGAATGTTCATGTGCCATGGGTCACTACTCCTTGCGCAGGATCGAGCGGCGCGCCGTGGTTCTGCTCGCGGACTTCTTCCACCGCTTCGTCTTCATCGCGCCGGTGGGCGATGCGGTAGAGCAGCGGAAGCACCAGCAGCGTCAGCGCGGTCGAGGAAAGGATACCGCCGATCACCACCGTGGCCAGCGGCCGCTGCACCTCGGCGCCGGTGCCGGTGGCGATCGCCATCGGCACGAAGCCCAGCGACGCCACAAGCGCCGTCATGAGCACCGGCCGCAGCCGGGTGAGCGCGCCTTCGCGGATGGCCTCGTCGAGCGGCAGCCCGCCCTCGCGCAGGTTGCGGATGAAAGAGATCATCACCAGCCCGTTGAGCACCGCCACGCCGGAAAGCGCGATGAAGCCCACCGCCGCCGAGATCGACAGCGGAATGCCGCGCAGCCACAGCGCCACGATGCCGCCGGTGAGCGCGAACGGAATGCTGGTGAACACCAGCAGCCCGTCCTTCAGGTTGCCGAACATCGCGAACAGCAGCGTGAACACCAGCAGCAGCGACACCGGCACCACCACCTGCAGTCGCTGCGTGACCGAGGCAAGGTTCTCGTACTGGCCACCCCACACCGTCCAGTAGCCCGTGGGAATGGTCACCTTGCGCATCGCTTCTTCAGCCTCGGCCACGAAGGAGCCGAGGTCGCGCCCGCGCACATTGGCGCTCACCACGATGCGGCGCTTGCCGTTCTCGCGGCTCACCTGGTTCGGACCGGGTGCGAGCTCCAGCGTGGCCACTTCACCGAGCGGAATGAAGCTGGTGCGCTGCGCTTCCGCGCCCGCCCCCTTGGGCAGCGCCACCGGCAGGCGCTTGATCGCCTCCAGGTCGGTGCGCAGGTTCTCGGGCAGGCGCACGATGATGTCGAAGCGACGGTCGCCATCGAACAGCGTGCCGGACTCGCGCCCTCCCACCGCGATGGAGATCGCGTCCTGCACGTCGCCCACATTCAGGCCGTAGCGCGCGGTCTTGCTGCGGTCGATGTTAACCGTGAGCATCGGCAGGCCCGTGGTCTGCTCGACCTTCACCTCGGCCGCGCCGGCGATCTTGCCCAGCACCCCCGACACTTTGGCCGCCGTCTTGTTGAGCACGTCCATGTCGTCGCCGAAGATCTTCACGGCCACATCGCTGCGCACGCCCGAGATCAGCTCGTTGAAGCGCAGCTGGATCGGCTGCGAGAACTCGTAGTTGTTGCCCGGCAGCTTCTCCACCTCTTCCTGCACGGCCGTCAGCAGTTCGGCGCGCGTGCGGCGCGGCGTGGGCCACTCGCTCTCGGGCTTCAGCATGATGTAGCCGTCGGAGATGTTCGGCGGCATCGGGTCCGAGGCGATCTCGGCCGTGCCGGTGCGCGCGAACACGCGCTCGATCTCCGGAAACTTCGCCTTCAGCGTGCGTTCGAGCTGCTTCTGCATCTCGACCGACTGCGTGAGGCTGGTGCCCGGAATGCGCAGCGCCTGAATCGCGAAGTCGCCCTCGCTCAGGCTGGGGACGAACTCCGTGCCCAGCCGCGTGGCCAGCAGGCCCGAGAGCAGCACCGCCACCACGGCCGTCGTGATGACCAGCGGCTTGGCCGTCATGACGCGCGCCAGCAGCGGCTCGTAGCCGCGCTTGGCCCACACCATCAGCCGGTTCTCTTTCTCGCTGACCCTGTTGCCGATGAACAGTGCCACGGCCGCGGGAATGAAGGTGATCGACAAGATCATCGCGCCCAGCAGCGCAATCACCACGGTGAAGGCCATCGGGTGGAACAGCTTGCCCTCCACACCCGTGAGCGCAAAGATCGGCAGGTACACGATCATGATGATCAGCTGGCCGAACAGCAGCGGGCGCCGCGCCTCCTGCGAGGCGCCGAACACTGCGTGGAAGCGCTCGCTGCGCGTCAGCGGCCGACCGTGCTTCGCCTGCGCATGCGCCAGCCTTCGCACGCAGTTCTCCACGATCACCACCGCCCCGTCGATGATGATGCCGAAGTCCAGCGCGCCCAGGCTCATGAGGTTGGCGCTGACCTTCTGGTTCACCATGCCGGTGAAGGTAAAGAGCATCGAGAGCGGAATCACCAGCGCGGTGATCAGCGCCGCGCGGATGTTGCCGAGGAACAGGAACAGGATCGCGATCACCAGCACCGCGCCCTCAAAGAGGTTCTTCTTCACCGTGGCGATGGCCTTGTCGACCAGCACCGTGCGGTCGTACACCGTCACGGCCTTCACGCCCGCGGGGAGCGTGCGGTTGACCTCCTGCATCTTCTTGTCGACCGCCTGCGACACGGTGCGGCTGTTCTCGCCGATCAGCATGAACACCGTGCCCAGCACCACCTCGCGGCCGTTGTCGGTGGCTGCGCCCGTGCGCAGCTCCTGGCCGATGCCGACCTCGGCCACGTCCTGCACGCGCAGCGGCACGCCGCCCGCATTGCCGAGGATCACGTTGCCGATGTCCTCGACCGATTTCACCTGCCCCGGCGCGCGGATCAGGTACTGCTCGCCGCGCTTCTCGATGTAGCCCGCGCCCGCGCCCACGTTGGCGTTGTTGCGCTCCAGCGCGGTGACCAGGTCGGTCATCGTGAGGCCGTGCGCCAGCAGCTTCGCGGGGTCGGGCGCAATCTGGAACTCCTTGGCGTAGCCGCCGATGGAGTTGATCTCGGTCACGCCCGTCACGTTGCGCAGCTGCGGTTTGATGATCCAGTCCTGGATCTCGCGCAGGTCCGTGGGCGAATAAGGCTTGCCGTCGGGCTTCTTTGCGCCCTCTTCCGCCTCCACGGTCCAGAGGTAGATCTCGCCCAGGCCGGTCGAGATCGGCCCGATCACCGGCGAGATGCCGCTCGGCATGCTCTCGCGCGCCGACTGGATGCGCTCGTTCACGAGCTGCCGCGCAAAGTAGATGTCGGTGCCGTCCTGGAAGATCACCGTCACCTGCGAGAGGCCGTAGCGCGAGAGCGAGCGGGTCTGCTGCAGGCCCGGCAGGCCCGCCATCACCGTCTCGATGGGGTAGGTCACGCGCTGCTCGGCTTCGAGCGGCGAATAGCCGGGTGCGGCCGTGTTGATCTGCACCTGCACGTTGGTGATGTCGGGCACCGCGTCGATCGGCAGCTTCTGGTAGCTGAAGACACCGAGCGCGGCCATGCCGAGCACGGCGAGCAGGATCAGCCAGCGCTGCTCGATGGAAAACCGGATGATGCGTTCGAACATGCGGCGTCCTCAGTGGGTGTGCGTGGCAGAGCTCTTGCCCTGCTGCGACTTCACGACGAAGCTGCCGCTGGCCGCGTAGGCCGTGCCGGGCTTCAGGCCGTTCACGATCTCAATGCGCCGGCCGTCGGTGCGGCCGGTCTGCACGTGCTGCGGCAGGAAGCCGCCGGGCACCTTGAGGAAAACGGTGGGCTTTTCTTCCACGGTCTGCACAGCATCGGCGGAGACCGTGACGGGCGCATCCGTCTCGGACGACACCAGCTCCACGTTCACGAACAGGCCCGGGCGCCACACGCGTTGCGGATTGGTCAGCGTGACGCGCGCCGTGGCCGTGCGCGTCTGCGCGCCGATGAGCGAGCCCACGTACGACACCGTGCCGCTGGCCGTCTGGTCGAAGGCGCTGGAGCGGATGATCACCGGCTCTCCGATGCGCACCAGGTTGAGGTTGCCGGCGGCCACGCTGATCTCGGCCCACACGGTCGAGAGGTCGGAGATGGTGAAGACGTTGACAGCCTCGCCCACCGATTCGCCGAGCGAGATGTGCTTTTCGACGACCATGCCGTCGAAGGGCGCGCGCAGCTCATAGCGGCCGAGCGCGGCGGAGCCCGGCGTGGCGCCCAGCGCCAGCAGCTTCTGGTTGGCGTTGGCCACGGCGATCTGCGCCTCCTGCATCGCCTGCTGGGCCTGCAGGTAGTCCTGCTGGGGCGAGATCTTTTCTTCCCAGAGTTTTTTCTCGCGCTCGTAGGTGGAGCGGGCCAGTTCGAGCCGGCGCTGGGCCGATTGCAGGGCACTGCGCTGCTCCGAGAGCCCCGGGCTCGACAGCACCGCGAGCACCTGGCCGCGCTTCACTTCCTGGCCAAGGTTGGCCGACACGCTGTCGACCACGCCCGCCACGCGCGGCACCACGTGGGCCGTGCGGTCTTCGTTGAACTTGATCTCGCCGGGCAGTTGCAGCGACGACTTGATGCGGGCGGGGCCGGCGTTTTCGATGGCCATGCCGGCCGCCTTGACCTGCTCGTCGGTGAAGGCGATCTTTTCTTCGTCTTCCTTGTGTTCCTTCTGTTCCTTCGAATCGGTCTTCGCTTCGCCGGAAGCGCCCTTCTCCTTGGGCTCCTCGCCGTGGTGCTCCTTGTCGTCATGGCCCTTGGCTTCGGCATGACCGTGGTCATGGTCCTTGCCCTCTTCCTTGCCTTCCTCGTGGTGCTCGCCATCGGCATGCCCCCCGGCTTCCGAATGGCCGGCCGCCTCGGGCTTGGCCGGCGCGGTGCGCAGGATCATCGCGCCGGCACCGAGCCCCACGACCAGGACGACCGCGATGGCCATCCACTGCTTCTTGCCGACGCGCTCGGCGAAAGTCTTGCGTTCTTCTGTGTTCATGATCTTGTGGAGTCCTTGTCAGCGCACGACGGGCGTCGCGTGCAGGTTGTCGTCGCCTTCGGTGCCGAGCAGCCGGTCGAGCTCGCCGGCCGCGCGGTGCGCATCGGCCAGTGCGACCAGGTACTGGTTGCGCACCTGGAACAGCGTGCGCTGCGCATCGAGCGCTTCGAGAAAGCTGAACTTGCCGAGCTCGAAGCCCTTGGTCGCAGCCTTGTAGGCGGTCTCGGCGCCGGGAAGCGCATCGCGCTGCAGCGTCTCGACGGTGGCGCGCGCCGAGCGCAGGCGCTCGGTGGCCTGTGCCACGTCGACGCCCAGTTGCAGCTCGGCGGCGGCGAGGTCGTCGCGCGCTTTCTCTTCTCGGCTCAGCGCCTCGGCGAGATTGCCGCGGTTGGTGTCGAAGATCGGCAGCGGCACCGAGAGGCCGACGACGACCTGGTTGCGGCGGCTGCTCGCGCTCTCGGTGTCGGTGGACGCCGGCACGCGCTTGGCGCCGAGCGACACAGTGATGTCGGGAATGCGCTTGGCCTTCTCCAGGCTGGAGAGCGCCTCGCGCCGTTCGACTTCGAGCCTGGCCTGCCGCAGCACGGGGGCCGCGAAGAGCCGGCCTTCGACGTCCTGCGCCGAGGCAAGCGTCGGCAACTGATCGACGGCACCGTCCACCTGCGTGAAGCGCGGCGCCGGGTTGCCCCACAGTGCGGCCAGCTGCTGGCGTGCCGAACGCAGCGTGCCCTCGGCCTGCAGCAGCTCGACGCGCACGCCCGCCTCGGCCACGCGCGCCCGGGTTTCCTCCAGCGGCGAGACCTTGCCGGCCGCGACGCGGTTGGCCGCTGCCTTCGTTGCGGTCTGCGCGAGCCCGACGGAATCCTGTGCAAGCCGCAGGCGCTCCTGCGCAGTCAGCACCTCGAAGAACAGCGTGACGGTCGACGCGCGCAACTCGGAGCGGCGCGCGACGAGCGCCGACGCGGCCTGGTCGCGCGCGCGCTCCGCGGCCGTCACGCGGGCGGCGCGCTTGCCGCCCAGTTCGATAGGCTGGCTCAATTACAGCGTGGTGGTGCGGTTGTCGCGGCGCAGGTCTTCCACCTGGGCGCCGAGCACGGGGTTGGGCCAAGCGCCGGCCTGGACGATCGCGCCCTCGGTGGCCTCCTGCTCGCGCGCGGCAGCGGACAGGCTGGGGTTGGACTGCTGCACCAGCGCGACGGCGCTGCGAAGGGTCAGCGGACCCGCGGCCTCCAGCGTTCTGGCGGCCGGACGGGACGAGGAAGACAGGGAGTCGGCAACAGCCTGTGGCTGTGAATAGACCGGGGGTACCGCCAAGGCCAATACGGCCAGCGGCACGAAGAGCGTGCGCATCGAATTCTCCTGGGTTGCAAAACAACGGACGGACGAATTCGGCGAGAGTTCAGCTGACGGGGTGGGATCAGGGGTGTGTGATGTTCTCTCGCCGAATCAGAGGGCGAGAGACCGTGCGGGGCGCACAGGGACTTCGGAGACGTGCGAAACGAAACGCTCTTCCGATCGGGCGTGCAGCACCTGGGGCAACTGCGGCGCGCCGGCGGTGTCGCCGACCGCCACGTCCACATGCTGTGCGCAGCCAAAGTGGCTGACGATGCAGTGGCCGACCGCGCCATTGGGCTGCGTGGTGGCGTCCTTCTTCGCGCCGTCGCCGGTGTGGGTCCGGTCGGTGCCGCGAGGCTCGTCCTCGTGGTGGCCCCAGTGCTCGGGCTGCGTATCGCGCTCGTGCTGGCAATACGCCGCCGACGCCGCCCAGCTGAGCAGGAGCAGGAGCAGGAGCAGGAGCAGGAGCAGGAGCAGGAGCAGGAGCAGGAGCAGGAGCAGGAGCAGGAGCAGGAGCAGGAGCAGGAGCAGCAGAAAGATCAAAAGCCAGCGACGCATGAGCCAAAAAGTATATCGACGACCTTTGAAGGCTCGTGCGGAAAGGCCCTGCGATTCGAGGGCCCGGAGCAATGTACGAACCCAGAACGGCGCTTCGTCCGTCAATAGGATTACTAAATGGTAACCAGTGACTTGAGAGGTATTGGGTACGATGTACCGATGCGAATTCTTGTCATCGAAGACGAACCCAAACTGGGCGACTACCTGAAAAAGGGCCTGGAGGAAAACGGCTATGTGGTCGACATCGCCCGCGACGGCATCGAAGGCCGCTACCTCGCCACCGAGGGAGACTATGCGCTGGTCCTGCTCGACGTGATGCTGCCCGGCATCGACGGCTTTGCCGTGCTGCAGGCCATACGGCGCACGAAGAACGTGCCCGTGCTGGTGCTCACCGCACGCGACAAGGTCGAAGACCGCGTGCAGGGCCTGCAGCAGGGCTGCGGACGACTACCTCGTCAAGCCCTTCTCTTTTTCCGAGTTGCTGGCGCGCGTGCAGGCGCTTTTGCGGCGCGGCAAGGCGCAGGACTCGACCGTGCTCCGGCTGGCCGACCTCGAGCTCGACATGGCCAGCCGCAAGGTCTTTCGCAACCGTGTGCGGCTCGACCTCACGGCCAAGGAGTTCACCCTGCTGTTGGTGCTGCTGCGCCGGCGCGGCCAGATCCTCTCGCGCACCACGCTCGCCGAACAGGTGTGGGACATGAATTTCGACAGCGACACCAACGTGGTGGAAGTGGCCATCCGGCGCCTCCGCAGCAAGATCGACGATCCGTTCGAAGTGAAGCTGCTGCACACCGTGCGCGGCATGGGCTACGTTCTCGAGGACCGGTCCTGGTCTTGAGCGCCCGGCCGCACTCGATACAGAGTCGGCTCTCGCTCTGGTTCGCCGCGCAGACTCTGTTCGGGCTCAGCGTGATCTGCTTGGCCATCTACCTCGTCACGGCCTGGAACTTCAGCGAGAAGCAGGCGGACGAACTCGATCACAAGTCCCAGTTGGTGGAGCACCTGCTGAAGGAGGCCGAGAAAGGCGGCGACCTCGTGTTCCTGCGGCACAAGCTCGACGACTTCTTCTCGATGCAGGACGACGTGAGCCTGTCGATCTCGCATGCGGGCAAAGAGCTCTTTCAATCCAGGCCCGCAGTCGGCGGCCGCTGGATGCGGCGCGACCTGGTGGTGCCCTGGCAGCAGGGCGGCCTCACGACGCAGCTGCAGGTGCAGATCGGCGTGAACATGGCGCAGGAAGCCCGGCTGCTCGAGCGGCTGGCCTGGACGCTGCTCGGTGCCGTGGTGCTGGGCACGGCGCTGGTGTCGCTCACGGGCATGTGGCTGGTGCGGCGCGGCCTGCGGCCGCTGAAGGCGCTGGCCGACCAGACCGCCGCCATGGCGCCGGACAAGGCCAACCAGCCCATCGACGCGATGGCCTTCGCCGAAGAGCTTCGGCCGTGGATCACGCAGTTCAATGCACTGCTGCTGCGGGTGCAGCGCGCGTACGTGCAGCTCGAATCCTTCAATGCCGACGTGGCGCACGAGCTGCGCACGCCGCTCGCCAACCTGATCGGCTCCACCGAGCTTGCGCTCACGCGGCAGCGTGCGAACGAGGAGCTGCAGACCGTGCTGGCGTCCAACCTCGAAGAGATCGGCCGGCTCTCGGGCATCGTCACCGACATGCTGTTTCTCTCGAAGGCCGACCGCGGTACTTCGACGCGCTCGCGGACCGTCGTCAGCCTGGCTGCGCAGGCGCGCGACGTGATCGACTTCTACGACGCGATGCTCGACGAGGCCGGGCTGAAGGCCGAGGTACGGGGCGACGCGATGGCCGATGTGGATGCCGCGCTGATCCGCCGCGCGCTCTCCAACCTGCTGGGCAATGCGATCCGATTTGCCACGCCGGCCTCGACCCTCGGGATCGACATTGCGGAGGACAGCGATGAATTCACGATCTCGGTCGTGAATCGCGGCGAGCCGATCGACGCCACCGCACTGCCCCGCCTGTTCGAACGCTTCTATCGCGCCGCACAGGCCAGGGACGGTTCGACACGGCACCACGGGCTGGGCTTCTCCATCGTCGAGGCCATCGCACGCATGCACGGCGGGCGCGTGTTCGCTTCGAACCAGGACGGCGAAACGCGCATCGGCTTCACCGTGCGCCGCAACGGCTGAAGAAGGCCTGCGCGCTCAGGGCTTGGCGGGCGCTTCTGCCTTGCCCGCGGCCGCACCGTCACCGGCCAGCTGCGCCTTGCGGCCGATGAACAGCGTCATCAGCGGCCCCGTCATCGCGGTGGTGGCGAGCGCCATCATCAGCAGCATCGTGAACAGCTCGGGCCCGATCAGCCCCACGTCGAGGCCGATCTTGATCACGATCAGCTCCATCAGGCCGCGCGCATTCATCAGCGAGCCGGTGGCCAGGCTGTCGCGCCAGCTGTAGCCGGCCATGCGCGCGCCGGCCGCGCCGCCCGCGATCTTGCCGACGGTGGCCACGCCCACGATCAGCAGCATCGCGCCCAGGCTCGCGCCGGAGAAGGCATTCGACGTGGTGCCCAGCCCCGCGAGCGCGAAGAACAGCGGCATCAGCACGACGATGGAAATCGGCTCGATGCGCTCGCTCAGCGAGCGCAGCAGGCGGTCGTCGCGTGGCAGGCAGGCGCCGAACAGGAAGGCGCCGAACACCGCATGCAGGTGCAGCCACTCGGTCAGCAAGGCGGTGATCAGCAAGCCGATCATGAGCGAGGCCATCACCGTGGTCGAAGGCTCGCCGTCGGGCGCCTTCACGCGCAGCAGCCAGGCAAAGGCCGGCTTCAGGCCAAAGAACAGGAAGGCCAGCATCACCAGCACGCCGACCGTGATCTTGATCAGGCCCGCATAGCCCTCGCCCGCACCCACCAGGGCCACCACGAAGGCCAGCAGGATCCAGGCGAACACGTCGACCACCGCCGCGGCGCTGAGCGAGAGCTGGCCGAAGGAGGTGCGCGTCATGCCCCGGTCCTTGAGGATGCGCGCCATGACCGGAAAGGCCGTGATGGACAGCGCGGCCGCCATGAACAGCGCAAAGGGCCAAAAGCCGACGCCGGCCGGTGCCAGCGTGGGGTACAGCGTCGGCGAGATCGCGATGCCCAGCGCCAGCGGCACGACCACGCTGAGCACGCTCACGGCGCCCGCCGCCTTCAGTTGCGCCCGCATGTTCTGCGTGGCCCGAAGCTCCAGGCCGACCACGAACATGAATAGCACCAGCCCCACCGTCGACAGCGACGAAAGGCCCTGCAGCAGATCCTTCGAGAACAGCTGCGCATGCAGCGAAGGAAAGAGCGCGCCCATGACCACCGGCCCCAGCATCAGGCCCGCGGCCATCTCGCCCACCACGCTGGGCTGGCCCACATGGCGAAGCACCCAGCCGCAGATGCGCGCGGTGGTGAGGATGACGACGAGTTGCAGCAGCAGCGTGGTGACGGGCATGGGAGATCGGGTCGCGGAAGTCGGGAGGCGTTGAGGCCGATGTTAGTGCCGCCCGGCACCCGGTTCAATCGGGCCGCCGGACACCAAGGATGCGCGCGAGGCATTCGGCCAACTCCTGCAGGCCCAGCGGCTTGTGCAGCAGCGCCGCCACGCCCGCGCCGCGGGCGCGCTGCTCCAGCGAGACGTTGACGTTGCCGCTCATCAGCGCCACCGGCAGCCCCGGGCGCTGCGCCAGCAGCAGCCTTGCCAGTTCGCTGCTGGGCATGCCGGGCATGCATCTCGTCGGTCAGCACCGCGTCGAAGCGCTGCGGGTCGGCCTCGAAGGCGGCCAGCGCGCGCTCGCTGGTGCCGAAGCCCACCGGCTCGTAGCCCAGGCTCGCGAGGATTTCCTCCGCCAGCTCCAGCAGCGGCTGCTCGTCGTCCACGATCATCACGACCTCGCCGTTGCCGCGCGGGCAACCCGGCACGCTGTCCAGCGGCGCCTGTTCCGGCCCGCCGTCCGTCGCCTGCCCCGGCAGGACCGGCAGCCACACCGACACCACCGTCGGCCGGCCGTTGCCGGTCACCACATCGATCGCGCCACCAATGTCGGCCACGATGCCGTGCACCACCGACAGGCCCAGGCCCGTGCCCTCGCCCACCTTCTTGGTGGTGAAGAAGGGGTCGAACATGCGCTGCAGCACTTCGGGCGGAATGCCGGGGCCGGTGTCGCCCACGTCGAGGCGCATGTACGAGCCCGCCGCGATGTCGCCGTGCAGCAGCGCGCGCCGCCGTTCGATGTCCACGCGGTCGAGGCGCAGGCTCACCACGCCCTGCTCGCCCATGGCCTGCACGGCGTTCGTGCAGAGGTTCATCACCACCTGGTAGAGCTGCGTGCCGTCGCCCACCACGGCCGCGCTGCCGGACTGCAGCCGCGCATCCACGCGCAGCCCCGGCGGCAGCGTGGGCGTGAGCATGGCGATCACCTCTTCCACCAGCGCCTGCATATTGACCGGCACGCGCTCGGCGATGCCGCTGCGGCTGAAATCGAGAATGCGCCGCACCAGCAGGCGCGCGCGGGCGCCTGCCTGCATCACGCGGTCGATGTGCCGGCGCATCGCGCTGCCGGCCTCGGCCTGCTGCTGCGCCATCTCGCCGAAACCGAGGATGGCGCCCAGGATGTTGTTGAAGTCGTGCGCGATGCCGCCCGACAGGGTGCCGAGCGCTTCGAGCCGCTGCGTCTGCTGCAGGCGCGCTTCGAGCCGGGCCTTGTCGGCCTCGGCGAGCTTTCGGTCGCTGACGTCGGTGGCGGCGCCAAAGAGCCGCAGCGCGGCGCCGGCCTCGTCGCGCACGCAGCGCCCGCGGGCGTGGATCCAGCGCCAGTCGCCATCGGCATGGCGCACGCGGTATTCGAGTTCGACGGCGTGCGTGCGTCCGGCCAGGTGATCTTCGATGGCCGCCCTGGCGTGCGGGGCGTCGTCGGGATGCAGGTGCACGTGGCGCAGCACATCGGCCGAGGTGCCCAGCGGTACCGACGCATCGACGCCGTGCAGTGCGCGCCACTTGTCGGAGACGAACACCGTGTCTTGTGCGAAGTTCCATTCGGCGTGGCCTTCGTTCGCGGCCTCCATGGCCATGGCGTAGCGCTCTTCGCTCTGCCGCAGCGCCTGTTCGCCGCGCTCCTGCCGGCGCAGCTGCCGCAGCAGGCCGACGATGGTGAGCACCACCAGCAGGATCAAGAGCACCGTGCGGATGCCCGAGCTCCTCATCTCGTCGTACCAGGGGCGCAGCGCCTCTTCCTCGTCGCGCAGGATGGCCAGGATCAGCGGCCGCTTGCCCACGCCCACCGTGGCGATCAGCTTGGGCCGGCCGTCCATCGGGTTGATGGCGCGCGCCACCTTGCCGCCCTCCTTCAGCGCCGCGAGCTCCGGAAAGCTCAGCTTCTTCTCCGGATCGGTGGGGCCCGGCTGGCGCACCACCAGCGTGCCGTCGCTCAGCGTGAGCAGCAGCGAGCTGCCCTTGCCAAGCTGGATGGCCGAGTACATGCCTTCGAGGTGCTGCAGCGTGACGATGGCCGTGACCACGCCCCCGAACGCGCCATTCGGCCCGTCGATGCGGCGCGACACCACGAGCCTCGGCATCCCCTCGGTGCGGGTGGTCATCGGCTCGCTGATGAAAAGGCCCGTGTCGCGCGAATCGCGCTGCGCGGTGAAGTATGGCCGGTCGGACACATCGGACAGCGGCCCGCCCGTGTCGCGCGAGCGGTGTCGCTGCATGCCCTGGGCATCGACAATGGTCAGCACGCTCACCTGCGGCACGCCGACCGTGCGGGAGGCGAGCCCGGGCGACACCTCGCCGGGTCCGAAGTCGCCGCTGGAGGCCGCGTACCAGCTCGCTGGTGTCGCGCAGCACCACGTCGACTGCCTGCATGCTGCGCAGCGACTGCTCGGCCAGCGCCTTGGCCAGGTTGCCGAGCTCGCGCTCGTTGGCCAGCATGATCTGCTGGTGCAGGCGCCAGCCGTCGTAGCTTGCGGAGCCGATGCAGGCGGCAATCAGCAGCACGCCGGCGGCAACGATGCGGCGGCGCAGGCGGTCTCCGGCGTTCATGGGGTCAGTGCGCCGCGCCGATGGTGTCGGACACGGCCTCGAGCAGCTCGCCGCGCGCGCAGGGCTTGGCAACGAGGCGGCGCAGCCCGAGGGCGCGTGCGGGGTTCGAATCGCTCTGCAGGCTGCGGCCGAGACGGGTCGACAGGCCGATCAGCGCCGCATGCGGATAGCTGGCCCGCACCGCGCGCACGGTGTCGGCGCCGCCGTCGCGCAGGTCGGGCACATCGACGATCACCAGGTCGACGTCGCCCCCCTGCGAAGCCCCCTGCGCGGGCAGGGCCTGCACGGCGTAGCCCTCGCCCAGCAGCCATTCGCAAATCAGTGTTCGCATGGCGCTATCTTCCTCGATCACTACGACGGTCAGCATGGTCGGTCCGGCAAGGCTCCTGGGTTGCAGGCGGCACCGGTTGCCGCCCGGACTCCATTGGCGCTCCCACGCATGCCGCCATCATGTCGGCCATGGGGCGGGGATTTCATCTGTAACCCTGCCGTACGCCGCGCGCAGCGAAGTTGCATGACCCTTCGCCTCCATGAGCTCCAGCCACCACATCCTTGTCGTCGACGACGATCCGGCCATTCGTGAGCTGATGGCCAAGTACCTCACCGAGAACGAGCTGCGCGTGACCACCGCCGTCTCGGGCGCCGAAATGAAGAAGGCGCTGCAGGAATCGGTCATCGACCTGGTGGTGCTCGACCTGCGACTGGGCGGCGAAGACGGCATGCACCTGGCCCGCCACCTGCGCGAAACCAGCGCCATTCCCGTCATCATCGTGACCGGCAAGCGCGACGAGGCCGACCGCGTGATGGGCCTGGAGATTGCCGCCGACGACTACATCACCAAGCCCTTCAGCAACCGCGAGCTGCTGGCGCGCATCCGCGCGGTGCTGCGGCGCTACCAGGTGCAGCGCGATGGCGCCGCCACAGCGCCGGCCAAGAGCGCTACCGAGCGCAGGGCCTACCGCTTCGCGGGCTGGGAACTCAATGTGCTGGTGCGCCGCCTCACCGCGCCGGACGGCCGGCGGGTGGAACTGAGCAATGGCGAGTTCAACCTGCTGCTGGCGCTGTGCGAAGCGCCGCAGCGCGTGCTCTCGCGCCTGCACGGCGCCGAGGTGTACGACCGGTCGATCGACGTGCAGATCCTGCGGCTGCGTCGCAAGATCGAGGTCGATGCCTCACGCCGCAGTTCATCCGCACCGAGCGCGGGGCGGGGTATGTCTTCGACACGCAGGTCGATGCGCTGAGCTGAGGTATCGGGGCCTGTCTGGGGCCGGGTGCATTGTTCGGGGCGCGTGCACAGCCCCTCAGAGACCCTGCACCTGCACCGGTTTGCCAGGCTGTCCCGCCACCTGCGGCGCGATCACTAGATAGCGGCGCGAAGCATCCGCATTCGACTGCACGATCTGGCGGATCGGACCGATCGCGTTCACGATGGCCGAGCCCGCCGGATTGGTCATGAAGTTGGCCAGCGGCTGCAGCGTTCCGCCACCGTCGGGTTGCTCGACGAGCGCGAGCACATAAGGCATCTTCGGTTCCAGTCCCGTTGCGGAAGCCTGCAATACCTGCGTCAGCCCCTGGTCGAACAGCGTGACGCTGGTCGGCGCACACTGCCCTTGTCACCCTGCACCGCCGCGAGCGTCAGGTGCGCGGCCTGCCCTGCCACGCCGAGCGGCTGGAGCCCTTGCAGGCCATCGCCTTCGGGCACGGCATTCGAAACATAGGCAATCGCCTGCGGCGCCTGGCCGATGGGCACTTCGCCGACGACCTTGTTCGTCGCGGTGTCGATGGCGGCCAGCGCATCGGCGTTCTCGAGCCCCACGTAGATGCGCGAGCCGTCGCCCGAAGGCCAGACGCCATGCGGCAGCTTGCCGACCGGGATGGTCGCGACCTGCGAGAAATCGTCGGTGCGGAACACCTTCACCTGGTTCAGCCCGCCGATGGTCACGTAGGCGAAGCTGCCCTTCTTCGTCGTGGCGAAGTTGACGTGGTTGGTGATCGGCCCGGTGTCGAAGGACTTGATCACCGCGAACGGCGGCTTCGCGTCGAACACCATCGTGCGGCCGATGTCCTTGAGCGTGAACCAGACCTGCTTGCCGTCGGGCGTGGCGGCGATGTTGGGGCAGAACGGACTCTCCTGCTTCACGCGGCCGACGATCTGTTTGGTTGCTGTATCGATCACGACCGTCTCGGGGTTGAAGGACGAGCACACGTAGCCGTACTTGCCGTCGGGCGAGAAGATCTGCATGCTGGGGCCGCCGGGCGTGACGATGCGGGTCTTCTCCTCGAAGGTGGCGGCATCGAGCACCGACACGTAGTTCTCGCCGCGCACCGTGACCCACACCTCCCTGCCGTCGGGCGTGAAGAAGGCTTCATGCGGCGAGCGGCCGACGTAGGTGGTGTGCTTGACGGCGTTGGTCGCGGTGTCGATGAAGCTCACGGAGTTCGAACCGATCGACACCACGGCCAGCGTGCGGTGATCGGGCGAAAAGCCCATGCCGTGCACCAGCACCTGCCCTCTGTAGAGCGGGCTGAAGTTGCCGGGCGACGGGTCGCCGAGGCGGATCACGCCCAGCAGCCTGTTGTCGACCGGGTCGGTGACGGAGACGGTGTTGGAGAACTGCTCGGCGGCATAGACGCGGTCGCGGTGGCTCACCGGAATGTCGGCGGATGCTGCGGCGCCGGGCGCCTGGCCTGCTTGCGCAAACGACGTGACGAGTGCGAGCGATGCGCACAGCAACGCAGCGGCGTGACGAATGGGGGTCATGGGTGTCTCATTGCTCCATGTGCATACCGGACATCGGGTGCCGATGCGACATGGATGTTGTTGTGTTCGTGGCCGGAAGGCCCTGCGTCGGCGCGGGGGCCGAGGGCGGCAGCGGCTGGTCGAGCGCGAGGTGCATCGCCGCGATCTCCTGCTGCTGCTCGACGATGATTTCCTGCGCGATGCGGCGCAGCTGCTCATTGCGAGCCGTAGCGCAGTTCGGCCTGCGCCATCTCGATCGCGCCCTGGTGGTGCGGGATCATCATCGCGGCGAAATCGCGGTCGATGTTGCCGAAGGGCTTGATCTCCATCGCGGCCATCATCCGGTTCATGGCGGCGGCGTTCTCGGCGGCGAAGGCTGCAGCGAGCGAGTCGGCCGCCGCGGGCAGCACGCCCGCGGCAGCGACCATCGCAGTGGCTGCCACGGCAGCCCATGCGATGCCGCGTTGCCAGCGCGGTGACGCGGCGCTCACTGCGCCGGGTTCTGTTGCGTGGACATCGCCACGGCGCTGTTCGTCGCTGCGGCGTTGCCGCCCATGCGCGAGGTAGAACGAGCCGCTGTCTTCGCCATAGAGTGCGTCGAAGTGACCGCTCTTCTCGGCAGTGGCCAGCTCGGACTTGACCTCGGCGCGCGGCTCGGTCGACTTGAAGTTGCGCGACAGATAAGCCGAGCCGCTGTCGGTGGCGACCAGCACGCCGAGCGAGCCGTCGGCCTTGGCCTGTGCCAGTTCGGCCTTCACTTCCGAGCGCGGTTCGCTAGCCTGGAAGTGGCTCGACAAGTAGGCCGAGCCGCTGTCTTCGCCCGTCATTGCGGCGAGTTGCCCGCTGGACTGGGCGGCCTTCAGTTGCGCCACGACTTCAGCGCGGGTCAGGCTTTGGGCCGAGGCGGCGCCGGCGGCGGTGAGCATCACCGGTGGCGGCAAGGGCAGCCATGGCGGCATT
>CAMATD010000105.1 GCA_945860785.1 Variovorax sp. YR752 | reverse complement strand
CCTCGGGCGCCAGGCGCTCCAGCACGGCGAGGAACGCGACGGAGATGTTGTCGGCGCGCTCGAGCAGGTCCTCCGGTGTATCGGGCGACTCGGTCAGCGTGGGCTCGGGCATCCAGGGGCCGATGTAGTGCTCGCGTGGACCTTGGCGGCGCGCAGCCGGTCGATCGACAGGCGCGTGACGACGGTCACCAGCCAGGCTTCGGCGCTGTCGAAACTGTCCTTGTCGGCTTCATGCCAGCGCAGCCAGGCGTCCTGCACCACCTCTTCGGCCTCCGCGACGGAACCGAGCATGCGGTAGGCGATGCCCTGAAGGAGGCGGCGGTGGCTGTCGAAGGTGAGGGTGGGGTCGTCCATGTCCGGCTAGACGGTTGGCGCCTGCAGGTTGTGACAACACGCCCCAAAAAAAATCGCCCCGGCGTGCGGGGCGAAGTTTTTATGCGCCCTGGTATTCGGGCTTGGGCCCCAGGGAGGCGGCGATTTCCTTGCGGTAGCGGTTCAGCTCCTGCACGGTCTTGAAGCTGCGGTTCATCAACAGGCTCAGGTTGTGCAGGATGCGCTCGCCGACCTTGGTTTCCCAGACGGCATCGAACTTGATCTGCTTGTCGAGCCAGTGCTCGAGCCAGTCCGGATCGGGCATGCGGCTCTGGATGGTGTCGTTCGGGAACAGCGCCTTGTTGACGTGCAGGTTGGTCGGGTGCAGTGCCTGGGCCGTGCGGCGCGCGCTGGCCATCAGCACGCCGACCTTGGTGAACGCGGCACGCGCCTCGTCGCCGAACTTTTCCATCGCCCGCTTCATGTAGCGCAGGTAGGCGCCGCCGTGGCGGGCTTCGTCCTGGCTCAGCGTGGTGTAGATGTGCTTGATGACCGGCTCGGTGTGCCATTGGGCCGCGCGGCGGTACCAGTGGCTGAGGCGGATCTCGCCGCAGAAATGCAGCATGAGGGTTTCGAGCGGGGGCGCCGGGTCGAAGTCGAAGCGCACTTCGTGCAGTTCCGCTTCGGTGGGGGCGTGCTTGGGGCTGAAGCGCTTGAGGTACTCCATCAGCACCAGGGAGTGCTTCTGTTCCTCGAAGAACCAGATCGACATGAAGGCGGAAAAATCGCTATCGTGACGGTTGTCGCGCAGGAACATCTCGGTGGCCGGCAGCGCCGCCCACTCGGTGATGGCATTCATCTTGATGGTCTGGGCCTGCTCTTCCGTCAGCAAGGAAGCGTCGAACGACTGCCAAGGAATGTCCTTGTCCATGTCCCAGCGGACGGATTCGAGTTGTCTGAAGAGTTCCGGATAGAGCATCAAAGTCTTTCTATGGCCGCTGATTGTAGTCGGCACGTTTGGCGCGCCCATGACAGACGCGCGATGATGCGAATACGTGCGCCGTTGCGGCACGGATGCACATCCCCCTTTTTGAACCAGGAGCCCGCCATGCGAACCCTCTCCCGATTGTCGACGCTCTTGCACTGCGCCCCGGCTGTTTCACTCGTGGTGAGCCTGTTTTCCATCCTCCCGGCGAGTGCCCAGACGCCGCCCGCCGCGCCCGCTCCGGCCGAGGCAACAAGGTGCCCGGCCTTGCTGCAACACACCTTCCCGCGGCTGCAGGATGAAAAGCCCCAGACTTTGTGCCAGTACTCGGGCAAGGTGGTTCTGATGGTGAACACGGCGAGTTTCTGCGGCTTTACGCCGCAGTACAAGGGCCTTGAGGCGCTGGACATGAAATACCGCTCGCGCGGGCTGGTGGTGCTGGGCTTCCCGTCGAACGATTTCTCGCAGGAATCGGGCTCCAACAAGGAAATTGCCGACTTCTGCGAAAGCACCTTCGGGGTGAAGTTTCCGATGTTCGCCAAGTCGTCGGTGCGCGGCACGGACGCCAATCCGCTGTTCAAGCAGCTCGCTCAGGCCTCCGGCACCACGCCGAAGTGGAATTTCTACAATTAGTACCTGATCGGCCGCGACGGCAAGGTCGTCCAAGCCTGGTCGAGCATGACGGCGCCGGACGAAAACGGCTTTGTGAACGTCATCGAGAAGCAGCTCGGGCCAAATTAAGACTGATCAGTTCACAAAAAGACGAATTGGTAATATTATTTACCGATGCGTCCACCCGATCGTGAACTGAACGTCACAAACGCTTACCAATACACGGGGAACCGTGCCGCGGACACCGCGCTCATAACTTGCATGGGCGGCAAAAGCCCACCCGTTTTCATGTTGCGAGGTCTTCCGGGCGCCTGTCGTCTGGTCGAAATCCCGAGGCGATTCTCCTCCTCCCTCCTTCCTTCCTTCGCGTCGGGGCGCCTCGCAGCATTTTTGTATTCCCGCCGTAGCGCGATCCCCGAGGTGCTGCGATGACGCAGCCACCTCGGATCGCCGTCATCGGCGCCGGCATCTCGGGATTGGCCGCAGCGCATTCGCTGCGCGACGCGGCCGCCATCACCCTCTTCGAAGCCGGTCACTACTTCGGCGGCCATGCGCACACGGCAACGATCCAGCTCCCGCGCTCCTCGACCGATCGGACCTGCGTCGCCCACGGCGTCGACACCGGCTTTCTGGTCTACAACGACCGCACCTACCCGAACCTGATTCGGCTGTTCGCCGAACTCGGTGTCGAGACGGCGCTGTCCGAGATGTCGTTCTCGGTCCAGGCCACGCGCGACGGCGGCGGCCCGCTGGAATGGAGCGGCAACAACCTCGACACCGTGTTCGCCCAGCGGCGCAACCTGGTCGATCCGCGCTTCCTCGGCATGCTGGGCGACCTGCTGCGCTTCAACCGCCTGACCACCCGCATCGCCCAGGCCGGGCACGGAAGACGAACTGGCCCAGCCGCTCGGCGAGTTCCTGGACGCCCACCGCTTCGGCGCCGCCTTCCGCGACTGGTACTTCCTGCCGATGATGGGCTGCATCTGGAGCTGCCCGACCGCGCAGATGCTAGCGTTCCCGGTCGCGACCATGATCCGCTTCTGCCACAACCACGGGCTGATCCAGATCGCCAACCGGCCGCAGTGGCGCACGGTGCAGGGCGGTTCGCGCCACTACGTCGAGAAGATCGTCGCGGGCCTGGAAGACAAGCGCCTGCGCACCCCCGTGCGTCGCATCACCCGCACCGACAACGGCGTGCTCGTCGCCACCGACGAAGGCGGCACCGAGCGCTTCGACCACGCGATCCTGGCCACCCATTCCGACCAGTCGCTCGCCCTGCTCGGCGACGCCAGCCCCGCCGAGGTGGCCACGCTCGGCGCGATCCGCTACCAGCCGAACCACGCCGTGCTACACACCGACGTCGCGATGCTGCCCCGGCGCTGCGCCGCCTGGGCGGCCTGGAACTACGAGCGCGAGTCGGGCGGGGTCTGCTGCACTACCTGCTGAACCTGCTGCAGCCGCTGCCCTGGCAGCAACCGGTGATCGTTTCGTTGAATCCGTTCCGCGAGATCGAGCGTAGTCAGGTCATGGCGGAATACGACTACGACCACCCGGTGCTCGACCTTGCCGCGATCCGCGCGCAGGCCGACGTGCCCGCGCTGCAAGGTCGGCGCAACACCTGGTTCGCAGGCGCATGGATGGGCTACGGGTTTCACGAAGACGGCCTCAAGGCCGGCCTGGCCGCGGCCGAGGGCCTGCGCGCACGGCTGTCTGCCGACGACGCGACCGAGAGGCGCGCCGCATGACTCCGGTGCAGGCCGTGCCCCTGATGGGCTTCGGCGAAGTCCGCCACACACGGCTGCGCCCGGCCCGCAACGCCTTCGTCTACCCGACCTATTTCCTGATGCTGCCGATGCGCACCCTGCGCGCGCAGGGCAGCGACGCGCTCGCGCTCAACCGGCGGGCCGCCCTCTCGTTCCACGATATCGATCACGGCGACGGCCGCATGCCCGCACAGGGCGGCGCACTGGCCTGGCTCGACGACCTGCTGGCCGCCCACCGGATCCACGATGCCGGCGGCGAAGCTTGGCTGCACTGCTATCCGCGCGTGTTCGGCTACACCTTCAAGCCGGTGAGCTTCTGGTACTGCCACACCGCGGAGGGCGCGCTGCGGGCGATCGTGGTCGAGGTCAACAACACCTTCGGCAAGCGCCACTGCTATTTGCTGGACCGCCCGAGCTACGGCGCGGAGCTCAAGGCGACCAAGGCCTTTCATGTCTCGCCGTTCTGCCAGGTCAACGGCGCCTACCGCTTCCGCTTCTTCGTCGACGCCGAGTTCGCGCGCACCGTGGTGCGCATCGACCACGACGACGCCGACGGCCCGCTGCTGCAGACCAGCGTCGGCGGCGAACTCGGCCCGATGACGGCAGCCAGCGTCCGACGCGCGCTGTGGCGCTATCCCGCGATGACCTTCGGCCTCATCGCGCGCATTCACTGGCAGGCCGCAAGGCTCCGGCTCAAGCGCGTTCCCTTCGTCGCCAAGCCCGCGCCGCCCCTTCATTTCGTTTCCAGCGACAGATCGCAGCAGCAGGCGAAACCATGACATCGACCACCACCGCCTCCCGGGTTCCGCACTTTTCGCTGCCGCAGGACGCGCCCGGCGCCGCACGCACCGTGCTCGGCCTGCTGCAGCGCCTCGCGCACGGCTCGCTGACGGTGCGGCTGCCCGACGACTCGGTGCGGCACTTCGGCGCGGCACCGGGCAGCAGCCACCTGACCGCCTCGCTCACGCTGCGCAACTGGGAGGTCTGCAAGGCCGCGCTCAAGTCGGGCGACATCGGCTTTGCCGAGAGCTACATCGCGGGCGACTGGACCACGCCGAACCTGGTCGAGCTGATCAAGGTGTTCATCGCCAACCGCCGAGCGATCGAGGACGTGGTCTACGGCAGCTGGTTCGGCCGCCTCGTGTACCGCGTGCGGCACCTGATGCACCGCAACAGCAAGGCCGGCAGCTCGCGCAACATCCATGCGCACTACGACCTGGGCAATGCGTTCTACGGGCTCTGGCTCGACGAGACGATGAACTACTCGTCGGCCTGGTTCGAGGGCGATCTCCACCGGCCGATGCCCGATGCGCAGCGCGCCAAGGTGCGGCGCGCGCTCGACATGGCGGGCGTGAAGGCCGGCGACCGCGTGCTCGAGATCGGCTGCGGCTGGGGCGCACTGGCCGAGATGGCCGCCGTCGATTTCGGCGCCTCGGTGACCGGGGTGACGCTCTCGACCGAACAGCTCGCCTTTGCGCAGCAGCGCACTGCGGGGCTCGCGGCCGACCTGCGCCTGCAGGATTACCGTGACATCGACGACGCCCCCTTCGACGCCGTCTGCTCGATCGAGATGGTGGAAGCGGTGGGCCGCGCGTACTGGTCGACCTATTTCGCCAGCGTGAGCCGGCTGCTCAAGCCAGGCGGCCGCGCCTGCGTGCAGAGCATCGTGATCGACAACCAGCTGTTCGACAGCTACATCGACTCGACCGATTTCATCCAGCAATACATCTTCCCGGGCGGCTGCCTGCCCTGCCCGCGTGAGTTCCGGCGCGAGGCCGAGGCCGCGGGGCTCGACGTGGTGGACGAATTCGCCTTCGGCGCCGACTACGCCGAGACGCTGCGGCGCTGGCGCGAGCGCTTCCTCGCGCAGCGCGGCCAGATCCTGCAACTGGGCTTCGACGAGCGCTTCATGCGCATCTGGGAGTTCTACCTCGCCTACGGCGAGGCCGCGTTCTCGCAGGCCAACATCGACGTGGTGCAGTACACGCTTCGAAAGCGATAGCAGGCTTTCAGGCTTCGAAGACAAGAAAAGCGCCGCGTGGGCGCTTTTCTTCAGGGTTGCGTGTCGATGAAGCTCGGCCTGAGCATCAGCTTGTCGTACAGCTTCGCAAGGTTGCTGTGCTCGCCGCGCCAGTCGATCTCGGGGAAGCGGAAACTCAGCCAGCCCAGCGTGCAGCCCACCGCGATGTCCGACAGGCTCAGGTGGATGCCGCTGCAGAAAGGCTTGTCGCTCAGGCCCTTGGCCATGGCGGAGACACCGTCCTCGACCTTGGTGCGCTGGCATTGAATCCAGGTCGAACTGCGCTCGTGGTCGTTGCGGCCGGACCAGGTGGCTTCGAGGCGCCAGAGCACCCCGGCGTCCATGACGCCATCGGCCAGCGCTTCCCAGGTCTTGACCTCGGCGCGCTCGCGGCCCTGCTGGGGAATGAGCTTGCCGACGGGCGACAGCGTGTCGAGGTATTCGACGATCACGCGCGAATCGAACATCGCATCGCCGCCCTCCATGATCAGGCAGGGCACCTTGCCGAGCGGATTGGAGTTGGCGATGGTGGTGTCTGCAGCCCAGACGTCTTCGATCACGAACTGGTAATCGAGCCGCTTTTCGGCCAGCACCACGCGCACCTTGCGCACATAAGGGTTGGCGGCGGATCCGATCAGTTTCATGAAGGCTCTCTCCCTGGACTTTGGTGACGTTTGTTAATGATCATTTTAGGTGAACAGGAAAAGGAGGGGCCCAATCCGTCTGTGTCACCCCCTGGACCGGCAGCCGCCTAAAATTCGGGCATGAGCTTTTCCACCGTTTCCGCCCTCTCCCCCCTTGACGGTCGCTATGCGGCCAAACTCGCGGCGCTGCGCCCGCTGATGAGCGAACAGGGCTATATGCACCGGCGCGTGCAGGTCGAGGTGGCGTGGTTCATTGCGCTGTCCGACTGCGGCTTCGCCGAATTCAAGCCCCTCACGGGCGGCGCCCGCAAGTACCTGCTGGGCCTGGTCTCGCATTTCTCGGAGGCCGACGCGCTGGCCATCAAGGACATCGAGAAGACCACCAACCACGACGTGAAGGCGGTCGAGTACTGGATCAAGTCCAAGTTCGAAGCCCGGCCCGAGCTGCTCGCAGCCGCCGAGTTCGTGCACTTCGCCTGCACCAGCGAAGACATAAACAACACCAGCCACGCGCTTCAGATCCAGGCCGCGCGCGAAAAGGTGATGCTGCCCGCCATCGACGGCCTGATCGCCAAGCTGCGCGAAATGGCGCACCAGTTCGCCGGCGTGTCGATGCTGTCGCGCACCCACGGCCAGACCGCGAGCCCGACCACGGTCGGCAAGGAAATCGCCAACGTGGCGGTGCGCCTGTCGAAGGCACGCGCGCAGATCGCCTCGGTGCAGCTGCTGGGCAAGATGAACGGCGCGGTCGGCAACTACAACGCCCACCTGGCCGCCTGGCCCGAGTTCGACTGGGAAGCCTTCAGCCGCAAGGTGATCGAGACGCCGGCACCGCTGGGCCTGGGCCTGAGTTTCCAGCCGTATAGCATCCAGATCGAGCCGCACGACTACATGGCCGAGCTGTTCGACGCGGTGGCGCGCGCCGACACCATCCTGATCGACTTCTCGCGCGACATCTGGGGCTATGTGAGCCTGGGCTACTTCAAGCAGCGCCTGAAGAAGGGCGAGATCGGCTCCAGCACGATGCCGCACAAGGTCAACCCGATCGACTTCGAGAACGCCGAAGGCAACCTCGGCCTCGCCAACGCGGTGCTGCGCCACCTGAGCGAGAAGCTCCCCATCAGCCGCTGGCAACGCGACCTGACCGACAGCACCGTGCTGCGCAACATCGGCGTGGCCTTCGGCTACGCCACGCTGGCCTATGCGAGCCTGATGACCGGCCTGGGCAAGCTCGAGATCAACGAAGAAGCGATCGCCGAAGACCTCGACGCCTCGTGGGAAGTGCTGGCCGAGCCGATCCAGACCGTGATGCGCCGCTTCGGCGTGCAGGGCGCCTACGAGCAGCTCAAGGAAGTGACGCGCGGCAAGACAGTGACGGCCGAGGCGCTGCACGGGCTGATCCGCTCGCTCGAGATCCCGGAAGAGGAAAAAGTCCGCCTCCTGGCGATGACGCCTGCGAGCTACGTCGGCAAGGCCGCCGAGCTGGCCAGTAGAATCTAAGCCTAGTACATCGATGCACCAGCCGCCTTTGGGCGGCTGTTTGCTTCGCCCTCCCCAGCCAGCGCGCCGAACGGTGCGTCAGCCAACAACCGTGATGGGACTCGCCGTCCCCGTTGTTCATGCTGCGCGCTCCGCTGAGACGTCTCTGGCTCAGGATTCACCGCTGGATCGGTCTCACTCTGGGCCCGATCCTTGCCCTCACCGCGTTGCTCGGCGCGGTGCTGGTGGTGGCCCTGCCGCTCGACCGCCAGACCCATCCCGACTTCTTCGTTGCGCGAAGCGCGGGTGACGCGGCTGCGGCCGCACTGCCGCTCGAACCGCTGCGCCAACGCATCCTGGCCGAGTTCGGCCCCGACACCAACTTCACGCTGCGCCCGCCGCGCAATCCCGGCGACACGCTCTGGGTGCTGGTGCGCGGCAAGTGGGAAGGCACGCTCTACCTCGATCCCGCCACCGGCGCGGAGCAGGGGCGGCGCGGCACGCACGAAGGCGCCTACAACGTGCTGTTCGAGTGCACAGCAGCCTGCTGCTGGAAGACACCGGCAAGGGCGTCCTGGCGTTCGTTGCGCTGTCCTACCTGTTCATGCTGGTCACGGGCGTGGTGCTCTGGTGGCCCACGCGCTGGCCGCCCTCGCTGCGCATCACGCTCAACCGGGGCCTGCTGCGCGGGCTGTTCGACCTGCATCGCACCGGCGGCGCGGTGCTCGGGCTGCTGATCGCGGTGTCGGTCGCCACGGGTGCCTACATGGCGTGGCGGCCGCTGGGCAACGTCATCTCCACCACGGTGGGGCAGCAGCCGGTGAAGCCGCCTGTTGTTCCCAAGGGCGTGCCGAGCGGACCACGCCTCTCGCTCGACGAGCTCGTGGCCCGCGCTCAACAGGTGTTTCCGGGCCAGCCCATCGGCTACGTCCAGGTGCCCGCCAAGCCGACCCGGCCGATGCGCGTGCGCTTCCGGCTGTCCGACGACCCGCATCCGAACGGCATCAGCTCGGTCTGGCTGCATCCGCTGACCGGCGAGGTGCTGGCGGTGCGGCGCTGGCAGGACCTCGACGCAGGCAACGGCGCCGTGGCGGTGATCTATCCGCTGCACACCGGCGTGCTGGGCGGCGTGGTCAACCAGGTGATCACCGCGCTGCTGGGTCTCGCGCTCGGCGGCCTGGGCCTGAGTGGCATCTGGCTCTGGTGGCGCCGGCGCGCCACGGCCGCCCGCAACAACGACAACGCGCTTTCCAGCCGCCCGACGTCCTGACGAACCGAGGCGCCCCGCACACAGTTTTTTCATACCCGGAGGAGGGTCCCTTGTTCCCGTACAAACGCACAGCCATCGCGATGGCACTGTTGCCCCTGAGCCTGCAGAGCTTCGCCGCCGATACCGAGCCTGCAGCCGATCCATCGAAGTCGCTGGAGGCCATCACCGTCACGGGTGACTGGCTCGGCACGCCCACCGAAACCAAGGTGCTCGAACACCCCTGGCGCGCGCAGCATCATCGAGCGCAAACAGATCCAGGAAAGCGGCTCGTCCAGCGTGCGCGACGTGCTGCGCCAGGTTCCCGGCGTGCAGGTGCAGGAGAGCAATGGCACGGGCGGCAGCGACATTTCGCTCAACGTGGGCGTGCGCGGGCTGACGTCGCGGCTGTCGCCGCGCTCCACCATCCTGCTGGACGGCGTACCGCTCGCGTATGCACCCTACGGCCAGCCGCCGTTGTCGCTCGGCAATCTCGATGCGGTCGACGTGGTGCGGGGCGCGGGCTCGGTGCGCTATGGCCCGCAGAACGTCGGCGGCATCATCAACTTCGTGTCGCGGGCGATGCCGCAGAAGTTCACGGCCGAGGTCGGCGTGGGTGTCGAGAGCGCCAGCCACGGCGGCGGCACCAAGTCGACGCCCACGCTGTTCGTCGGCGGCACCAACGACAACGGCTTCGGCCTCGCGCTGCTGTATTCGGGCACGCACGGCGACGGCTTCCGCCAGAGCAACGACCACGTCAGCATCGACGACCTGATGCTCAAGGGCGCCTACCGGATCTCGAAGACCGACGACATCGCCGTCTCGCTGCATCACTTCGAAGGCACTGGCCGCATGCCAGGTGGCCTGACGACGGCACAGTTCGCCGCGAACCCGTTCCAGTCCGACCGTCCTTTCGACGAATTCACGGGGCGCCGCACCGACGGCTCGATCAAGTACACGCACAACGACGGCGTCAACAAGTTCGAGTTCCTGACCTACTACACGGACTCGTTCCGCGGCAGCTACCTCGAGCAGGAAGGCACCGGCACGAGCGCCGGCAAGCGGCGCCTTACCAGCGCGCCGCGCAACTACAGCACCTTCGCCGTCGAGCCCCGCTACTCGCGCCTGTTCGATTCCGGCAGCGTGGTGCAGGAAGTCAGCATCGGCTTCCGCCATCTCAAGGAGACAGCCTCCGAGGTGGCAACACGCAGCGCCTACTACACGCCGCGTCCGGGCTTCGATGCCTACACCCTGGCCAACCCCCCGTACCAGAGCAGCACGGGCGGCACGACCGCGAACGCGTTCTACATCGACGACCGGATCGACTTCGGCAACTGGACGGTCACGCCCGGCGTGTGCTACGAATCCTTCCGTTCGCACAACGACGTCTTCACCATTGCGAACAACCGCATCACCAACGCGATCTATCCGAAGATCGCCTCCAACGAGGCGCTGCCGACGCTGTCGGTGCTCTACCGCATGAGCGAGCGCTGGTCGCTGTTCGGAAACGCCGGCGTGTCGTTCGGCCCGCAGCAATACGCCCAGCTCGCGCAGTCCACCACGAGCCTGCACCCCGAGAAGGCGACGACGTACGAGATCGGCACGAAGTACAAGGGCGAGGCTTGGAGCGGCGAGCTGACCCTCTTCAACATCAACTTCGACAAGGAACTGCTGCTGGCGCGCTCCATCACCGGCGACGTCGGCCAGTGGACCGACCTGGGTGCCACGCGGCACCGCGGGCTGGAGTCGGCCCTGCGCTACGACCTGGGCGACCTGAGCGCATCGCTGAAGGGTTTCTCGGTGTCCGGGACCTATACGTACACGCAAGCCATCTCCAAGGCCGGCAATTTCGCCGGTCGCGACCTGCCGTTCTACTCGCGCCAGGTGGCAACGCTGGGCGCGCGCTACGAGCGCGGGCCGTGGACCGTCAATGCCGACCTCTACGCACAATCGAAGCAACGTTCGCCAGGCTCGCCGGAAGACGGTACGAAGTACATCACGACGGAAGATGCGACCGGCCGGCTCGGCAACATTCCGGGCTACACCACCGTGAACCTGCGCGCGGCCTACGACTTCGGCCCCTCGATGCGCAACCTGAAGCTGGCCGTCGGCGTGAAGAACCTCTTCGACCGCCGCTACTTCAACCGCTCGGTCGACAACAACGGCGGCAAGTACGTCGGCCAGCCACGCACGCTCTACGTCCAGGCGTCGGTGGCGTTCTGAGCGAAGCCATGGGGGGCGCATACACTCGCGCACCCATGGCCCTCAAATCCACCATCTTCAAGGCCACCCTCGCGGTGGCCGACATCGACCACGGCTACTACGCCGACCATGCGCTGACCCTGGCGCGCCATCCGAGCGAAACCGACGAGCGGATGATGATCCGGCTCGTCGCGCTGGCGCTCAATGCACACCAGCTGCAGGACGTGTGCAACGGCGACGGCACGCTGACTTTCGGCGCGGGTCTCTCGAACGTCGAGGAGCCCGATGTGTGGCTGCGCGACTTCACGGGTGAGATCAAGATCTGGATCGAGGTCGGGCAGCCCGAAGACAAGCCCATTCTCAAGGCCTGCGGCAAGGCGGACGAGGTGATCGTCTACTGCTTCAACCACGCGGCCGAGATCTGGTGGCGCGGCATCGAGAACAAGCTCACGCGGCCGCAGAACCTGAAGGTCTATCACGTGCCGACCGATGCTTCGCAGGCGCTGGCCGCGCTCGCGCAGCGCAGCATGCAGCTGCAGGCGACCATTCAGGAAAACACGCTGACGCTGGGCGACGGCACCAACAGCATCGACGTCGAACTGCTGCGCTGGAAGTGATTTCACAGGCCGGCTGCGACTAGACCGCCGGCATCATTTCGCCGCACTGCCAGCACTGCTCGAAGCCGCCTTCGATCCGCTCGCCGCAGACGCATTGCCAGTTGCGCTGGGGGCGGTGCTGCGCCGCGTGCAGCACGCGCTGTGCGAGTTCGAACTGGACTTCATCGTCGATCCAGATTTCGGGCAGGCACTGGTCGGGCGGCAACTGGCCCATGACCGCGCCGAGGAACTCGCGCTGCACCGTCGCCTCCACGCCTTCCTCGCGCAGGGCATGCACCCACAAGGTCGCGATCGCGAGGTTGGGCGCTTGGGCGAGGCGACGCATCCGGTGGCTTTCTTCAGGGTGTGTCGTCGGGGCCGACGGGTTCGGCAGGGTCGTCGGGCCATTGCGGCGGCTCGGCCTCGCGCGCCCGTTCGGCGTATTTGTTGAAGCGCCAGGCCGAGTCTTCCATGGTGATGCGGCGCCAGGTCACGCGCTTCTCGACCGGCGTCATGGCGGGCCAATGCTGCACCTCGTCGAAGCTGCGGCCGCAACCCTTGCACTCGTCGTCGCCTTGGCTGGTGGAACAGATGGCGATGCAGGGCGTGTCGGGCGTGCTGTGGTACCAGTCGAGCCAGGCAGCCCAGGCCTTGGCGGGAAAGCCGACCTCGTCGACCTCGTCCTCGTGGTGGAACACCATGAGCGCATAGACCTCGGCCAGCGCGCGCAATTCGGGCGCCAGCGTGACGCCGTCGGGCGAGGGACTCTTCTCGCGCCAGTAGTTGATGGCGGCCTCGATGTCGATGATGTGAATGGCGGCCATGGGGAGTGAAAAACAGCGAGCGGGGATCATAGTCCGGCAATGCCCCGCAACCCCAAAAGGATATGAGCGCTATAAAAAGAATAGCTCTACATGCCTTGTTCATAGGCATTTCAAAGCATTTCTCTTTAAAGTCCTGAAAACTTTCGGTTGCCACGCCGCGGCCTTCGATGCTCTAATTCTGTCCACGAAGGGGAGTAGCTCCCGACCGCTGTCCATGGCAGCGGAAATCGCCAAGTCGTCAATACGAAGTACAACAACTTCCGGCCTGTCGGGCAACGAACGCAGTCGCGCGCGCTGTCGAGCAAGACCTTCGATTTGAACCTGTGCAGGTTTGGTCGAAGCGCTCGCGAGTCCCCGGTGTCACCGGTCTTCATTTCCTCGCTTTCGACCAGCCCCGTGCGGGATGAATCGAAACGCATCGGTATGCGCCTGCCCGTCGTCGTCCCACCCAGGAGCGACAGGCGGGGCGCGAAGACAAAGAGGAAGAGGAATTTATGGAACTGTTCATGACCCCGGAGTTCTGGGTCGCTGTCGGTCAGATCATCATGATCGACATCCTGCTTGGCGGCGACAACGCCGTCGTCATCGCGCTGGCGTGCCGCAAGCTCCCGCCTGTACAGCGCACCAAGGGCATCCTGTGGGGTACCGCCGGTGCCATCGTGCTGCGCGTGATCCTGATCTTCTTCGCGCTGACGCTGCTGGCCATTCCGTTCCTGAAGCTGGTCGGCGCCATCCTGCTGGTGTGGATCGGCATCAAGCTGCTGGCGCCCGAGCATGACGACGCGCACGGCAACATCACCGGAAGCGACAAGCTCTGGGGCGCGGTCAAGACCGTGATCGTGGCCGACCTCGTGATGAGCGTGGACAACGTGATCGCCATTGCCGGCGCCGCGCAGGGTGCGGGCGCAGGCCATCAGATGCCGCTCGTGATCTTCGGCCTCTTGGTGAGCATTCCGATCATCGTCTGGGGCAGCCAGCTGGTCATCAAGCTGATGGACCGCTTCCCGCTGATCATCACGCTGGGCGGCATGCTGCTGGGCTGGATCGCAGGCACGATGGCTGTGTCGGACCCCGCGCTCGCGAACGCCGCGGCTTGGACCTGGGTGCCGAAGGTGCCGCAGACCGACGTGGTCAAGTACGCAGCCGGCATCGGTGGCGCGCTGCTGGTGCTGGCGATCGGCAAGTGGGTCGCCATGCGGCAGGCCCGCAACAAGCCTGAAACAACGGCGGTGACGGCCAGCTGAGCAGCACCGGCGCGCCATTCACCACCATCGCGAAATTTTTGTCCGCCCCAGTCTCTGCCACTCTAACTACCTGAAGGAGCACTCATGGAAAAGATCATTCTTTACGTCGACGACGCCGTCTACGCCAGCGAGCAGTTCGCCGAACTCGCGCCGGACGCCAACAGCGTCGTGGCCCGCCATTGGGTGCTCGTGGCCTGCGCGCCGCGCATGACACATCGCATCAGCAAGTGGGTGAGCCACAGCGCGCGCGAGAACTGGCGCGCCAAGTGGTTCAGCAAGGTGCAGGCACAGCTGCTACCGCTGCTCGAGCGCAACGGCGGGCAGGTGACGCCGGTGCTGGCCAAGGGACCGCTGGCCGAGCTGACGCAGCAACTGAAGCGCGAGCATTCGGCCACGCATGTGGTCGATGCACGCCGGCCGAAGATCGGCGTCGACCTGGAGCCGGTGGCACCTGACCAGAAGCCGGCCCATCAGACGGACTGGGCCTTTCCCGGCGCAGTGATGGGCATGGGCGCGCTATTGGTGCTCGCGAACGCGCTAGCTGAATAAGATAAGACAGAACGCTCAACGACGACGAGCCCCGGCGCGGCAACGCTCCGGGGCTCGTCGTTTTGGGGCTGCTGGGGTATCCTGCGCCGCATGCGCATCATCATCAAATGGCTGCTCAGCGCCGTGGCGCTGCTGGCTGTCGCCTACCTCTATCCCGGTGTCCAGGTCGCCAGCTTCGGCTCTGCATTGATCGCGGCCGCCGTGATCGGCCTGCTCAACATGATCGTGCGGCCAGTGCTGGTGGTGCTGACACTGCCGGTCACCATCGTCACGCTCGGGCTGTTCCTGTTCGTGATCAACGCGCTGCTGTTCTGGGCGGCGTCCGGCCTGCTCGGCGGCTTTCACGTCAACGGTTTTATCGCCGCGCTGATCGGCTCGCTGATCTACTCGCTGCTGGGCCTGCTCATCGAGACCGCACTGGGCGGGCTTCTCTCCAAGCGCTGACCCGCTCACTCACTCGACGGCTACTTCAGCGGCGGCTCTTCGGCCTGCTGCTTCACCAGCACTTCCACCGCCCGCGCACGGGTGTCGACGATCGATGCCTCGTAGTGGTCGATCGGCACGCCCGGCTTGCGCATGAGTTCCTGCGCGGCCTTGAAGCGATCGCGTGCGGCCGGGTAGTCCAGGATCGCCACGTTGGCCTCGGCATCGGCACGCACCGCACGCACCGCGTCGTTCTGGGCGCCATAGAGATTGGCGAGCGTGTGCCACGCCAGAGCGTCGCGCGGGTTCGCAGCCACCCAGTCGCGCAGGGCGGGAATCATCGGCGAAGGCTGGTGCATCGCCGTCGCGGCTTCGGCCGCAAGAATCATCTCCGGCCGCTCCGTGGACTTGGCATCGAGCAACGCGGCGGCCTTGGGCGCTGCGCCGCCGGCCAGCTCGATCTCGGCGCTGAGCCAGCGCGCCTGCTTCGCCGCCGGTGCATCGTCCGCGGTGCGCACCACGAGCCGCTCGACCAGCGCGCGTGCGCCCTTGTAGTCGCGCAGTTCCTTCGCCGACAGCGCCGCCGCATAGAGCGTTCCGGCCTGCTCGGCCGGGGTGCTTTTTGCGAACTCGCCGCTGCTCGCCGACTGGATCCAGAGCCGCAGCACATCGACGCCGGGCCGCGTCAGCACGCGGGCACGCGCGGAGATCATCGCGTGGTCCATGACCAACGGCATCGCGGGCGCTGCTGCGTCGGTGCGGAACTGGAACCGGCCCTGCATGTCGGAGATTCGCTCGGTCGTGAGCGGATGGCTGCGCAGGTAAGGGTACGAGCCGTTGTCGTTGAGGCGCGAGGCGTACTGCAGCTTCTCGAACATAGCTGCCGCGCCTTGCGGCGCAAAGCCCGCTTGGGTCATCACGCCGAAGCCGATGCGGTCGGCCTCGCGCTCCACATGTCGCGCGAGAAGTTCAGCTGGTTCTGCATGAAAAGCGCCTGGCTGCCCATGATCACGGCCTGGCCGGCGTCGGCATTGCGGCTCTTGGTCGCCGCGATCATCCCGAGGATCAGGCCGGCGAGCATCAGCGGCATCTGCTTGCCCTGCTTGCTCATGATGCGTGAGATGTGACGCTGCGTGACGTGCGACAGCTCGTGCCCGAGCACCGCCGCCAGCTCGTCGCGGCTGCCGACCACGGCGATGAGACCCAGGTTCAGGCCCAGGTAGCCGCCCGGCAGCGCGAAGGCATTGATGTTGCGGTCGCGCCCCAGGAGGATGGTCCAGGCAAAGCGCTCGTCGAGTTCGGGTGTGAGTTCGCCGCGCGCGCGGGCCGCCACCAGCAGCCGCTGCCAGATCTCCTGGACATAGGCCCCGATCACCGGGTCGTCGATGTAGTCGGTGTCGCGGTAGAGCTCGCGCGCGATCTGGTCGCCGAGGTGGCGCTCGGCGCTGGCGGTCATCTCGCCGCCGTCGCCCATGCCGGGCATGGATCTGCATCTGGGCGCGTGCGGGCACCGGCAGCAAAATCTGGGACGCTATTAAAACGGTAGCACATATCGCTCGCAGGGCGGGCGTCACAGCGGGGGTTTTCTTGGCAGAAGGAGTCAAGCGCGGCATTCCTCGTCCATGGCTCGGGCTCGTATGATGCATCTTCAAATCGAACGTTCACCCATGAGCACTCTCACCCATTTTGACGCCCAGGGCCAGGCCCACATGGTCGACGTGGCCGCCAAGCCCGCAACCCACCGCGTGGCCGTGGCCACGGGACGCATCGAGATGCAGGCGGCAACGCTGGCGCTGATCGAGTCGGGGACGGCGAAGAAGGGGGATGTGCTGGGGATTGCGCGGATTGCGGGGATTCAGGCTGCGAAGAAGACGAGTGATTTGATTCCGCTTTGCCATCCGCTGGCGCTGACGCGGGTGGCGCTGGCGTTTGCGATGGCTGAGGGGGGGAGCGTGCCGCAGGTGGTTTGTACGGCCACTGTGGAGACTGTGGGGCCGACGGGGGTGGAGATGGAGGCGCTGACTGCTGTGCAGGTGGCGTTGCTCACGATCTATGACATGTGCAAGGCGGTGGATCGGGGGATGCGGATTACCGATGCGCATGTGCTGGAGAAGCATGGGGGGAAGTCGGGGAGTTGGGTGGCGGGGTGATGTCGCCCGCACGCCGGCCTTCGACTACGGCGCCGGAACATCGTCTGGCTCGCCTGTCAGCCAGCGGGCGAACTCCACGGGGAAAGCGATCCTGAAACGTTCGGCTTGCGCGCGGGCCTCATCGCTACGCCCGAGCAAATTGGCGCTTTCTATCAATTTGACGATGACCCGCGGCTCGGGCGAGAAATGCAATGTGCGCTCGGCAAGCGCGTGCATCTCGGCCGCATTTGCGGGCGTCACGGTCGTGAGCGTCAGTTTGGCGAAATCCACTTGGCGCGCGAAGAGCCATGAGCCTTGCAGCTTGGCGAGCGTGTTGTCTTCATACGCTGGCAAGCGCTCGTCACGCGGCAGATAGATCTGGCTGATGCGGATGTAGTCCCAGCCTGTATATCCGACGCCGGCCATCAGGACCGTTGCTGCGATTAGGGGCACCACGGGGGCCTTGAGCCACTTCGCCTCCGGGCGCCAAGGAGAAGCATGGCCGGCAGATTTGGCCGGCCACAGCATCCCTAGACATACCCCGAACACCAGTTGGAACGGCCCGTACCACAGGGGGTATTCGAGCAGGCTGTGCAAGACGATCTCACCGAGCATGCCCCACGCCATGAGGCGCGTCGGGTCGCGTTCGCGCCAAGGCTTGGCTGCAATCACCATCCAGATGAAGCCGCCGCAAATCAGAACTGCGGCTGGTATGCCCAGCTCGACGGCGAGATGCAGAGGGAGGTTGTGGGCGTTGTCCAGTATCTCGACGAATCGAGGACCCTGATACAGCGTACCGTAGTGCGCAAAGCTCAGCTCGCCCCAGCCCCATCCTGCCCAGGGGTGTTCAGAAATCAGGGCGAGCATGTTGTGCCAGAGGATCAGCCGGCTGTGGTCTTC
>CAMATD010000104.1 GCA_945860785.1 Variovorax sp. YR752 | reverse complement strand
CTGGGTGCCGAGCGCGCGCTGCCCAACTACAACACCATGGGCTTGGCCAAGGCCTCGCTCGAAGCCTCGGTGCGCTACACCGCGGCCTCGCTCGGCCCGAAGGGCATGCGCGTGAACGGCATCAGCGCGGGCCCCATCAAGACGCTGGCGGCCAGCGGCATCAAGGGCTTCAGCAAGATGCTGGCCGCCGTGGCGGACGCCTCGCCGATCCGCCGCAACGTGACGATCGAGGAAGTCGGCAACGTGGCCGCCTTCCTGCTGAGCGACCTGGCCAGCGGCGTGACGGCTGAAATCACCTACGTGGACGGCGGGTTCAGCAATGTCGTCGGGGGCATGGCGCAATAAGCTGGCCGTATGGCGGCCCTGAGTCGCCGTTTCGCTATTTATTTCATAGCATCGTGCTGAACCGACGCTCCCTCCTGCTGGCCGGCCTTGGCGTGACCCTGAGTCGCGCTGCATTCGCACGCAACGCCGCGCCTTCGCTGATGCTCGCTGAGGTCTACCGCCCCGGCATGTCGCTGGCCGACTACTGGGTCAGCGAGAAATACGACGGCGTGCGCGGCTACTGGGACGGCAGGCAGCTCTGGACGCGCGGCGGCGAACCCGTCGCGGCGCCCGCCTGGTTCATCGCATCGCTGCCGAAGCAGCCGCTCGACGGCGAACTGTGGGCGGGCCGCGGCCGGTTTGCACATGCCGTGTCCACCGTGCGCAGCCAGACGCCCAACGACGTCGCCTGGCGCGAGATGCGCTTCATGGTGTTCGACATGCCGGCCCAGCCTGGCGACTTCACGACCCGCCTGGCAGCGCTGCGCAAGCTGCTGCCGATCACGGATGCGCCCTGGGTGACCCTGGTGCCGCAGGAACGCGCCACCACGCACGCCGAATTGCAGGCCCTGCTCGAAAAAACGGTGAAGATGGGCGGCGAAGGGCTTGGTCCTGCACCGCGGCGGCTCGCTCTACCGCGGCGAGCGCAACAACGACCTGCTCAAGGTCAAGCCCTACGACGATGCCGAAGCGCGCGTGGTCGGCCATGTGCCCGGCAAGGGCAGGCACGGCGGTCGGCTCGGTGCGTTGCTGGTCGAGACGCCCGAGGGCAAGCGCTTCAAGCTCGGCACCGGCCTGACCGATGCCGAGCGAGAAAACCCGCCGCCCGTCGGCAGCTGGGTCACCTACCGCTACAACGGCGTCAACCCGAGCGGCCTGCCTCGGTTCGCGCGCTTCATGCGCATCCGGGACGACGTCCCGAACCGCTGAAGCGCCCTGCTGCTACCGCTCAGGCGGCCTTGCGAACGCAGTCCGCGAAGTAGCGCTTCTTGCCCGTTTCGTCGACACGCGCCACGAGGCCGTGGATGTCGGTCTCGAAACCCGGGCACTGCGAGTTGAACTCGCGCGAGAACCGGAGGTAGTCGACGATCTTCTTGTTGAACACTTCGCCCGGGATCAGGAGCGGAATGCCCGGCGGGTACGGCGTGATCAGGCTGGTGGTGATGCGGCCTTCGAGCTCGTCGATCTCCACGCGCTCAATCTTGCGGTGCGCGATGTGGGCGAAGGCGTCGCTGGGTTTCATGGCCGGCGTGAGGTCGCTCAGGTACATCTCGGTCGTGAGGCGCGCCACGTCGAAGCGTGCGTACAGTTGGTGGATGTGCTGGCACAGGTCGCGCAGGCCCAGGCGCTCGTAGCCCGGGTGCTGCTGGCAGAACTCAGGGAGGATGCGCCACATCGGCTGGTTGCGCGCGTAGTCGTCCTTGAACTGCTGCAGCGCCGTGAGCAGCGTGTTCCAGCGGCCCTTGGTGATGCCGATGGTGAACATGATGAAGAAGCTGTAGAGCCCAGTCTTCTCCACGATCACGCCGTGCTCGGCGAGGAACTTGGTCACCACGCTCGCGGGTATGCCGGTCTCGGCGAAGTTGCCTTCGAGGTCCAGGCCCGGCGTCACGATGGTCGACTTGATCGGGTCGAGCATGTTGAAGCCGTCGGCCAGGTCGCCGAAGCCGTGCCAGTTGCGCGGCGACTTCTTGGTCTTGCGCTTGGCTTCCTTCTCGCCCTTCATGATCCAGTCGTCGGCGCGGCCGATGCCTTCGTCGACGAGCTTCTCGGGGCCCCAGACCTTGAACCACCACTCGTCCTTGCCGAACTCTTCCTCGACCTTGCGCATGGCGCGGCGGAAGTCGAGCGCTTCGAGAATGCTCTCCTCCACCAGCGCGGTGCCGCCGGGCGGCTCCATCATGGCCGCCGCCACGTCGCAGCTCGCGATGATCGCGTACTGCGGGCTCGTGGACGAGTGCATCAGGTAGGCCTCGTTGAAGAGGTCGCGGTCGAGCGCGCGATTCTGCGAGTCCTGCACCAGCACGTGGCTGGCCTGGCTGATCCCGGCGAGCAGCTTGTGCGTGGACTGCGTGGCGAACACGAGCGAATCCTTGGGCCGCACGCGGCGCTTACCCATCGCGTGGTAGGCGCCGTAGAACGGGTGGAAGGCCGCATGCGGCAGCCAGGCTTCGTCGAAATGCAGCGTGTCGACGTAGCCGTCGAGCATGTTCTTGATGGTCTCGGTGTTGTAGATCACGCCGTCGTAGGTCGACTGCGTGAGCGTCATCACGCGCGGCTTGACCTTCTCGTGGTCCACGTCGGCAAGCAGCGGATTGGCCTTGATCTTGGCCTTGATGGCGCTCTGCTCGAACTCGCTCTTCGGGATCGGGCCGATGATGCCGAAGTGGTTGCGCGTGGGCTTCATGAACACCGGAATCGCGCCGGTCATGATGATCGCGTGCAGGATCGACTTGTGGCAATTGCGGTCGACCACCACCACGTCGTCGGGCGCCACGGTGTGGTGCCACACCATCTTGTTGCTGGTGCTGGTGCCGTTGGTCACGAAGAAGCAATGGTCGGCGTTGAAGATGCGCGCCGCATTGCGCTCGCTGGCCGCCACCGGGCCGGTGTGGTCGAGCAGTTGGCCCAGTTCTTCCACCGCATTGCAGACGTCGGCGCGCAGCATGTTCTCGCCGAAGAACTGGTGGAACATCCGCCCCACCGGGCTCTTGAGGAACGCGACGCCGCCCGAATGGCCCGGGCAGTGCCAGGAGTAGGAGCCGTCTTCCGCGTAGTCGATCAGCGCCCTGAAGAACGGCGGCTGCACGCCTTCGAGGTAGCTCTTGGCCTCGCGGATGATGTGGCGCGCCACGAACTCCGGCGTGTCCTCGAACATGTGGATGAAGCCATGCAGCTCGCGCAGGATGTCGTTCGGGATGTGGCGCGCGGTCTTGGTTTCGCCGTAGATATAGATGGGCACGTCCGCGTTCTTGCGCCGCACCTCGCCGATGAAGGTGCGCAGGTTCAGCACGGCCGGATCGAGGTCGGGGCCGACGGTGAACTCCTCGTCGTCGATCGACAGGATGAAGGCGCTGGCGCGGCTCTGTTGCTGGGCAAACTGGCTCAGGTCGCCGTAGCTCGTGACGCCCAGGACCTCGAAGCCCTCGCTCTCGAAGGCCTGCGCGAGCGCGCGAATGCCGAGGCCCGAGGTGTTTTCGGAGCGGAAGTCCTCGTCGATGATGACGATGGGGAAGCGGAATTTCATGAGCGGGGCTCCGGACAGGCAATGAGGCGCGAAGTGTACGGAATTCGAATGACGAATTTGGTCAGCTTGGTGCAAGACATTCGAGCGATGGCGGCAAGAGGCGCTCCCTTGGTGCCAGTACCCCTACGGCAGACAAGCGCATGGCCCGATATGCCTCAGAATGGCGCGCATCGAATAAGCAAAAAAGAGGAGTTGTCATGGCGAATTCCACCATCTGGTGGTTGATAGCGGGCGCCGCCATCGTGGTCGAGCTGCTCTCCGGCACCGTCTACCTGCTGTTGCTGGCCGCCGGCTTTGCGGCCGCAGCCATCGCCGCACACCTGGGCTTCGGCACCGTCACCCAACTGGTCGTGGCGGCCGTGATCGGCGTGGGGGCCGTGCTAACCTGGTATTCGATCCAGCGCAAGCGCCCGCGGGCAGCGCAGGCCGGCACCAACCGCGACGTGAACCTCGACATCGGTGAAAGCGTCCACGTCGAGGCATGGAACCCCGATGGCACCGCCACCGTGCGTTATCGCGGCGCTCAATGGACGGTGGTGCAGCGCGCCGGCCAGACGCCGTCGACCGGCGAGCACCGCGTGGTCGAGGTGGTCGGCAGCCGCCTCGTCGTCGACAAGATCTAGTCAGAGACAGAACTCAGAAAAGGAACGCACCATGGAATTCTCGGTCCCCCTCATCATCCTGGTCATTGCGATCATCTTCATCAGCCAGTCGGTCAAGTTCGTGCCGCAGCAGAACGCCTGGGTGCGCGAGCGCCTCGGCAAGTACCACGGTACCATGACGCCCGGCCCCAACTTCCTGATTCCGTTCATCGACCGGGTGGCCTACAAGCACAGCCTGAAGGAAATCCCGCTCGACGTGCCGAGCCAGATCTGCATCACGCGCGACAACACGCAGCTGCAGGTCGACGGCATCCTCTACTTCCAGGTGACCGACCCGATGCGCGCCAGCTACGGCTCGTCGAACTACATCGTGGCCGTGACGCAGCTCGCGCAAACGTCGCTGCGCAGCGTGATCGGCAAGCTCGAGCTCGACAAGACCTTCGAGGAGCGCGATGTCATCAACGCCCAGGTGGTGGCCGCCATCGACGAGGCCGCGCTCAACTGGGGCGTGAAGGTGCTGCGCTACGAAATCAAGGACCTGACGCCGCCGAAGGAAATCCTCTTGGCCATGCAGGCACAGATCACCGCCGAGCGCGGCAAGCGCGCGCTGATCGCCGCCTCGGAAGGCCGTCGCCAGGAACAGATCAACATCGCCACCGGCGAACGCGAAGCCTTCATCGCCCGCTCCGAGGGTGAAAAGCAGGCGCAGATCAACAACGCCCAGGGCGAGGCAGCCGCCATCACCGCGGTGGCCACCGCGACGGCAGACGCCATCGAACGCGTGGCAGCGGCCATCCAGAAGCCCGGCGGCGAACAGGCCGTGCAGCTCAAGGTGGCAGAACGCGCGGTCGATGCCTACGGCAAGGTCGCGGCCGATTCCAAGACCACGCTGATCGTGCCGAGCAACATGACTGAAACGGCCGCGCTCATCGCATCGGCAATGCGCATGGTTCAAGCCGGCAAGCCCTCAAATCCGGCCTGAGCGACTGCTACAATCAAAGGCTCAGGAGCGGTGGATGAGCGGTTTAAGTCGCACGCTTGGAAAGCGTGTGAGGGTTAATAGCCCTCCGCGGGTTCGAATCCCGCCTGCTCCGCCAGAAAAGTAATGAATACGGGGCCTTGTGCCCCGTTTTTCTTTGGAGTCCAGGCACGGCACTGCAGGCTCTGAAACGAGAAAAGCCCCCAGCCCGAAGGCTGGGGAACTCTTGAGTGTCCGTGATGATGCGATGGCCACTGCGGCAGGTGCAGCACCATAATCGGCGCCCATGTACGACCGCACCCCCCTCAGGCAGCTCCGCCAGATTTATTCCAGCATCCTAGCGCTGGCCCGTCTTCCCACGATCGCCGAGGACATCAACAAGACGATAGCAGCGGGTGCTGCTCAGCACACTGCTGCGATTGAGCGGCTCATAAGCCAACTGTTCACCCAGCCTGCGCCGGTCATATCCGCTCCAGTCATTCCAGCGCAGCCCGACAACACGCCGCAGAAGCTCAGCACCTTCAGAAGCGAACTGCTCCACTCCATCGAAGAGCGAATGCTGTGCGTTGACGTGGGAGCAAGATGGGGGGCCGACGGTGCGCTGATGGTCCTCAAAGACAAGGCGAAGCTGCTGTGTTTCGACCCAGATCAGGAGGAATGCGCGCGGCTGCAGGCGGGCCACTCGATAGAGGATGTGGAATACGTTCCGATTGCGCTTAGTTCAGACGGCCGCGAACTGAGCCTAACTGTCACAACCGAGCCTGCAGGCAGCTCGATCTATCCTCCGGTCGAGGTTCTTTACAAGAGCTATCCGGCACTGGAAATGATCACGCCGGAAAAGGTCGTCGCCGTTCCAAGCACCTCTCTCGATAAGTACCTCGCCGATCGGCAGATGCCGAAGCCTGCCGTTTACAAGCTCGACACGCAGGGCAGCGAGTTGGACATATTGAAGGGTGTGGCGGGCAACTTGTCCGATGCCTGCATGATCGACACTGAAGTGCAATTCAACCCGCTGTATCACGGCGCCGCTCTGTTCGGCGATGTTGATGTCTTCTTGCGCTCGCAAGGCTTTTCTCTCTGGCGATTGCCGCTGCTTGTCCACTACACGGAGCAGAACGTTCCATCTGCAGAAGCCGTCGTGCAATCCGTATCGACACCTCCAAGTATTGTTCAAACATCGAACCCCGGGAACGGTCAAATTTTCTGGGGCCAAGCACACTATGTACGAACCGATTGCTTGAATACCAATGACACGCCAATCACGTCGCAGATCGCTCTGAGGTCGGCAGCAATCGTCAGTGCCTACGGTTACTGGGATCTTGCACTCATGATCCTGACGAAGTGCACCGACACAAAGAGTCGAGCTGCAGCGCTGCGCGCAATCCTGGGGCACTAAAAACGACAAGCGCCAGCACTAAGGCTGGGGCAACTTTTGGGTGGCCGCGTTGAGGTAGCGGCGGCGGAGCGGCTCCCCGGGACTACGCCGTGCGGCCAACGAGAAAATCAATCGGGGATTTGGGCGGAGACACAAAGTCTGCGGGGGGCACGACAAAATCACCGACCCTAGAAATAATTGATGCGCGCATTGCCGCAATCAGACAAGTTTCGCCAATCGCGTACTCGATCCTACCTAGAGACGCCGTGCAGCGGCGCAACGGACCCAAGCTCCAATTGAGTGAAATCCCGTCCCGGTCGATGATGGGACCGCCATCGGCATATTCCGTTGATGGGAAGAACGGAGCTAGGCCGCCGCGATCAGTCCGCAACATGCATGCTGGCTTGCCCGCCCAATTCAGGACAACGGGTTCTAGGCCCTGCGTTCTTGCCACCCAGTAATCAAGCGTCACTCCCGTGAGATTCGATATTTTCATGCTTGGGGATTTTGTCCCGCAGAAAACGCAACAAGCGGGCTCGGTGCTGAAACGAAATGTGATTCACGTCACGCGCCACAAGCAATTCGGCCTATTCGTTTAGCGAGCCCTGGGGGAATTAGTAGGAAGGCTGTAGTCCGTCGGCATAGCGCTCGCAGGCCGCGCCGGCAATGCCGGCTTACGCGAACGGTGGCAAAGCTGCATCAGCGCGAAACGCCGGCCGTGGCAGCCTCTTGATCTTCACGGGACGGCGGATTCTCGGCCGAGGCGCCCGGCGCCTGACTCACCATCGACAGACAGTGCGCGAAATATTCGGCTGCCGGAGTAAGGGGCACGTCGGCGCGAGCGAGGATCAGGAGTTCGATGTCGGCAGGATGAAAGATCTCCTCCTTGAGCGCGACGATCCCGTTTGAGTGCAGGTGATCCAGCAGCGGCGCGGGCGCAATTCCGATGACGTCCATGCTGCGCATCAGCGCCGTAGCTGACAGCGCTTCGCAAACGGTCACCCGGCTGGGAGGCGCAACCCCGGCCAGACTGAACATGGCCTCGATTTGCGGCTGCTTGCCGCCGCCAATCGGCTGTGTCAGAACCCATTCGCACGACGCCAGCGTGCGCGCTGTCGGATTCTTCAGCATCGGATGTTCTTCGCGCATCACGATGTACTGCTTGGCCTGCAGGATGCGCTGAATCCGGAACTCATCACCCTGCACTTCGCCAACGTCTGCAGCCACCGCTGCGATGTCCAGCGTGCCATCGCGCAGACGCGGCAGCACACGTGACATCAGGCCCTCGATCACCTTCACCTCGACGTTCTGGTAGCGCTGGCGAAACCAGCGGAAGGCCGGGCCCAGACCGGTGAACGTGAGAACGGGCGTCACGCCCACCTGGATGGTGCCGAAATCCTCGCCCCTGTTCTGACGGAGTTCCTCGACGGCCAGCGCAGTCTGCCGCGTGATGACCCGCGCCCACTCCAGAAGTCGCGCGCCGGCGCTCGTCAACGAGATGCCGCGCGACTGGCGCATCAACAGGGGGACGCCTGCTTCTTCCTCCATCAGTCGCATCGACTTGGTCACTGCCGCCTGCGAGACGTTGAGATGACGCGCAGCCGCGCGAATCCCTCCGTGCTCCACGACAGCGACAAGCATCTGGAGTTGACTGAGCTTCATGGGAGGCAACAACTTTCGGGAAGCATTTGAAAGATCCGAGCCAAAAGATCACCTGTCAATGCACTGACTCAGTGCCATTGCGCTCGGGAAAACCCCAATGGGAGGCGTCTCCCAAGCGTACTTCAGGAAGTGGCACGCAACGACAACTAAAGGTGTTCGTGAAGCAAATATGTTGCCTTTTGGTTTCTGGCCTTTGTACCTAGCATTCGTGCAACTCCTTGCCAGGAAGTCACACCGATGTTCACTTCTCTCCTTCAGCGCATGCACGATCGCGCACCCGAATTCGTCGCCGTGCGGCGCGACATCCACCGTCATCCCGAGTTGGGGTTGTCGGAGCATCGGACCTCGGAACTGATTGCCAGTCGCCTGGCCGCCTGGGGCTACGAAGTCGATCGCGGACTGGCAACGACCGGTGTGGTCGGCACCCTGCGCCGCGGCACGGGTGACAAGCGCCTGGGCCTGCGGGCCGACATGGACGCCCTGCCCCTGCAGGAACTCAGCGGCGTCCAGTGGACCAGCGTGCATGAGGGCGTGATGCATGCCTGCGGCCATGACGGCCACATGGCAATGCTGCTCGCGGCGGCCAAGCAGCTCGCCGAATGCGGCGACTTCGACGGCACCCTGCACCTGATCTTCCAGCCGGCCGAGGAGCATCCCGGCGGCGCCAAGCTCATGATCGAGCAAGGCCTGTTCGAGCGCTTTCCGTGCAACGCCATCTTCGCGATGCACAACATGCCCGGCACACCGCAGGGCGTCCTGGTGTTTCGCGACGGCGCCACGATGGCCTCGTCGGACGACGTGACGATCAGGATCAAGGGCAAGGGCGGCCACGGCGCCATGCCGCACCTCGCGGCCGATCCGATCGTGGCGGCCGCCAGCATCGTCATGGCGCTGCAGACCATCGTCTCGCGCAACGTCGATCCGCAACAGACCGCGATCGTGACGGTCGGCGCCATCCAGGCCGGCCGGGCCAACAACGTGATTCCGCAGAACGTGACCATGGAGGTCAGCGTCCGGTCGCTCGACGCCGGGGTGCGCGACCTGCTGGAAGCGCGCATCAAGGCGCTGGCGGCGGCCCAGGCCGAGAGCTTTGGCGTGAAGGTGGAGGTTCTCTACAAGCGCGACTACCCGGTGCTGGTGAATTCTCCTGCGGAAACGGAGTTCGCCCGCCAGGTGGCCCTTGAACTGCTCGGTCCCGATCAGGTGATCCTCCAGGGCCCCGCGGCCACCGGAAGCGAAGACTTCGCCGTGATGCTGGAGCACTGCCCCGGCAGCTACCTGCAGATCGGCAACGGCGCGGGCGCCGGCAGTTGCATGGTCCACAACCCTGGCTACGACTTCAACGACGACAACGTCGCCATCGGCGCTGCGTACTGGGTGCTGCTCGCCCAGCGATTTCTTGCCTCCTGAATTTCGACCACCTCACCGGACCGAATCATGACCATCGATCGCAGAACCCTCCTCTCCGGCGGCGCCGCCACCTTGGGCTGGCTCGCCGGCGGCATTCCCGTGCCGGTCCGGGCCCAGACCGCGAAGACCTTGAACGTCGTGCTGTTCCCGGAGCCGAACTCGTTGCTGGCAGGCGCCGGCTCCACGGGACCCTCGCAAATGGTGATCGGCAACATCTACGACGGCCTGCTACGTTTCGATGAAAAGCTGCAGCCGATGCCCGGCCTCGCGACCGAATGGAAGGTGAGTCCGGACGGCATGGTCTACACCTTCAAGCTGAAGGACGGCGTGACCTGGCACGACGGCAAGCCGTTCACCGCGGACGACGTGGTGTTCACCGTCGACAAGCTCCTGCGCACCCTCGTTCCGCGCGTGCGCGTCGCGATGCAATACGTCGCGAGCGTCAAGGCGCTCGATCCGAAGACTGTCGAGATCCGGATGGTCCAGCCCTACACCGCGTTCCTCGGCCTGTTCGACGTCAGCTCGATGCCCATCGCTCCGAAGCATCTGCTGGGCGAAATGGATCTGACCAAGCCGCTGACGGGCACGCCCATTGGCACCGGCCCCTTCAAGTTCAAGGAATGGCAGCGCGGCTCGTTCATTCAACTTGTCAAGAACGACACGTACCACATGGCCGGCCTGCCTCGGGTCGACAACGTGTACTGGCACATCATTCCCGACGGCGCGTCGCGGGCTGCCGCGTTCGAATCGGGCAAGGTCGATGTGCTGCCGGGCGGGACGGTCGAGTACTTCGACGTGGCGCGCCTGGGCAAGCTGCCCGGCGTGACCGTCACGACCAAGGGCTACGAGAAGTCCGCCCCGACCGCATCGATGTGGATGAACCACCGCACGCCGGCCCTGCAGGACCTCAGAGTGCGCCAGGCCATCATGCATGCGTCGACCGCGATGCCATGGCGAAGGTGGCGTGGTTTGGCTTCGCAACGTCGGCCACGGGCATCTTCAACCGCAAGACGGCTTTCTACACCGACCAGACGAAGAAGTACCCGCGCGACGTGGCGCTCGCGAGGAAGCTGCTGGCCGAAGCCGGCTACAAGGGCCAGCCCCTGCGCCTCTTGCCCTTGCCCTTCGGCGAAGCGTGGTCGCGCACGGCCGAGATGGTCCGGCAGAACCTGCAGGAGGCCGGTTTCAAGATCGAACTGGTCAGCGCCGACCTGCCAGGCGTCATGGCACGCACGTCGAACTGGGAGTTCGCCCTCAGCCTGACCTACCTGTTCCAGCTTGGCGACCCGGCTCTCGGTGTCGCGCGCAGCTATGTCGGCAGCGAGATCAAGAAGGGGTCTCCGTTCAACAACGTCGGCGGCTACCAGAACCCCAAGGTCGATGCACTGTTCGAACGCGGCGGCCGCGAGATCGATCCGAAAAAGCGCGCCGAAATCTATGCCGATGTGCAACGCACGCTGTCGGACGACGTGGCGGCGGCATGGCTGCTCGACCTCAACTTCCCGACGGTGTACCGCAGCAAGATCGAAGACCTGGTCACCAGCGGACTCGGGCTGACCGACAGCCTGGCGCGCGCATCGATCAAGTAACCGCGCCATAGCTCGAATGCCGAGGTCACCATGGACAAGCTCAAATTCGTACTCCGCCGGCTGCTGATTGCAGTCATGAATTTCCTGCTGGTCCGCGCAGCACTTGGCGACCCCGCCACGGTGATGGCCGGAGAGACAGGCGCAGCAGACGACGCCTTCGTGCAGCAACTGCGCGAGCGATTCGACCTCGACAAGCCTCTGCCGACGCAGTTGGCCACCTACCTCGGCCGCCTCGCCAGAGGCGACCTTGGCATGTCGTACCGGCAGGAACAGCCGGTCATCGACCTGATCGCAGAGCGCCTGCCCGCCACGCTGCTGCTCACGGGCTCGGCCTTTTTGCTTTCGCTGCTGTTCGGGGTGGGGCTCGGCGTCCTGGCCAGCACGCAGGTCGGCACCTGGCAAGACGGCGCGATCAGCCTCTTTGCCACCTTCTTCTACGCCACGCCGCTCTATTGGCTGGCCGTTGTCGCGGTGCTCGTGTTCGCGGTCTGGCTTCCGTGGTTCCCAGCCTTCGGTTTCGAGACTGTCGGTGGCGGTCGGCAAGGCTTCGGACGCGCCATGGACATCGGCCACCACATGGTGCTCCCGACGCTGGTGCTCGCGATGTTCTACATGGCCGTCTATGCCCGCATGACACGCGCTTCGATGCTCGAGGTGGCCGACCAGGACTTCGTCAAGGCCGCACGCGCCAAGGGCCTCTCTCCGGGCTGCGTGCTGCGCGCGCATGTGTTGCGCAACGCCTTGCTGCGCAACGCCTTGCTGCCCATCGTCACCCTGGCTGGCCTCCAAGCCGGCGCGATGGTCGGTGGCGCAGTGCTGATCGAAACCGTGTTCGCCTGGCCCGGCATCGGTCGCCTGCTGTTCGATGCGCTGGCGCAGCGCGACTACAGCCTGCTTCTGGGCACCTTCCTCGTCACGGCAACGCTTGCCGTGCTGGTCAATGTCATCACCGACGTGGTCTACACCGTCGTCGACCCCCGGATCGAGTTGTCATGAAAAGCACCGTCCTGCGCCGCTTCGGCCGGAACAAGGGCGCTGTCGCTGGCCTCGCGGTACTGGCCATCGTGGCGCTCGTCGCGCTGCTGGCACCCCTGCTCGTCAGCCACGATCCATTCGCGATGGTGCAACAACCGTTCCTCCAGCCGTTCGCCGAGCCGGGCATGCCCCTGGGTTCGGATTCGGCCGGTCGCGACGTGGCTTCGGGCATGGCCTACGGCGCACGCGTGTCCATGATCATCGGCCTGGTCGCCACCGGCATGGCCCTGCTGCTCGGCATCACGGTCGGTGCCCTGGCGGGCTACCACGGCGGGTGGGTCGATTCGGTGCTGATGCGCTTCACCGAGCTGTTCTAGGCGATTCCCGGCTTCGCGTTCGCAGTGGTGCTGGTCGCGATCTTCCAGCCGACGATGTATTCGATCGTGGCCGCCATCGCACTGGTGTCATGGCCGCCCGTGGCCCGCCTTGTACGCAGCGAATTTCTCTCCCTTCGCCAGCGAGACTTCGTGCAGGCTGCACTGCTCGCCGGGCAATCGAGCGGCAAGATCATCTTCCGGCAGATCCTGCCCAATGCCGTGTCGCCCATCGTGGTGATGGGCTCCCTGATGGTGGCAAGCTCGATCCTGCTCGAGTCGGCCTTGAGTTTTCTCGGCCTGGGCGATCCCAACATGATGAGTTGGGGCTACATGGTGGGCGCGGCGCGCAGCGCCCTGCATGAGGCCTGGTGGATCGCCGTGTTCCCGGGCCTGGCCATCATGGCCACGGTACTCGCGCTCAATTTCGTCGGCGAAGGCCTGAACGACGGCCTCAACGCCCGCCTCGATGGGAGGACGAAATGAATGCGCTCGCAAAAACCGCCATCGGCACGGTGCTCAAGATCGAGGGCCTCTCGATCAAACTGCCCCAAGGTGCGGACCGCGAGCTGGCCGTCGAGAACGTGGATCTCGAACTGCGCGCCGGCCAGACGCTGTGCGTCGTGGGCGAAAGCGGCTCGGGCAAATCGCTGATCGCCGGTGCTGTCATGGGCCTGCTGCCCAAGCCGCGCATCGCACCCGTCGCGGGCCGCATCCTTTTTGAAGGCGAAGATCTGCTGAACCTTTCCGAAGCCCGGATGCGGCGATTGCGCAGCCAACGCATCGGCATGATCTTCCAGGAGCCGATGACCTCGCTCAACCCGGTGATGAAGATCGGCGAACAGATCGGCGAGGTGCTCTACGCGCACCTGTCGCTTTCCTCGACCGAGCGCCGCACGCGCAACGTCGGCTTCACGCTGCGCCGCGGCGAAACGCTCGGCATCGTCGGCGAGTCTGGCTCCGGCAAATCGATCGTCGGGCGCTGCCTGACGGGCCTCGTGCCGGCGGACAGCGGCCTGATCCGCTTTGACGGTCAGGCGTTGGCGCTGGACCTGCACAACCGGCAGGTTGCCGCCCGCGGCAACGTTCAGATGGTGTTTCAGGACCCCTACGCTTCGTTGAATCCACGCCAGACGATCGGCACCGCGATCGGTGCGGGCCCGCTCGAGCAGGGAATGGGTCGACACGCCGTGCGGGTCCTGGTGCTGGATCTGCTCGAGAAGGTCGGCCTGAAAGCCGATGTGGCGGACCGCTATCCCCACGAGTTTTCCGGGGGGCAGCGGCAACGCGTCGCGATCGCCCGCGCGCTGGCCATGCGGCCTCGCTTGCTGGTGGCCGACGAGCCTGTGTCCGCGCTGGACGTCTCGGTGCAGGCGCAAGTTCTCGAACTCTTCGACCAGGTGCGGCGCGAGTTCGCGTTGTCCATGGTCTTCATCACGCATGACTTGCGCGTGGCGGCGCAGATGTGCGATCACATCGCAGTGAGGCGGCGTGGCGAGATCGTCGAGATCGGCGAAGCGCGCGTGGTGCTCGAATGCCCGGCGCACGCCTACACGCAGGAGCTGATCGCTGCTGCGCCCACGTTTCACTCCACGCTGGAATCGCGCCTGGTGGCTGCCTGAGCCGTCACACGCTTTCTTCTTCACTCTTATTCAGAATCCCCATGACCGACACACTCTGGCGCCTCGAGGCCACTGAACTCGCCACCCTCATCCGTCGCAAGGAAGTCTCGTGCATCGAGGCAACCCGAAGCATGCTTGCACGCATCGACGACACCAACCCCAAGGTCAACGCGTTGCCCATCGTGCTTCACGAACAGGCGCTCGCCACCGCCGCCGAGGCAGACCGGGCCTTGGAGCGCGGCGACGCGGTGGGGCCGCTGCACGGCGTGCCCGTCACCATCAAGGTCAATGTCGACGTGGCCGGCGGCGCCACCGACGGTGGCATCGTTGCCCTGAAAGACCTGATTGCCGACTCTGACGCACCCGTGGTCGCGAACCTCAAGCGTGCCGGCGCCGTGATCGTGGGCCGCAGCAACGCACCTTCTTTCTCGCTGCGCTGGTTCACCGACAACGATCTGCATGGCCGCACGCTCAATCCCTGGAACGTGAGGGTCACGCCGGGCGGTTCCAGCGGCGGCGCTGCAGCCGCTGCCGCGCTGGGCATGGGTCCGATCCACCACGGCAATGACCTGGGCGGATCTATCCGCTACCCCGCCTGGGCCTGTGGCGTGGTGGGCTTGCGCCCGACCGTCGGTCGCGTGCCGGCCTTCAATGGCACGTCGAAAGAAGACCGCACGATCACCAACACCCTGATGGCGGTCCAGGGCCCCCTCACGCGTTCGGTGGCCGATGCGCGGCTCGCGCTCCAGGTCATGGCACAACGCGACGCGCGCGATCCGGTCTGGGTGCCGGCGCCGCTCGACGATTCCGCGCTGCGGCAACCGCTCAGGGTTGCATTGTTCAAGGGAGTCGCCGGGGCCAAGGCACATCCGTCGAACATCGCGGCCCTGGAGCAGGCAGCGCAATGGCTGCAAGCGGCAGGTTGCATCGTGGAGGAGGTGGCGCCTCCACGCTTCGACGAAGCGGCCGATCTGTGGCGCCACCTTCTGCACGACGATCTGCGCCGAGGAGCCGGTCCTGCCATCGAAGCCCTGGGCGACGCGGCCGTCAAGGCATCGTTCGCTTTCATCATGGCCGGCGCTCCGAACTGGGATCGCGACCAGTTCCTGAGTGCCCTTCAACGCCGGCTGACGGTTGCGCGGGCATGGTCGCTGTTCTTCGAGGCGCATCCTGTGCTGCTGATGCCCATCTCGTGGGAGCGCCAGTTTCCGATCGACGACGACACGCGCTCGCAGGAACGCATGGAGCAGATCCTGGCCGCGCAGACGCCCTTGACGACCATCGCAGCGCTGGGCTTGCCAGGCTTGTCGGTACCGACCGGCGTCGCTGACGGCCTGCCAGTGGGCGTGCAGCTTTGCGCCACACGGTTCCGCGAAGACCTGTGCTTTGCTGCGGGCGAAATCATCGAACGCGCCGCGGGGTTCTCGTCGCTCGATCATCTCGCTGCCTGACGTCGAAAGCCACCGATGGACGACACGGACAGAACGTTGATCTCCCTGCTCCGCAGGGATGCACGGACCAACGTCGCCACGCTGGCGGCCAAGCTCGGCGTGTCGCGTGGAACCGTCAGCAACCGCGTCCGCAAGCTCGAGGACGAGCAGATCATCGTCGGGTACGCGGTCCGGCTGCGACCCGATGCCGAGCCGGGAAAGATACGCGCGTGGATGGGCGTGCTGGTCGAAGGCAACCAGACACGTGCCGTCATCGCCAGCCTGCTCGGCGAGCCCGCTGTCGAGGCCCTGCATGACACCAATGGCCGCTGGGATCTGCTTGCCGCGCTTCGCGCCGAGACGATGGTCGAACTCTCCAGGGTGCTGGAGCGCGTGCGCCTCATCAAGGGCATCGCCAACACCGAGACCAGCATCCTGCTGGACAGCTACCGCTAGCAGTCGGTCTCCTTGCGAGGTTGCGATTCGGGGAATCGTGGCTGCCATTTCGTCAGGAAACCTCGCAAGACACAGCACTCTTTGCTCTTCTGATTGACGCGCGCCTCCAAGACACTTTCTGCATACACACAGGAGCTTCCCCATGCAGACCAACCGCTACCCCACCACCGTCTATCTCAGCGTACCCGAAATGCTCCGACTCGTCCAGCGCAAGGGCCTTTCGGCCTGCATCGCCGGCGTTGCCGACCGGATCGTGCGCGAGTTTCTGCGCTGGAACGAATTCGATAAAAGCGCGCGTGTCGCGTGCCCTTCCGATGTCGGCGTCATCGAACTCACGCCGAGGCACAAACCAAGGGATGGTCGATGGCCATCACGATCGTCGGCAACGGTGGCGAACTGATCTATTTCGAGAAGATGGACGACACCCAGACGGGGAGCATCGAAGTGTCCATGGCCAAGGCAAGAACCGCTGCGCTGTTCAAGCGTCCAACCAAGGCGTTCAGTGATGCGGTCGCAGGTGGTGCGAGCGCTCTGCTCAGCATGCCGGGCGTCATTGCGATTTCGGGCGGTGCGCCGCTGATGAGCCACGGAAAGATGATCGGGGCGTTGGGCGTATCGGGTGGAACGAGCGCACAAGACGCTGCGATTGCGGACACGGGCCTTCGCGTCAAGCTGGATTAGCAGCCTCTGGCCCAAGGTATTGGGCCGACATCGGTAGCACTTGGGCTTTTTTGTCGTCTGGCCAACCCGGTGATGCGTTGCTTTGCAACAACTCGCCATCGCACCGCAGGCACTCCGTCTGGCGGTACGATCCAAAGGTTTTACTTTCAAGCCCGCAAAGGAGCCTCGATGGCTGGACAATCCCGAATCTCGCCACGTGGCACGACCCCCACTCGACAAGACGCTGGAGAAGAGCGAAGAAGTGGCTGCCGACGTGCAACGGGCGTCGGACAACCTCGCTGTCGTGAGCACGGTGCTCGAAAAGGAACTGCCTGACGAGGTGCAGGTCGGCGAAGTGGCACAGGCCATCGAGCACACGAGCCAGCTCGAGGAAAAGCTGGCCAAGTCCGCGGAGAAGCTGGCCGAGGTCAACGCCGCGCTGAGCAAAGAGATCGAGAAGCGCCTCGAGGTGACGGCAGAGCGCGACGCAAGTCAGGCGCTGGCCGAAAAGCTCAAGGCGAAGATCCGCGCCGAGAGCTCGGACTGACCGGTCATCGGCTCGCGGCCTCCGTCCATATCCTTTCTCCTACGCGGAGGCGGCGTCCAGCGCGCTACGCTATTGGTTCTCACAGCAAAACCACGGCATGGCCCTCATCACGTTCCTCGTCGAGGACAACAAGACCATCAGGGACAACCTGGTCCCGGCACTCGAGGACCTCGTCAACGGCCACGTGGTCGGCTTTGCCGAAACCGAATCGGGCGCGCTGGCGTGGCTGGCGGCCCATCCCGATGAGTGGCAACTCCTGATCGTCGACCTGTTCCTGAAGGAAGGCTCCGGCCTCGGCGTGCTGGCCGGCTGCAAGACGCGCTCGGCGGGGCAGCGGGTCGTGGTGCTGAGCCACTACGTGACCGTCGACATCCGGGCTCGCTGCGAAGCATTGGTGCCGATGCCGTGTTCGACAAGTCGCGCGACCTCGATGCCTTCATCGAGTACTGCAACACCGACCGCCCCTCGGGTCTCGCCGCTCTTTGAGTCCTGCCGCCTGCAGGGCGCCATGAAGAAAAGGGCCCGAAGGCCCTTTTCTCTTTTGCGGCCAGGGCCGCGCAGTTGCCAATGCGATCAGCGCACCACGGCGATCTGCGTGCGCGCACCACCCTTGTAGGTGTACAGCGTCAGTGCACCGTTCTTGATGTCGCCCTTTTCGTCGAAGGCGATCGGGCCGGTCACGCCCTTGTATTGCAGCTTGCCGACTTCGGGCAGGTACTTGGCAGGGTCGGACGAACCGGCCTTGACCATGGCTTCGGCCAGCACGTTGACCGCGTCATAGACGTACGGTGCATAGATCTGCACTTCGACGCCGTTCTTGGTCTTGAAGCGGGCCTTGAAGTCTTCCAGCGGTTGCTTGAAGTCACCATCGACACCACCGGCTTCGGCGCAGACCACCATGTCTTCGCCGATGGCATCGCCAGCCAGCTTCGGCAGTTCGCCGGTGCACAGGCCGTCGCCGCCCATG
>CAMATD010000103.1 GCA_945860785.1 Variovorax sp. YR752 | reverse complement strand
GCTGGGCCCCGGCACCTGGCTCTACGGCAGCTCGCGCGCGCTGATGCGCCGCGTGCTCGCGAGCAATCGCGATGCCAACGTGTTCCACATCGGCTTCAAGGCCTGCAACGACTACGCGAACGGCGAGGCCGCGATAGAAGCGGTGCAATGCCCCGTGCTGTTTCTGCTCGGTGACGCCGACCAGATGACGCCGCCGCGCGCCACCAAGGCATTTCGCTGGCATGCCGGCAGCCTGAGCAGGCGGGCTATTCGTTCACGACGATACCCGCGCGATACGCCAGCGCGCGGTAGCGCGGGATCTCTGTTTCGATCTGCTGCCGGAAGGTGGCCGCACCGACCACCGTCGGCTCGATGCCTTGCGCATGCAACTGCGCCTGCAATGCAGGGATGCCCAAGGTCTCCACGATGGCGTGCGTCAGCCTGGCGAGCACGGGCGCCGGCGTGCGTGCCGGTGCGGCAAAGCCATACCAGGCGTCGAAGCTGGCCTCGGGCAATCCCTGCTCCGCCAGCGTGCGCACGCCGGGCAAGAGGCCGGAGCGCGCGGCGCCCACGATGCCCAGCGCGCGCAGCTTGCCGGAGCGCACGTAGGGTGCGACCGAGGCCACGGTGTCGATGCCGAGTTCGATCTCCCCGCCGATCACGGCCACCAGCGCCTGGCTGCTGCCGCGGTACGGAATGTCCTGCAGCCGAATGCCTGCAGCCAGCGCGAACAGTTCGCCCGTGAGGTGCGAGCCAGACGCATTGCCGAAAGTGGCGTAGCGGATACGCCCCGGGCGTGCCTTGGCCGCCTCGATCAGTTCGGGCAATGAACGCCATGGGGTGGTGCTGCCCGCGAACAGCACCAGCGGCACCCGCGCGACGATGACAACGACAACGGGTGCCAGGTCGCGCGACGGGTTGTAGGCGTGGGTGGCGCGCAGCGCCGGATTCACGCTGTAGCTGGTGGAGCCCGCCAGCAGCAGCGTGTAGCCGTCCGGCCTGGCCCGGGCCACGATCTCGGTGCCGATGAGCGTGGACGCGCCGGGCTTGTTGTCGACCACGACGGGCTGACCCAGCCGCTGCGACAGAGTCTGGCCGATCATCCGCGCCACGATGTCCGTGCCGCCGCTCGGCGAAAAGGGAACGACGAGGCGGATCGCTTTTTGCGGCTAGGCGTCCGGCACTGTTGCCGCCGCGTGCGCCGACAAGGCTGCGCCCGAGGCCCCGCAAAGAAGCAGGCGGCGCGAGATTCCGGGGGCGATCTGCTTCATGGCGCGCGCAGGCAAGGAGGAACGCAGGGCCCGCGGCCTGTCGCGAGGGCCGGTCAACCCAGGGCGTTGATGTCCGCCGGGTCGAGCAGCACCTTGGGTGCGCCGTGCCGGGCCACGGTCAGCATCGCGCGGCCGATCTGCTCGGAGGTCGTCATCTTGTCGGGCCAGAGCCGGTAGGCCAGGCTCAGCAAGGGCGAGAGCACGGCGTAGACCGCGTGGTACAGCGGCGTCTTCGAGCGCACGCCATGCAGCGGCTGGATGATGCCGGGGCGGAACATGTAGGCCGCCTTGAACGGCAGGCGCAGCAAGGCGTTTTCGGTCGCACCTTTCACCCTTGCCCACATGCTGCTGCCGCGCTCGCTGCTGTCGGTGCCGGAGCCCGTCACGTAGGTGAAGGTCATGCCCGGGTTGAGCCGTGCGAGCACTTCTGCAGCGGCCATCGTGAGGTCGTAGGTGACGCGCCGGTAGTCGTCTTCCTTCATGCCGACGGAGGACACGCCGAGGCAGAAGAAGCAGGCGTCGAAGCCCTGCAGTCGAGCTTCGACGGCGGAATAGTCGTACATCTCCTTCACGACCAGTTCCTGCAGCTTCGGATGCTGCTGCCCCGTGGCATTGCGCCCGACGGCGACGACGCGTTCCACGTCGGATGCCAACAGGCACTCGCGCAGCACGCCCTGCCCCACCATGCCGGTGGCGCCGAAGATCAGGATGTTCATGAGAGGGTCCGGTTAAACCGAGAAAGTCGCCGGCTTCTTGTTGAGCACGGCAAGCAGCAGATCGACGTCGAGGCTGGAAGGTTGCGGCGGCTGCAGGGCGCCGAGCATGCGCGAGAGCGTCTCGGCATGCGGCAGTAGCGGGCCGAGAAAGCGCGTGCCGTCGGCACCGGCGACCAGCAGCGTCGGGAAGGTCTCGACATCGAATTCGTCGGCGATGTCGGCATGGTCTTCGATGTCGACCCAGCCGAAGCGCAACTGTGGATGCGCGCGCGCCACCTGCTCGAACAGCGGCCGGTAGTCGCGGCAGGTGCCGCACCATTCGGCGCACAGGCACACGACCCACAGCGCATCGCTGGCCGGATCGGCGGAATCGGTGGCTGCAGGAAGAGCGCTCAAAGCTGATGCGTTGAAGGTGTGAATACGGAGCCGGGGTGGTGCGGCCGGAAGGTCGTCGCTATTATTATGGACAAAGCGCCTCCGGCGCTCAGGAGACTCGCACGATGAACACCACGACTGCCCCGGAATCTGCTGTCGATCCGCGCCGTTTCAAGAGCTTTACGGAGTTCTACCCGTTCTACCTGACCGAGCACGCCAACCGCACCTGCCGGCGCCTGCACTTCGCGGGCTCGACGCTCTCGCTGCTGTGCCTGGTGGCGCTGGTGGTCACGCTCAACCCGCTCTGGCTGTTGGCCGGGCTGCTGGTCGGCTACGGCTTTGCCTGGGTCGGCCACTTCGGCTTCGAGAAGAACAAGCCGGCCTCTTTCAAGCGCCCGCTCTATTCCTTCATGGGTGACTGGACGATGTACCGCGACATCTGGCTGGGCAAAGATCAAGATCTAGTCGCTACTAAATCAATAGCACATCGCCCAAGCGCAGCGAGCGCAACGGGCCTTTCTGCCAGAGGTCTTCGAGCGGCTCGGCCTGCGGCATCAGCAGTTCCTTGAGCAAGGGCTCGATGGGTGTCGACGGGTCGGCCAGCAGCACGTAGCGCGGGTCCTCGTTGGCGGGCTCCTCGGCCAGCGGCGCAATCCAGTCGAGCGCGACCAGCGTTTCGAGCACCGGGGCGAGTTGCAGCGTGTCGACCCGCATACGCGTCACCAGCTCGGTGGCACCCATGCCCTTGGCCGGCGTGGCCTGCGCGCGCGCGCCAGGTGCTGCAGTGCTTCCATTGCCAATTGCAGCGGCCAGCCCGCCGCACCGCCGCGCCGCGCCCGTCAGCAGGCTCGGCAGATAAGCCGCGATGACCGCGCCGAGCAGCACGATCACCCACGCCACGTAGATCCACACCAGCAGGATCGGAAAGGTGGCGAAGGCGCCGTACAGCACCGAATAGGTCGGCACCAGGCTCAGGTAGTAGGAGGCCAGCACGCGCTTGGCGATCTCGATGGCCGCCGCCACGAAGAGGCCGCCGGCCCAGGCATGCGACCAGCGCACGTTGGTGTTCGGCACGTAGTGGTAGAGCGAGGCCATGCCGACCGCGAGCAGCACGAATTCGAAGGTGTCGAAGAACAGCTTGACCATGCCGCGTCCCACCACGTCGCTCGTGGCCGCGACCACGTACGAGGTGGTCGACAGGCTCACCGCGAGGATGATCGGCCCCAGCGTGATGGCCGCCCAATAGATCAGCACCCGCTGCGCAAAGGGCCGCGGCGTTCGCACGCGCCAGATGTTGTTGAGCGTCTTGTCGATCGTGAGGATCAGCGCGATAGCGGTGATCAGCAGCACGATCAAGCCCGCGATGCCGAGGCCGCTGGCCTTGCTCGCGAACTGGTTCAGGTAGCCGAGCACCTGGCGCGCGATGTTTTCGGGACTCAGGCTCTCGATGAGCCAGCGCTGCAGCCGGCCCTGCATCTTGGCGAACATCGGGAACACGGTGAACAGCGCCAGCGCCACCGTGAAGAAGGGCACCATCGCGATGGTGGTGGTGAAGGTCAGGCTGCTGGCCGTGAGGCCGAGCCGGTCCTCGCGGCAACGCTCGCTCAGCACGGTGCCCGTATTGCGCCAAGGAAAGCGTGAAAGATCCCTCCAAAGCTGCCTGCGATTCATGGCCGGTATCATGCCATCCGCCCTTTCCCATGGCGCTCGCCATTTGCGGGGCGCCTCTCCCTCTCTTTCGCCGCCACCGTGTCCGCCACCCCGCTTCCGCCTTCTTCCGTCCGCGCCACCCGATGGCTTGCCGTGGGCAGCCTCGTCGGCCTGATCGTGCTGGGCCTGGCCTGGGAGCTGTGGCTGGCACCACTGCGGCCCGGTGGCTCGCTGCTCGCGCTCAAGGTGCTGCCGCTCGTGATCCCGCTCGCGGGGCTCTACAAGAACCGCATGTACACCTACCGCTGGGTCAGCCTGATGATCTGGCTCTATTTCACCGAGGGCGTGGTGCGCGCGTGGAGCGACACCAACGGCGTGGGGCAGATCCTCGCGCTCGTCGAGGTGCTGCTGTGCCTCGTGCTCTTCGCGGCCTGCGCCTGGCATGTGCGCCTGCGCTTGCGGCACGCCAAGGCCGCTGCTGCTGCCCGTCAACTGGAGGCTTCCGCCCAATGACTTCTTCCGCTTCCCTGATCGATCAACTCCGCGCCATCGTGGGCGCGCAGCATGTGCTGAACGCGGGCGACCTCACCGCCTACGAGCAGGACTGGCGCAAGCGCTCGCGCGGCAAGTCGCTGGCCGTGGTGCGGCCCGCGAACACGCAGCAGGTGGCCGACGTGGTCAAGGCCTGCGCCGCGGCCGGCACGGCCATCGTTCCGCAGGGCGGCAACACCGGGCTCGCCGTGGGTTCCACTCCCGACGACAGCGGCTCGCAGGTGGTGCTGAGCCTGCAGCGCCTCAACGCGATCCGCGCCATCGACGGCGCCAACCTCACGATGACTGTCGGGGCCGGCTGCATCCTGCAGACGCTGCAGGATGCAGCCGAGAAGGAAGGCTATCTTTTCCCGCTGAGCCTCGCGGCCGAAGGCAGTTGCACCATCGGCGGCAACCTTGCGACCAACGCGGGCGGCACGCAGGTGGTTCGTTACGGCAACACGCGCGAGCAGTGCCTGGGTCTCGAAGTGGTCACGCCGCAGGGCGAGATCTGGGAAGGCACGAGCGGCCTGCGCAAGGACAACACCGGCTACGACCTGCGCGACCTGATGATCGGCAGCGAAGGCACGCTGGGCATCATCACCGCCGCGACCATGAAGCTCTATCCGCTGCCGGCCGCACAGCTCACGGCCTGGGCCGCAGTGCCTTCGCTGGACCATGCGGTCACGCTGCTGAGCCTTGCGCACAAGCACCTGGGTTCGGGCCTCACGGGTTTCGAGGTGATGGGCAAGTTCGCGCTGAGCCTGGTCGACAAGCACATGCCACAGCTGCGCGTGCCTTTCATCGACGACGAGGCCGTGCCGTATTGCGTGCTGCTCGAGAACTCCGACAGCGAATCCGAAGACCATGCACGCGCGCGCTTCGAGGCGCTGCTCGAAACGGCTTTCGAAGAGGGTTGCGTGACCGACGCGGTGGTGGCTGAGAACCTGACGCAGGCACACCAGCTCTGGCACATCCGCGAAAGCATTCCGCTCGCGCAGGCCGAGGAAGGGCTGCACATCAAACACGACATCTCGATCCCGGTGTCGCGCATTCCCGCCTTCGTGGCCGAGACCGATGCGCTGCTGGCCCGCGAGATCGCCGGTGTGCGACTGGTGAACTTCGGGCACCTGGGCGACGGCAACCTGCACTACAACGTGCAGGCGCCGGAGAACATCGACACCAAGGCTTTTCTCAAGAACGAAGAAGACCGCATCAACACGCTGGTGTACGACGCGGTCGAGAAATTCGGCGGCTCGTTCTCGGCCGAGCATGGCGTGGGCTCGCTCAAGGTCGACAAGCTCGAGAAGCACAAGTCGCCGGTGGCGCTGGAGATGATGCGGGCGATCAAGCGCGGGCTCGATCCGAAGAACACGCTGAACCCTGGACGTGTGATCCGGGTCTAGGTATTTGTATTTCTCCCTCCCCTCCCGGGGGAGGGGAGGGGTGGGGGCACGACGGCCTTCAACCCAGCGCAGCGCTGAATGCGGGGGCAGCCCCCATCCCAACCTTCCCCCAGAGGGGGAAGGAGCAAGACAAATCAGATCAGCCCGGAAAATCCTCGCCGCGCAGCTCGATGGGCTGGCCGTGCGGCGTGCGGTCGGCCGCGTGGTCCCAAGCGTGGCGATAGCGGGCGAGTTCGTCGTCGGAGCTGGCACCCTTGCGGGCGACGAGGCTTTCGAGTGCGGCAAGCCAGTGGCGGTAGTAGGTGTCGCCGGTGTAGGGGTCGCCTGCGGCCTGCGCGGCGGCGATCTGCGCGGCCAGCGCCTCGGCCCATTCGACCCAGCTGAACAGGCCGCGCTCGTGCAGCGCCAGCGTCATCGCGAAGGCCTGGGCTTCCCAGGGTTCCTTGAACACCGGGCCGTCGGCGTCGCGCGGCATGCCGGGTGCCAGCGGCATGTCGCCCGTCACGCGATTGCTTCCAGATAGCTCTCCCAGGCATCGACCGAGACCGAGAGGTTCTGCGGCGCTGCCTGCTCACCCCAGAGTTCAGCCTCGTCGAAGACCACGGTGTAGAGCCACTGCGGCTGCTCACCAAGACCCTGCGCATTTGCATCGGCGAACACATGCGCGCCATGGACGTGCGCGATCGTGCCGCGCTTGCCTTGCACATAGCCCGGCAGCCGCGTGTGATGGTCGACCTTGCCGAGGTGCATGCGCACCGTCTGGCCGACGGCAAAGCGCGCAGGGGCCGGTTCGGGGCGCTCGGTGGGCGAGCCGCTGGCAAGCACCGCGGGAACGTTCTCGGCCTGCAGCACACGGGCAACCGGTGCCGCCGGATGATGCATCTCGCCCGATGCGACCTCATCCGGAAAGACCTGCCCGCGCTGAAGCATCCGTTGCTCCAGCGCGCCGAGCCAGATCTGGTAGTAGCTCAGGTCGCGATAGTTCGGCAGCGTCTCGCGCACGGCGCGGCTCGCATCGATGTGCCAGGAGCCAGTCGCGCCCATGGCCAGCGTGAGCGCCAATGCGCGCGGCTCCCAGGCTGCGTGGAACAACTCGCCTTCGGGCTCGGGCGTCACCGGCCCGAAACCCGGTTGGCCACCGAGGTCGGCATGCGTGACGTAGCTCATGCAACGCTCCTTGCTGCGGGTGCTTCCACCAGCCGCGTGCCGATCATCGAATCGCGCGAGACCAGCGCGGCGAGCTCTTCCTCGCTCAACCCCGCGGTGCCCGCAGGCCGTTGCGGAATCACGAGATAACGCACCTCGGCGGTCGAATCCCAGACACGGATGCGCGTCGTCTCCGGCAGCGTCGTGCCGAAATCGGCCAGCACGCCGCGCGGGTCCTTCACGGCCCGCGAGCGGTACGGCGCGCTCTTGTACCAGGTGGGCGGCAGGCCAAGCACGGGCCAGGGGTAGCAACTGCACAGGGTGCAAACGACCATGTGGTGCAGATCGTCGGCGTTCTCCACCGCCACCATGTGCTCGCCCTGCCGGCCGGTGTAGCCGAGCGAGGCGATGGCAGCCGTGGCATCGGCCATCAGCCAGTCGTGAAACTTTCGATCGACCCAGGCCCGCGCCACCACCCGCGCCCGTTGCGCGGGCCGATGCGGGTCTGGTAGGTATCGATCAGCGCGTCGAGCGCGGCGGGGTCGATGTAGCCCTTCTGCGTGAGCACGCTTTCGAGGGCGCGCACGCGCAGGTCCATCTCGCCGAGTTCGCTGTGATCGTGGCCGTGTTCGTGGGGGTTCGTAGGGTGGTCTGCACTCATCCCTGCCATGCTACGCGCTGGCACTTAAAATTCGAACACCCGCCTCTGCCAGCCCCCTCCCCCATGACCTCCACGCCCACCCGCCCCGTCCGCTCCCAGTACGAAGATTTCATGCGCCATGTGGACACCCACGGCGTGCAGAAGAGCGACCGCACCGGCACGGGCACCAAGAGCGTGTTCGGCCACCAGATGCGCTTCGACCTGAACGAAGGCTTCCCGCTGGTGACCACGAAGAAGGTGCACCTCAAATCCATCATCCAGGAACTGCTGTGGTTCCTGACCGGCTCGAGCAACAACAACTGGCTCAAGGAACGCGGCGTCACCATCTGGGACGAGTGGGCGCGCGAAGACGGCGACCTGGGCCCGGTCTACGGCGTGCAATGGCGCAGCTGGCCCACGCCCGACGGCGGCCACATCGACCAGATCTCGGACGTCATCAAGACCTTGAAGACCAACCCCGATTCACGCCGCATCATCGTGAGCGCCTGGAACGTGGCCGAGCTTTCGAAGATGGCGCTGATGCCCTGCCACGCCTTCTTCCAGTTCTACGTGGCGCCGCCCCAGGCGGCCGGCGAGCGCGGCAAGCTGAGCTGCCAGCTGTACCAGCGCAGCGCCGACATCTTCCTCGGCGTGCCCTTCAACATCGCGAGCTACGCGCTGCTCACGCACATGGTGGCGCAGCAGTGCGACCTCGACGTGGGCGACTTCATCTGGACCGGCGGCGACTGCCACATCTACAGCAATCACGCCGAGCAGGTGGCGCTGCAGCTGAGCCGCACGCCCTACCCGTATCCCACGCTGAACATCAAGCGCAAGCCGGCCTCGATCTTCGACTACCAGTACGAAGATTTCGAAGTGCTCGACTACCGGCACGGCGACCCGATCAAGGCGCCGGTGGCGGTGTGAGCGCGTTGTTCAACCGATGACCACAACCCGCATCAACCTCATCCTCGCCCGCGCCGCCAACGGCGTGATCGGTGCCAACGGCACGATCCCCTGGCATCTGCCCGAAGACATGGCGCACTTCAAGCAGCAGACCGCAGGCGCGCCGGTGATCATGGGCCGAAAGACCTGGGACTCGCTGCCGCCGCGCTTTCGCCCGCTGCCGGGCCGTCAGAACATTGTGGTCACGCGGCAGACCGACTGGCGTGCGGATGGCGCGCAGCAGGTGGGCAGCCTGCGCGATGCGCTGTCGCTCTGCGAGCAAGCGAAGTCGCCCGAGGTGTGGGTGATCGGCGGCGCGCAGATCTACGCCGAGGCCGAGCCGCTGGCGCAGCGCGCGGTCGTGACCGAGCTCGCACGCGACTACGAAGGCGATGCGCATGCGCCGGTGCTCGACAGCAAGGCATGGCGCGAGACGCAGCGCGAGTCGCATGTCTCGGCCAGGGAAGGCCTCGGCTACAGCTTCGTCACCTACGAACGCATCGCACACACACAGGCATGAGCGACGACAGCCCTCGCCACCCGCCCGCGCCGAAGCTGCAGCGCCGGTCCGTGGTGATGGGCGCGGCCTTGCTCGCAGGCCTCGCGCCGATGCAGGCACTGCACGCCGCCGAGCCGCTCGAACCCGACGAAGAAGCGCTCTTCCTGCCCGGCACCGCGCGCCCCACCGAAGACGGCCGGTTCGAGGTCGACATCCATGCCTGGATCTTCGAGCGTGAGCATCGCTGGGGCTTGAACGCGGCCCTCGCGCGCTACCTCGGCCTGAACCTGAAGACGCTGTCGCCCGCGGCGCGACTGCGCTTCAACCAGCGCACCGCGCTGTTCCATGCCGAGTCCGAAGAGGGCAAGCTGATCGACGTCGTCTTCGAAGGCACGCCGGGCCGCGTCAAGATGCCGCCCTCGGGCGCGGACGGCCGCAGCAACCTGCGCCTGGTGATCGACGCACCGCGTGCGTCGGCACCGCAGGAATGGCTGCAGTTCCACGGCGTGACCGGGCCGGGCGAGCTGCTGCACCGCTTCAGGGGCCAGGCGCTGATCGTGCCCGCGCAGGGCGTGTCGATCATCTCGGACATCGACGACACCATCAAGCGCACGCAGGTGCGCGACCGGCGCGAGATGCTGCTGAACACCTTCGCGCGGAGCTTCGAGGCGGCGCCGCGCATGGCGGCGTACTACCGTGCACTGGCGCAGGCGCCCGGCACGCGTTTTCACTATCTGTCGTCCAGCCCGATCCAGCTCTATCCGGCGCTTTCGGATTTCATTCGCGGCGCCGACTTTCCCGCCGGCAGCATGCACCTGCGCGAGAGCACGACTGGGCGCACGCTGATCCCCGGCGCGGAAGACTCGCGCGCGCACAAGCTCGGCGTGATCGACCGACTGCTCACCGAATTTCCGCAGCGCCGCTTCGTGCTGGTGGGCGATTCGGGCGAGGCCGATCCGGAGATCTATGCGCAGGTCATCCGCGCGCATCCGCAGCGCATCGACAGCATCGTGATCCGCGACGTGACCGGCGAAGACCGCCTGTCCGATCGCTACCGCGCGACCTTCGAGGGCATCGATCCCGCGCTGTGGCACATCCTGCTGCCCGACACCACGGTCTGGCCGGTTCAGGCCGGTCGATAGGAATCAAGCAGCTCGCGCGCTGTGCCAGCGCCGGTAGCGCCGCGTCAGCCTCTTCATGCGCAGCTGGTCGATCAGCAAGCTCACGAACGGCGAATGCCGGGGCGCCGCGGTGCGGCCGGGGCGCAATGTGCGCAGGCGGCGCTTCACCAGGGCCATGCGCGCGAGCGCGGCCATGAGCTGGTCTTTCCATTCGACCTGCGGCCCCTGCGCCGCCGGGTCTTCACCCGAGCGCCAGCGCACCGGCAGGTCGGGCGCAACGGCCCGTGCGGTGGCCATGCCCACCACCGCAACCCCGCTGGCCAGCACCTGCTCGGCCACGGCGGCGAGTTCCTTGGCGAACTCCAGGAAGTAGGCCTCGCGCGCCAGCGTGCGGCCGTCGGCGGTGCGGCCCTGCATCGCCGGGCTTTCGTAGCTGCCGCCGGAGAGCTCGACCAGGTCCACGGCCAGTTCGTTGAGCCACAGGATGACCTGCTTCGCATCGCTCTCCGAGAAACCGCCGCGCTGGAAATCGGCCGAGTTGAGCTTCACGGCCACGGCGAAACCGGGCGCCACGCGCGCCCGCACGGCACGAACCACGTCGAGCAAAAGACGCGCACGGTTCTCGAGGCTTGCGCCCCAGGCATCGGTGCGCTGGTTGGTCAGCGGCGACAGGAACTGCGAGAGCAGGTAGCCGTGCGCCGCATGGATCTGCACGCCGGTGAAGCCCGCGCGCTCAGCGGCCTGCGCCGTGGCGGCGAAGCGCCCGACGGTTTCTGCAATCTCCGCTTCGTCCATGGCCTTGGGCTGCACGAAGAGCTTGCTGTGCTTGCCGAGGTTCAGCGCCACCGACGATGGTGCCCAGGCTTTGCCGCCCATGCTCGCGCGAACCTGGCGGCCCGGATGGTTGATCTGCATCCACACCTGCGCACCGCCGCTGCGCGCGGCCGTGGCCCATTCGGTGAAACGCTCCAGCGGTGTGTCCGCCTCCAGCACGACGCCGCCCGGCCCGGTCAGCGCCCGGCCATCGATCATCACGTTGCCCGTGATGATCAGGCCCGCACCGCCCTGCGCCCAGACGCGGTACAGCGCATGAAGCGCCGCGCCCGGCAACTGGCCAGCCTCTGCCATGTTTTCTTCCATAGCGGCCTTGGCCAGGCGGTTGGGCAGGAGGCTGCCGTTGGGCAGCGTCAGCGGCGAAAAGAGCGGCGAAGAGTTCACGGTATGGAACCACTGTGGAAGTGATGGAAAGCTGATGCTAAGATTCAAGTCAACTTGAAGGTCAAGCGAAATGAAAATTGGCGAACTGGCTGACAAGATCGGCATGGCTCCCTCAGCCATCCGCTTCTACGAACAAAGCGGCCTGCTGCCCGCACCCGAGCGCGGCGCCAACGGCTACCGCGTCTACACCGACGCCGCGCTGAAGCGCCTTCAACTGATCCAGATCGCGCAGAACCTCGGCTTCTCGCTCGACAGCCTGCGCAGCGTGTTCTCTGACTGCAAGGGTTGCTCGACGGACGACCTGCTCGAAGGGCTCGATGGCCGCGTGCGCGAAATCGACCAGCTCGTGGCCGGCCTGCGCGCACAGCGCCAGGACCTGACCGCCCTGCGCAGCACACTGCAGGGCACCTGGGCCAGAGGCGAATGCGCGGACCCCGAAATGCTGGCCGACAGCATGGCGACGGCCAGAAACAAAGTGGCACGTCTGTCTCGTCCGAAGAACGAAATGAACACTTCGGTACACGCCATTGAAAGGCATGCGCGCCGCAGGGAATAGACACGCCTAATTTTGTTTGTGCGCACAATGTCCGAACCGCCATAAAGACAAGGAGACGGCTCATATCCATGGAGTTTCTTCGGGTGCTCTCCGAGCAGAGATTGCCCTATGTCGTCCACACGCCCGCAGACATCGACAGGCTGCGCGTGCTGCGAGCGGCGGAGTTGGTGACTGCCTTCATTCCGCCTTCCCAACGTGCGCCGGATGAGCGTGCGATACGTCAACTGGCCCAGGTGGAGTCGATCACCGCCAAGGGCAAACTGGCCTTGAACAAGGCCACCTCGGCGTTCATCGAGTTGTGACAGGGCCGTTCAGACGGCGCCGTGGGCCTCGACGTAGAGCGCATAGAGCGAATGGCTGCTCGCCATGTAGAGGCGATTGCGCTTCGGGCCTCCGAACTCGAGATTCGGGCAGCGTTCGGGCAGGCGAATGAAGCCAATGGGCTTGCCCTGCGAATTGAAGATCTTCACGCCGTCCATCTCTTCCGACTTGCCGGTCGGCAGGTAGGCCTTCATGCCGCCACCGATGTCGGTCGGCTCGGCCGCAAGCGCGCCCGTGTAACCCCACCCGCACCAGAGATTGCCATCGCGATCGACGCGAAAGCCGTCGAAGGCGCCGGGTCCGTCGGCGTCGATCAGCTTGGTCTTGTTCGAAACGCCTATACCGTCCGGTGACACGTCGTAGCTCCAGATGCTGCGGTTCGGCGTTCCCTTCCACTCGACGACGTAGAGCTTCTTCTCGTCGGGCGAGAACGCTAGGCCATTCGGATTGACGAGATCGGTGATCACCGCGCTCAGCTTGCCGTCCTTCGCGATGCGGTACACGTTGGTCGTCGCCTGCTCCGGCACGGCCTTGAAACCTTCCCACTCGCCGTTGATGCCGAAGGTGGGGTCGGTGAACCAGACGGTGTCGTCCGATTTGACGACGACGTCGTTCGGCGCGTTGAGGCGCTTGCCCTCATGGTTGTCGGCCAGCACCGTCATGCGTCCGTCCTTCTCGGTGCGGACCACGCGCCGCGTCACCGAGTGCTCGCAGGTGATCAGCCGCCCCTGGCGGTCGCGGGTGTTTCCATTGGCGTAGTTGACGCCCGTCTTGTGCACGGTGAACCTGCCGGTCTTCTCGTCGTACTTCATCAGCCGGTTGTTCGGGATGTCGCTCAGAAGCAGGTAGCCGTGCTCGGGGAAGTAGACCGGCCCCTCGGCCCAACGCATGCCTGTGCCGAGTTGTTCCACCGTGCTGCTGTAGATCCGGTACTTGGCGAAACTCGGGTCGAGGATCATCACGGCCGGATCCGGGTAGCGCTGGTTGGGCTTGAAATCGAAAGCTTGCGCGCCCGCCAAGCCGCTGAGCGCTGCAGCACCGGCGCCCGCGGCCGTCCTGACGAGAAACTGGCGTCGGCGATCGTGGATTTCGTTCTGCATCGGAGGTCTCCTTGTGGGGTTGCGAAGATTCGTGCGACCGGCTCAATCGGCCATCGCGCCTGACTTATTCACCAGTTCGGCCCAGCGCGGAATTTCCTGGCCATGAAGTCACGCAGTTCTTCCGGCGTGCTGCCCACGATCTCCATCGCCAACTGATCCGAGAGCCTGGCCTGCACATCGGGCTGCTTGAGCGCCTTCACGATCTCGGCATTGAGGCGCTGCACGATCGGCCTGGGCGTGCCCCTGGGCTCATACACCGCCTGCCAGGACGACATCTCGAAACCGGGAATGCCCGACTCGATCATGGTCGGCAAGTCGGGCACCAACGCGATGCGCTTGCCGGTGGTCACGGCCAGCAGCTTGAGCTTGCCGCTCTTGACCAGCGGCAGCGCGGCCGTGACCTGGTCGAACATGAAGGGCACCTGCCCCGCGGCCACGTCGGTCAGGGCCGGCGGCATGCCCTTGTACGGCACGTGGGTGAGCTTCACGCCGATGAGGTCGGCGAACATCTCGCCGGCCAGGTGGGTGGAGGTGCCGGCACCGGAAGAGGCAAAGGTGCGCTTGCTCTCGTCCTTCTTCAGCAGGGCCCTAGGTCGGCCACCGAGTTCACGCCGAGTTGGCTGTTGACGATGAGCACGTTGGGCAGGCGCGCGACCAGCGAGACGGGCTCGAAGTCCTTCATCGGGTCGTACGACAGCTTCTTGTAGAGGCTGGCGTTGATGGCGTGCGTGCTGATGGTCCCGCCGAAGAGCGTGTAGCCGTCAGGCGCGGCCCTGGCCACGTAGGCGGTACCGATGCCGCCGGCCTGGCCGGGCTTGTTGTCGACCACCACCGACTGCTTGAGGCTCTCGCCCAGCTTCTGGGCCAGCGTGCGGCCCACGATGTCGGTGGAGCCGCCGGGGGTGAAAGGCACGGACGTAGACGATCGGCTTGGCAGCCGGCCATTCAGGGGCCTGGGCCAGGGCGATCACAGGGGCGAGCACGGCCGGCAGCAGCGCCGCGGCGAGGCGGATGAAACGCATGTCTTGTCTCCTTGGATTTGTAGCGGGCTCAGCGGTCCTTGGCCTGGCGCCACGCCGCGAAGTCGCTGCGGCTCTGCTCGTCGGTGGGCGGATAGAGGCCGAGGATGGAGCGACCTTCGAGCACCTTGTCCTGCACGCAGTCCTCGAAGACGGTCATCTCCGTCGCTTCGACGGCGACCTCGTCGGCCATGTGGGCTGGAATGACGATCACCCCTTCCGCGTCGCCCACGATCACGTCGCCCGGAAACACCGGCGCATCGCCGCAGCCGATGGGCACGTTGATGTCGATGGCCTGGTGCAGCGTGAGGTTGGTCGGCGCGCTGGGGCGGTGGTGATACGCCGGGAAACCGAGCTTCGCGATGTCGGGGCTGTCGCGGAAACCGCCATCGGTCACCACGCCGGCCACGCCGCGCTTCATCAGCCGCGTGACCAGGATGCCGCCGGCCGAGGCGGCGCGCGCGTCCTTGCGGCTGTCGATCACCAGCACGGCGCCTTCGGGACACTGCTCCACCGCCTGGCGCTGCGGATGATTGCGGTCGAGGAAGACGCTGATCGGGTTCAGGTCTTCGCGCGCCGGCATGTAGCGCAGCGTGAAGGCCTCGCCCACCATGTTGGGCAGGCCGGGGGCGAGCGGCCGCACGTCCTGGATGAACTGGTTGCGCAGGCCGCGCTTGAACAGGGCCGTGCACAGAGTGGCGGTGCTCACCTTCATGAGCTGCTCGCGGGTGGCGGGATTCACGTGTCGTCTCCGTTCTTGAAAAAATGAAGTGGGGTTGGAAGGCAGGTCAGAAGATGTCGGGCTCCGGCACCGGCTTGCCGAAGCTGGTTTCCAGGAAGTCGAAGTCGCAGCCTTCGTTGGCCTGCTTGATGTGGCGGCCGAACAGCCATCCGTAGCCGCGCTCGTAGCGCGGCGGCGGCGGTGTCCACCGGGCCTTGCGAAGAGCGAGTTCCTCGTCGCTGATGTCGAGGTGGATGCGCCGAGCGGGCACGTCCACGGTGATGCGGTCGCCGGTCTTCACCAGCGCGAGCGGCCCGCCGATGGCCGCCTCGGGCGAGCAGTGCAGCAGGCAGCCGCCGTAGCTGGTGTCGCTCATGCGTGCGTCGGACAGGCGCAGCATGTCCTTCACGCCCTGTTTCAGCAGCTTGGTCGGGATCGGCAGCATGCCCCACTCCGGCATGCCGGCGCCGCGCGGGCCGGCGTTGCGCAGCACCAGGATGTCGTCGCCCGTCACGTCCAGGTCGGGGTCTTCCACCGCCTTCTTGAGTGCCGGGTAGTCGTCGAACACCAGCGCGCGGCCGCTGTGCTGCAGCAGGTGCGGCGCACAGGCGCTGGGCTTGCTCACCACGCCGTCGGGCGCCAGGTTGCCGCGCAGGACGGCCAGCGCACCTTCGGCGTAGATGGGGTTGGCGAGCGGCCGGATCACATCGTCGTCGTAGACCTCGGCGCCTTCGATGTTCTCGCCGAGAGTGCGGCCATTGACGGTGCGTGCATCGGTCCTGAGATGGCCACGGATGCGCTCCAGCATTGCGGGCAGGCTACCGGCGTAGAAGAAGTCCTCCATCAAATAAGCGTCGCCGCTGGGCCGGATGTTGGCGATGACGGGCATGCGACGGCTGAAGGCGTCGAAGTCATCCAGGCTCACCGGGTGGCCGGCGCGGCGCGACATCGCGATCAGGTGCACGACGGCATTGGTGCTGCAGCCCATGGCCATCGCGCAGGCGATGCCGTTCTCGAAGTTGGCGCGCGTGAGCATCTTCGCGGGAGTGAGGTCTTCCCACACCATCTCGACGATGCGACGGCCGCAGTCGGCGCTCATGCGGATGTGGTTGGCATCCGCCGCGGGAATGCTGGAGGCGCCCGGCAGGCTCAGGCCCACCGCTTCGGCAATGCCCATCATGGTGGCGGCCGTGCCCATGGTCATGCAGGTGCCGTGGCTGCGGGCGATGCCGGCCTCCATCTCGGCCCAGGCCCTGCTCGCCCAGCCGCCCGGCGCGGCGCTCGTCCCAGTACTTGAAGGCGTCGGAGCCCGAGCCCAGCACCTTGCCCTTCCAATTGCCGCGCAGCATGGGGCCGGCCGGCAGGTAGATGAAGGGAATGTCCATGCTCAGTGCGCCCATCACGAGGCCGGGCGTGGTCTTGTCGCAGCCCCCCATGAGCACCGCGCCGTCCACCGGGTGGCTGCGCAGCAGCTCTTCCGTTTCCATCGCCAGGAAGTTGCGGTAGAGCATGGTGGTGGGCTTGACCATGCTTTCCGAGAGCGAGATCGCCGGAAGCTCGAGCGGGAAGCCGCCCGCCTGCAGGATGCCGCGCTTGACGTCCTCCACCCGTTGCTTGAAGTGCGCGTGGCACTGGTTGGCATCGCTCCAGGTGTTGACGATCGCGATCACCGGCTATGCCCATCCAGTCGGCATAGCTGTAGCCCATCTGCAGCACGCGCGAGCGATGGCCGAAGGAGCGGAAGTCGTCGGGCGCAAACCAGCGGGCGCTGCGCAGGGATTCGTAGGGGCGTTTCATCAGGGTTGTCTCCAGGGGCGCTGCACCGTGAGCACCGCCTTTCCGATCGCAATCCGCGAATTAAAACACTAGTATATTAGTGCGTCAATGACACAATCGCCCGCGATGAGTGCCTCTCCCAAGATCCGACTTGACCGTACCCGCCTGGCCGCGCTCCAGGTGCTGGAACAATTGCGCGAGGCCATCCTCTCGCTGGAACTCGTTCCCGGAACCGTGCTGGTGCGGCAGGATCTGGCCGGCCGCTTTGGCGTGAGCCAGACGCCGGTGCGCGAGGCACTGCTGCGCCTGAGCGAAGAAGGACTGGTGGACGTGTTCCCGCAGCACGCGACGCTGGTCAGCCGCATCGACATCGTCGCGGCACGCGAAGCACATTTCCTGCGCCGCTCCATCGAGCTGGAGCTGGTGCACCAGCTGGCGCAGCACGAGCCGGCCGGGCTGGTCGCGCAGATGAAGGCCATCATCGCCCAGCAGGTGGCGCTGTCGGCGGGGCAGCGCTACGGCGACTTCGTCGACGCCGATCGCGCGTTCCACCGCCTGATGTACGAAGCCGGCAACGTACTGGGCCTGTGGGAGCTCGTGGGCCGGGTGTCCGGACACGTGGGCCGGCTGCGCCGCCTGCACCTGCCTACTGCCGGCAAGACCGAGGCGATTCTGCGCGACCACCGCGCCATCGTGCGCGCCATCGAGGCGCAGAACCCGGCCGCCGCCCAGGCCGCGCTCCGCAAGCACCTCTCAGGTACGCTCAGCGCGGTGAACGATATCTGCAGGCAGTACCCCGACTACGTGATCGCCTGAGCCTTCAGACGATCGTCCTCAGCCGTACAGCACTTCGGGGGAAATGCGCATGATCTCGACCTGCTGCGCAGCATCGATGACACGAGCAACCGGCTCCCAGACACTCGAATAGTCCGGCAAGGCGTCCGGCGCGAAACTCGTGTGCGGCCAGTCGGAGCCCCACACCGTGCGGGCGAGGAACAATCCGGCAAGCATCGCCGATGCGAGCGTCCAGCGAGGTGTACGGTGCCTGTGCTGCGAGGCGGTACCAACCCGACAGCTTGAGCCACGCACCGCCTTGCGCAAGTCGGCCGAGCGCCTGCCGGTTCTCGCTGGACAGTTGTGTGTTCGCATCCACGCCGGCGAGGTGATCCAGCACGGCAGTCACTTCGCAGCCCGCGTGCAGGTCGGCGATCCGGGGCCAATGCTTCGGCCGCGCGTACCACTGCACATGC
>CAMATD010000102.1 GCA_945860785.1 Variovorax sp. YR752 | reverse complement strand
CCCGTGCAGCTCGACCAGAACTACAGCACCCCCGACCAGCACCCCGCGATGATGGAGCCGCAGGCCACCATCGCGCGCTGGGACGGCGACCAGCTCACGCTCTACACCTCGCACCAGATGGCGAACTGGGCCGCGAGCGACGTGGCGGCCATGGTCGATGTGCCGGTCGAGAAAGTGCGCGTGGTCTCGGCCTTCGTCGGCGGCGGCTTCGGCTCCAAGCTGCGCACGCATGCGGATGCGGTGCTCTCGGCCTTCGCCGCGCGCGAACTCCAGCGGCCGGTGAAAACGGCGCTGGCCCGCGAGCAACTGCTCAACCACACGACGCGGCGGGCCGCGACCCTGCAGCGCGTGCGCCTGGGCGCCACGCCCGACGGCCGGCTGACCGCCATCGGCCACGAGACCTGGACCAGCAACCTGCCGGGCCGCAGCTACTACGAGGGTGCCTCGCGCCAGACCCGGCTGCTCTATGCCGCGCCGAACCGCATGACCGCGCACCGCCTCGCGCCGCTCGACCTGCCCGAAGCCGCCGCGATGCGCGCGCCGGCCACCGCGAGCGGCCAGCTGGCCTTCGAGGTGGCGCTCGACGAGCTCGCGGAGAAGCTGCGCATGGACCCGGTGCAACTGCGCATCCTCAACGACAGCCCGCACGACCCCGAGCGCGGACCGTCGCGGCCTTACTCCGGCCGCAAGCTCATCGAATGCCTGCGCGAAGGCGCGAGCCGCTTCGGCTGGGCAAGGCGCCAGGCCGTGCCGGCCCGCGTGCGCGACGGCCGCTGGCTGGTCGGCATGGGCGTGGCCAGCGCCATCCACCACCACTCGGTGCGCCCGTCGAGCGCCCGGCTGCGGCTCGACGCGCAGGGGCGCCTGACCATCGAGACCTCGATGACCGACATCGGCACCGGCACCTACACCGTGCTCGCGCAGATCGCCGCGGAGATGACCGGCATCCCGATGGACCGCATCGGCGTGCGGCTCGGCGACACCGCCTTTCCGGCGGGAGCCGGCTCGATCGCCTCCATCGGCGCATCGAGCGCGGGCGCCTCGGTCTTCCACGGCTGCGAGGAGCTCTGCGCCACGCTGCTCCAGCGCGCAGGGTTCGACGCGAAGACCGCGCGCTTCGAGGCGGGCCGCCTCGTCTCGGGCCGGCAATCGCGCGGGCGCGGCGAGCTGGCCGGCGCCGAAGGCCTGAGCGTGCTCGGCACGGTGGAGCCCGGCGACCTGCACCGCCGCTACGCGCAGGCCGCATTCGGCGCGCACTTCTGCGAGGTGGGCGTGGACATCGACACCGGCGAGACCCGCGTGCGACGCATGCTCGGCGTGTTCGCGGCCGGCCGCATTCTCAACATGAAGATGGCGCGCAGCCAGGCCATTAGCGGCATGGTGTTCGGCGTGGGGGCGGCGCTGACCGAGGAAGCCGTGGTCGACGTGCACCACGGCTATTTCGTCAACCACGACATGGCCGAATACCTGGTACCGGTGCATGCCGACATCCCGGCCATCGACGCGGTCTACCTGCAGGACACGGACGACTTGGCAAGCCCGATCAAGTCCAAGGGCATCGGCGAGCTCGGCACCTGCGGCTCGGGCGCGGCAGTGGCCAACGCCATCTACAACGCGACCGGGGTGCGGGTGCGCAGCTACCCGATCACGCTCGACAAGCTGCTGCCGGGACTGCCTTCATTTCCTTTTTGAATCGGCGCATGTCCCGATTCAATTTGACGCTCTTCATGCCGGCGGCGAACACTCGCCAGCATGAGCAGTGAGCAGAAGATCGAGTTTTACAAGGACCCCGCGGGCGGTTGGGGCGCACTTCGCAGCGTGACGAACGCGCTGCTGCGGCAGGACATTCCCCTCAAGGGCGCGAAGACGCTGCTCTCGGCCAACCAGCCTGACGGTTTCGATTGCCCCGGCTGCGCCTGGCCCGACCGCAACCATGCCTCGACCTTCGAGTTCTGCGAGAACGGCGTCAAGGCCGTGGCTGCCGAAGCCACCGCGCGCCGCGCCGGCCCCGAGCTGTTCGCCAAGCACACCGTGGTCCAGCTGGCAGAGCCAAGCGATTTCTGGCTCGAAGACCAGGGCCGCCTCACGCACCCCATGGCCTACGACGCGGCCAGCGACAAGTACGTGCCCATCGAATGGGACGATGCCTTCGCGCTGATTGCCCGCCACCTCAACGCGCTGCCCGACCCAAACCAGGCCATCTTCTACACCTCGGGCCGCGCGAGCAACGAAGCCGCCTTCCTGTATCAGCTGTTCGTGCGCGAGTACGGCACCAACAATTTCCCCGACTGCTCGAACGTGTGCCACGAGCCCAGCGGCAGCGGCATGCGTCCGCAGATCGGCGTGGGCAAGGGCACGGTCACGCTCGACGACTTCGAGAAGGCCGACGCCATCTTCATCTTCGGCCAGAACCCCGGCACCAACCATCCGCGCATGCTCGGCGAGATGCGCGCGGCATCGAAGCGCGGCGCGCGCATCGTGAGCTTCAACCCGCTGCGCGAGCGCGGGCTGGAGCGCTTTGCCGATCCGCAGGACAAGCTCGAGATGGCGACCCTGGGCTCCACGCCCATCAGCACGCACTACTTCCAGCTGCGCGTGGGCGGCGACTTCGCGGCCGTCAAGGGGATGATGAAGCACGTCATCGAGTGCGAAGACGCGGCGGTTGCGCGCGGCGAGGCCTCGGTGCTCGACCACGCCTTCATCGCCACGCACACCACCGGCTTCGAGACGCTTGGCGATGACCTGCGCGCCGAATCGTGGAACGTGCTGGTGCAGGAGTCGGGCCTTACGCAGGAGCAGATCCGCGCCGCGGCCGAGGTGTACCTCGGCGCGAAGAAGGTCATCGCCTGCTGGGGCATGGGCATCACCCAGCACCAGCATTCGGTCGCGACCATCCAGATGATCCTCAACTGGCTCATGCTGTACGGCCACATGGGCCGAGAAGGCGCTGGCGCCTGCCCGGTGCGCGGCCACAGCAACGTGCAGGGCGACCGCACCATGGGCATCTGGGAGAAGCCGCCGGTGGCGCTGCTCGACCGGCTGCAGCAGGTGTTCGGCTTCGAGCCGCCGCGCCAGAACGGCGTCGACACGGTCGAGGCGATCCAGCTGATGCTCGACGGCAAGGGCAAGGTGTTCTTCGCGCTCGGCGGAAACTTCGCAGCCGCCACGCCGGACACCTACCAGACCTGGAAGGGGCTCAGGCAGTGCGACCTCACAGTGCACGTGACCACCAAGCTCAACCGCAGCCACATCGTGCACGGGCGCGAGGCGCTGATCCTGCCGTGCCTGGGCCGCACCGAGATCGACATGCAGGCCAAGGGCCCGCAGGGCGTGACGGTGGAAGACTCGATGAGCATGGTCCACATCTCGATGGGCATCAACCCGCCCGCCTCCGACCTGCTGCTGTCGGAGCCGACCATCGTGGCGCGGCTCGCGGCCGCCACCATCGGTGCGCGCAGCAAGACGCCGTGGCTCTGGCTCGTCGAGGACTACGCACGCATCCGCGACAAGATCGAAGCGGTGTTCGACGACTTCAAGGACTTCAACACCCGCGTCGCCAAGCCCGGCGGCTTTCGCCTGCGCAACACCGCGAGCGAGCGCGTCTGGGTCACCGCTTCGAAGAAGGCCGTGTTCTTCACGCATGCCGTTCCGCGCGACACGCCCTCGCACCGGGCCCGCTTGCGCATCCGCGACACGCTGGTCTTCACGCTCTTCACCACGCGTTCGCACGACCAGTACAACACCACCATCTACGGCATGGACGACCGCTACCGTGGCGTGTTCGGCCAGCGCCGCGTGGTCTTCATCCACAAGGAAGACATCCGCGCGCTGGGCATGAAGGACGGCGACTGGGTCGACTTGCAGACGGTGTGGAACGACGGCCAGGAGCGCCGCGCCGACCGCTTCAAACTGATGGCCTACGACATCCCGCGCGGCAACATCGCGGCCTACTACCCCGAGACCAATCCGCTGGTGCCGCTGTCGTCGGTGGCCGAGAACGCGGGCACGCCCACTTCGAAGTCCATCCCCGTGGTGCTGGTGCCGCACGAGCTGCCGATCCAGAAGCTGGCGGAGGACGAGGCGAACGGCATGGTGGCGGCATGAGCGCATTGCTCGAAGAGCAGCCTCTCGGTCGCCATCCTGCGCATGCTCGCGCAGGAACCGGCGGACAGCGGCGTTTCGCTGCCGCGCCTCGGCAAGCGGCTGGGGCAGGGCGCGAGCGTGCTGATGCGCCGGCTCACGCTGATGGGCGATGCGGCCATCAGCGGCGTGCGCGGCCCCGGCTGGGTGCGCGTGGTGCAGCACGACGACCGCTGGGTCGCGCACCTGCAGGAACCCGGGCGCGCGCAGGTTCAAACACTGCCGCCTGCTGACGAAATTCCCGACTGAGCGGACAATGGCCCGGCCAAGCGGAGCCACCATGTCCACGCCAGACCTCGCCGAATCCGAAACCCTGCCGCCCCTCTCGCAGCACGCCGTGCGCGTGTTCGGCGAACGCGGCGTCGCGCCCGAGGGTGCCGTGCGCGACGACACGCTCGCGGCCGAGGTGCCGGTCGCGCTGGTCTTCAACGGCGTCTCGCACGCGGTGATGATGGCCACGCCGCTCGACCTGGAAGATTTCGCGCTCGGCTTTGCGCTCAGCGAAGGCATTCTCGACAGCGCCGCCGACTGCCGCGGCATCGAGGTGCGGACGATCGATGCCGTCTCCGCCGGACTGCCCGAGGGCATGCCCGGCATCGAAGTGCAGCTCGACATTTCCACCCGCAGCTTCGAACGCCTCAAGGGCCGGCGCCGCAGCCTCGCGGGTCGCACGGGATGCGGCGTATGCGGGGTCGAGAGCTTTGCGGGGCTCGACATCACGCCGCAGCCGGTGCCGGCGCGCGACTGGATCGAGCGCATCGACCTGGAGACCGTGCTGCGCGCCTTCGCCGCCTTGCCAGCGCGCCAGACCCTGAATGCCGAAGCCGGCGCCATCCACGCCGCGGGCTGGGCCACCATCGCAGGCGAACTCACCGATGTGATGGAAGACGTCGGCCGACACAACGCGCTCGACAAGCTGCTCGGCCGGCTCGCACGTGCGGGCCGTCTCGAAGAACCGGGCTTCGTGCTGATGTCCAGCCGCGGCAGCCACGAGCTGGTGCGCAAGTGCGGGCGTCTCGGCATTGCGGCGATGGCGACCATCTCGGCGCCCACTGCGATGGGCGTTCGCATGGCCGAACTCAGCGGCCTGCGCTTCTGGGGACTGTGCCGCGCGCCGCGCGGCGTGCTCTATGCGGACGGGCTGCCACGGCCATCCATCGCCCGCACCGCATCGGCCATCGCCTCGATGCCCTGATCGCTCAGGTCGGTCGTCGCCACGCTGCGGCGGTGTTCCCAGGCTTGGAAGTGGCGCTCCTGCGACTTCTCGTAGTGCGGGTCGTAATGCAGCGTCATCAGCTCGGCGAACAGCTTCGGCAGGTTGGCCTCGTGCGCCCATTGCTGCCAGCGCGCGACCGTTTCCTTGCCCTGCATTTCCTTCAGCACGCCGAGCTTGTCGGCCAGCGCGTCGCGGTCGTCGCCCAGGTAGGCGTAGTCGCGCAGCAGGTAGGCCAGCCGCGCTTCGGGCGTTGCCGCCACCTCGATGCAGGGCGCGGCACGCATGCGCGCCACCAGCGACAACGGCAGCGAGAGCCGGCCGATGCGGATGCTCTCGCCTTCGACGTACAGCGGGCGTTTCAGGTCGATGGCTTCGAGCACGCTTGCGATGAGCGTCTCGAAATGCTTTTGCGAAGGCGTGCGGCACGCCCGGCAGCGAACCCAGCAGCGAGCCCTTGTGGCTCGCGAAATCTTCCAGGTCGAGTGTCTGCTCGCCGCGCTCGGCCAGCGCATGCAGCACGCGCGTCTTGGCACTGCCCGTGGCGCCGCAGATCACGCGCAGGTCGAGCTGCGGGGTCAGCGAATCGATCTGCGAGATCACGTGCCGGCGAAAGCTCTTGTAGCCGCCGGCGAGTTGCTGCGCATCCCAGCCGACGAGCCGCAGCCACGTCACCATCGAGCCGCTGCGCATGCCGCCTCGCCAACAATAGACCAGCGGCTTCCATTTCTCGGGCCGGTCGGCCAGCGTGTCGTGCAGATGCTTCGCGATGTTGGCCGCGACCATCGCGCCGCCGACACGGCGGGCCTCGAAGGCACCGGTCTGCTTGTAGATCGTGCCGACGATGCGGCGCTCGTCGTCGTCGAGCACTGGGCAGTTGATGGCGCCGGGAATGTGGTCGAGCGCGAACTCGGCCGGCGAGCGGGCGTCGATGATCGTGTCGAAGGCGTGGCGGTCGCCGACCCGCACGGGCTGGCGATGACTCATGGCGGGAACCTCATCCCCCGATTGTCGACGCTGCCATGAGTTCGTCGCGGTCTGCTCGGGAAACGCCGCGGAACCGGCTTCGCCGGGCCGCTGGCGTTGCCCCCTGAAAGGGGGTTGGCGAAGCGACACGAAGTGCGCGAAGACTGGGGGTGTCACGCATACGCGGGGCCTAAACCACGGCGCAAGCGAGCGCTCGCGAAGTCCACCAGCGTGACCAGCCCGAACATCGCGATCAGCACCGTCATCGCCTGCTGCTGCTGGAAGATCGACAGGTGGAAGTACAGCAACTGGCCCAGCCCACCCCCACCCACGAAGCCGAGCACCGCGGCCATGCGGATGTTCATTTCCCACCGGTAGAGCGTGTAGGCCACCCATTGCGGTAGCACGATCGGCAGGCTCGCGTAGCTGAAGGCGGCGACCGGGCCGGCGCCCGAGAGCGTCAGCGCATGTTCGGGCTCGCGCGGCGCGTTCTCCAGGCTCTCGGCGAACAGTCGGCCCAGCACGCCGGTGGTGTGCAGCGACAACGCCAGCGCACCGGCGAAGGGGCCGATGCCGGCGGCCAGCACCATCAGCGCGGCCCAGACCAGCTCGGGCACGCTGCGCAGGAAGTTCAGGATGAAGCGGGCGGCCTGACGCGGCAGCCAGCCGGCGCGGCCCGAAGCCGGCAGCGCGAGCACGGCGCCCGCGATGGCGGCCAGCACGGTCCCGAGCGCCGACACCGCCAGCGTCTGCAGCGCGCCGCTGCCGACCTTCGCGAGGAAATCCGGCGAGACATCGGGCGGGAAGAACTCGGCGATGAACTTGCCCATCAGCTTCAGCGACTCGGCCGACCCCAGCGCGCGGTAGTCGATGCCGAGGTAGACGAAGCTCGCGATCACCGCCGCGACGATCAGCAGCACGGCCAACCAGCAGCGCAGGCAGGGGCGCGGACGCGGCGGCAGGTTGTTGTTCATGCGAGCAGCAGCCTCTTCAGCGCGTTGCTCAGCAGGTCGGCCAGCAGCACCAGCACAAGGAACACGAGCAGGATGCTGCTCGCCTCCCCGCCGTTGAGCATCTTCATCGACTGGTCCATCAATTGCCCCAGCCCGCCCGCGCCGACAAAACCCATCACCACCGAGGCGCGCACCGCGCACTCCCAGCGGTACACGGTGTACGAGGCCAGCTCCTGCGCGGTGTGCGGCAAGAGGCCATAGCACAGCGCCGTGAGCCGGCCGCTGCCGCCCTCGAGCAGCGCGCGCGCCGGGCGGGTGTCGGTCGATTCGAGGATCTCCGCGTAGACCTTGCCCAGCATGCCGCCGTAGGTGATGGCCAGCGCCAGCACGCCGGCTCCCGGGCCGAGGCCGAGCGCGCGCACGAAGAGCAGCGCCCACACGATTTCCGGAATGGCGCGCAGCACCATCAGCAGCCAGCGCGCCGCCTGCCGCACCACCCCGGCCTGCAGGCGGCTGGGGCCCGGGCCGATGCGCGAGATGGAGAGGGCGCGCGTCGTCACGAAGGCGAGCGGCGCGCCGATCAGCAGCGCGAGCGCGGTGCCGGCCGTGGCCATGGCCAGCGTTTCGAGCGTGGCCTTGGCGAGCAATGCGAGGAAATCGGGCGAGCCTTCGGGTGGAAAGAAGCCCGCGAGGAAGCCGCCGATGACGGCGCGGTTGCCGCTGCCGAACAGCGCCCAGGGCTTGAACTCGGACAGCGCCAGCATCGGCCACGCGATGACGAGCGCGGTGAGCCAGCCGGCCAGCCGCCGTGTGGCCTGCGGATCGCGTGGGATGGCGGCGGTGCTCACGGGCAATCCGGCCACTGGAAAGCCGCTTCGGCGGCAACGGGCTGCGCCGACTTCTGTACCGCCACGCCGCCCTCGCTCGCATAGAGCACATCGAGCATCGCGGGCGTGACCTCTGCGGTAGGCAGGTCGAACATCACCTGCCCATTGCGCATGCCGACGACGCGCGGAAACCAGCGCAGTGCCAGATCGACTGCGTGCAGCGAGGCGACCAGCGTGGCGCCCGTCGACTCGCTTTGTGCGACGAGCTGGCCCACGGCTGCATCGGCCAGCGTCGGGTCGAGCGCGGAAACGGGTTCATCGGCCAGCAGCAGGGCCGGGCGCTGGTACAGCGCGCGTGCGATGCCCACGCGCTGCAGTTGCCCGCCCGAGAGGCGGTCGTAGCGGTCGAACAACCGGTCTTCCAGGGAAAGGCGCGACAAGACCTCATGCGCGCCGGCAATGTCGGACGGATAGAAAAGAGAACCCAGCGCACGCAGCGCCGACCACTCGCCCAGACGACCCGCGAGCACCGCAGTGACCACCCGCAGGCGCGGCGCAATCGGTGGCGCCTGGTGCACGGTGCCGATGCGCGCACGCAGCTTCTTCAGCGCGCCGGCCGGCAGTTGCCAGGGCCTTGCGCCCAGCGCCTGCACATCGCCTTCGCCCGGGCGCAGCGCAGCCCCGAGCACGCGCAGCAGCGTGGTCTTGCCGGCGCCCGAAGGGCCGAGACGGCGATCCGCTCGCCGTCGCGCGCAGAGAGCGTCACCCCGGCCAGCGCGCGCTGGCCGTTGGGGTGGACTACGCCGATGGTGTCGAGGGAAAAGCTCAAGCTGTGGGGCTTTCCGGCGCTGCTCCCTCACCCCAACCCTCTCCCGCAAGCGGGAGAGGGGGCCAACAGCCGGGCCCCGATTTGCTCCCTCTCCCGCTTGCGGGAGAGGGCTGGGGTGAGGGTGACCCCGGCTCGCTCAATCTCACTTGATCAATCCCGCCGACTTGCCCGCCGTCTCGATCCCGTCGTAGTTCGACGACTTGGTCGGGATGAACTTGCTCGCACGCTGCAGCGCCATGATTTCCTTGTGCGCCGGATTCGCCGGGTCGAGCTTCAGGAACGCATCCGTCAGCTTCTTCTGCAGCGCCGCATCCATGCCCGGGCGCACCGTCCAGTTGTAGTCGTAGTAGGTCGGCGTGGTCGCGAGCACGCGCACCTTGGCGGCGTTGGGGTTCTTCGACTCGACCAGCTTGTCCCACACCGAGGCGTTGAGTACGCCCGCTTCGGCGCGCGAGGCGGCCACGAAGGCCACGGTGGCGTCGTGCGCGCCCGAGAACGCGACGGTCTTGAAGTCCTTCTCTGGGTTGATGCCGGCTTGCAGCAAAAAGTAGCGCGGCATCAGGCTGCCCGAGGTGGACGAGGGCGCACCGAAGGCAAAGGTCTGGCCCTTCAGGTCGGCCAGCGTCTTGGCGGTGCTGTCGATCGGCACGATGAACTTGCTGGTGAACACCTCGTCCTCCGCGCGCTGCACGATCGGCACCGCGCCGCCGTTGGTGCGGATGCGCGCCTGCACGAAGGTGAATCCTCCCAGCCAGGCCATGTCGATCTTGTTGGTGGCCAGACCCTCGACCACGGCGGCGTAGTCGGTCACGGGCGTGAACTGCACGTCCATGCCGGTTTCCTTCTTGAGGTAGTCGCCCAGCGGCGTGAATTTGCGCTGCAGCTCGGTGGGTGCCTCGTCGGGAATGGCCGACACGCGCAGCACGCCCTGGGCGAGCGCGCCGAAGCTGGCGAGGGAGACGGTCAGCGCAAGCGCCAGTCGGGAGAGCTTGTTCATGGGGGTTGCCTCTGGTGGTGAAAAAAGGGGTGTATTCAAGGGAATGGGCGCAGCGCAGGCGGGGCTTCGATAATCGCGGCTTGTCTCATTCGACCGAAGCGCCGCCATGACCGATGCCGCAACTTCCAAGCTCCTGAATCCGCTGGCGCCGCTGCGGCTCACCAGCTTCTCGCACGATGGCGGCTGCGGCTGCAAGATCGCGCCGGGCGTGCTGTCGCAGATTCTCAAGAACCATGCGGGGGGAATGATCCCGCCCGAACTCATGGTCGGCATCGAGACCGCTGACGACGCGGCAGTCTACCGGCTCAACGACGAGCAGGCGCTGATCGCGACCACCGACTTCTTCATGCCCATCGTGGACGACCCCTACGAGTTCGGGCGCATCGCGGCCACCAACGCCATCAGCGACGTGTACGCGATGGGCGGGCGGCCGATCATGGCGCTGGCCCTGGTGACCATGCCGATCAACCAGTTGCCGGTGGACGTGATCGCCGAGATCGTGCGCGGCGGGCAGGATGTGTGCCGCGCGGCCGGCATCCCGATTGCGGGTGGCCACACCATCGATTCGGTCGAGCCCATCTACGGCTTGGTCGCGATGGGGCTGGTGCACCCGGACCGCGTGCGGCGCAATGCCGATGCGAAGGTCGGCGATGTGCTGGTGCTGGGCAAACCGCTGGGTGTTGGCGTGCTGTCGGCGGCGCTCAAGAAGGAGCAGCTGTCGGAGGCCGGCTACCGCCAGTTGATCGACAACACGACCAAGCTCAACACGCCTGGCATTGCACTGGCAGCGCTCGACGGCGTGCATGCGCTGACCGATGTGACGGGCTTCGGGCTGGCGGGCCACACACTCGAACTGGCGCGTGGCGCGAAGCTCACTGCCGTGGTCGAGTGGTCGAAGGTGCCGCTGCTCGACAACGTGGCGGCGATGGTTGCCGAGGGCTTCTTCACCGGCGCGTCCGGCCGCAACTGGGCGGGTTATGGCGCCGAGGTGGAACTGGCCGCGGGCCTGCCGCCTACTGCACAGAACCTGCTCAGCGATCCGCAGACATCGGGTGGACTGCTCGTGAGCTGTGCGCCCGAAGCCGTCGATGCGGTGCTGAAAATCTTCCGCAAGGAAGGCTTTGCAGAAGCGGCTGTGATCGGCCGCGTCGAGGCCGGCAAGCCCGCGCTGCGCGTCCTGCCCTGAGCCCCGGTATTTCTCCCTCCCCTCCCGGGGGAGGGTTGGGGTGGGGGCACGCGGCCGTCGATCAAGCGCTGCCGCATTGCAGGCGCCGCGAGCCCCCATCCCAGCCTTCCCCCGGAGGGGGAAGGAGCAAGACACAGACAAAGGCAAAAACGGCGGAAGGAGGAAGGAGTCGAACCTTCCCGGCGACGCGTGGCGCCACCCACTGGGTTTGAAGCCCAGCCGCCCCACCAGGGACGATCCCCTCCCATGAGCGCTGTTCATGGGCTGCCCGCCCCGAACAACGACGTATCGGGCCGCAGCAGGTGCGTGTCTTTCACGCGCCGCGTATAGCCCACACGATCGAAGAATTCCAGCAACTGGATCGCACGCTTGCGGCCCAGCCCCGTCACGTCGCGAAAACTCGCCGCCTGCAGACCCTCGGGCTGCGAGAGGCAATCGCGCGCCAGCTCGGCCAGCCGCTCGACGGTCGCCAGCGGATAGTACAAGTCCTTCACCACCTGGAAGGTCTCGCCGCGCCGCGCGAGGCTCGCGAGGGTCTGGCGCACCATCGGTTCGGTCGCCCCACTGTCCTTGGCCAGGTCGCGCACCCAGGGCGGATCGAAGCCGCCGTCGGCCAGCTTGGGCAATAACTTCTGCGCGAGCTTCTGCTCGGCCTCGCCCAGCCGTGCCGCGTGGTCGGGCAGGTGCAGCCAAGTGCCGCTGCGCACCAATGCACCGCGTGCGCCCAGCACATCGAGCGCATGGCGCCACAGCGCATCGTCGGTGCGCGGGCCGGCAAGCCGCTTGAGGCGGCGCGCATCGGGACCGACCTCGTCGGGCGCCGTGCGATGGAAGTCGGCCAGCCGTTCGGCGATCTGTTCTTCGAGCGCATCGAGGTGTTCCTGCGCAATGGCCGTGTGCGCGATGCGAACCGCATCGTCGGGCAACGGCAGCGCTGCCTCGTCCGCCAGCGAAAGCGCGCGCGCCAGCTGAGCGGTGTCGATGCCCCGCGGTGCGTTGTGCAGCAGCGCCGCAACGCGCGGCGCCCGGTCGTCGATGGCCCATGCCGCGAGCGTGCGCAGCCTTTCGTGCGTGCGCCGGTAGCGCACCGGCGCAAAGGGATCGAGCACGTGCACGCCGGCCACGGTGCGGGTGGCCGAGGCATCGCGCAGCACGCCGCGGTCGCCGTGCCATGCGCCGACCTTCTCGCGCAGCACCAGCTGGGCCAGCGCCGTTTCTCCGGGTGCGAGCGCGTCGCGGTCGAGCAGCGCCACCGAGGCCATCGCATCGCTGGCACCCAGGTGCGCATGCACCGTGACGCCCGAACGCAGGGGCTTGGCCTCGTCGGGCCACAGCGTGAGCAGCACGTCGATGCGGTCGGTCGCCAGCGCGATGCCCGGCGCGCAGACCCAATCGCCGCGATGCACTTCGTCTTTCGTCACGCCGGCCAGCGCGAGCGCGCAGCGCTGCCCCGCGTGCGCCGCCTCGGCCTGCTTGTTCTGGGCATGGATGCCGCGCACCCGCACCGTGCGTTCGTGGGGCGTGACCCGGAGTTCATCGCCGATGCGCAGCGTGCCGCTGAAGACGGTGCCGGTCACGACCGTGCCGACACCGGAGAGCGTGAAGGCGCGATCGACCGCGAGGCGGAATGCCAGGTCGTCTTCGCGTGTGCGTTCTTCGCGCGCGACTGCGAGCAGCCGCGCGCGCAGCGCATCGATGCCTTCACCGGTGGTCGCCGATATCGCCAGCATCGGTGCGTTCGCGAGCGGTGTCAGCGAGAGCAGGGCCCGGACCTTTGCCTGCACTTCGGCGAGCCGCGCCGCGCGCGTGGCGGCCTCGATGCGGTCGATCTTGGTGATGGCCACGGTGGCCGAGCGCACGTCCAGCAGCGCGACCACGGCGAGATGCTCGCGCGTCTGCGGCATCACGCCGTCGTCCGCGGCCACCACCAGCAGGGCGTGGTCGATGCCGGTCGCGCCGGCCAGCATGGTGTGCAACAGGCGCTCGTGGCCCGGCACGTCGACAAAGCCGAGCGACACGCCGTCGGGCGCGTGCAGGTACGCGTAGCCCAGCTCGATGGAAATGCCGCGCCGCTTCTCCTCGGGCAGTCGGTCGGTGTCGACACCGGTGAGCGCGCGCACCAGCGTGGTCTTGCCGTGGTCGATGTGGCCCGCGGTGCCGATGATCATCGTGCCGGCCTCACATGAAATTGCGCGTGTGCAGCGCGGAGAGCCGTTCCGCCTCGTCGCGGTCGAAGCCCAGCCGGGCGAGGCGCGCACGCCGGCCGGCCGCCATGTCGCGCTGCATCTGCTGGACGGCCGCGTGGCCGCGTGCGACGGCGCTCGGCGACAGCTCGCCCGCTGCCAGCAGCACCAGCGCATCGAATACTTCCTCGTTGAGGCCCGCGGTGTTGGCGAGGGCGTCGTAGCGCACTTCGATCGCATTGCGCAGCCGCGCTTGATAGTCGGGCTGCACCGAAAGTCGGTATTCGAGATGCGCCATGCCGAAGGCCACATGGCGCGCCTCGTCGCGCGCGGTGAGTCGCGCGATCTGCCGCGTCACTGGATCGGGCGCATTCGCCTGCAGGAAGTTGAGCAGGTTCACGAAGCTGCCTTCGCCAAGCACGGCGAGTAAAAAAGTGGCGACAGAGAAGTCAGGCGCATCGAACAGCGTGCGCAGCGACGCCTGCCCGCCGGCCGTCGAGAGCGCTGGCTCGTGGCCGCGCCGCGTGGCGCGCCGCGTGAACACCTCGACATGCCGCGCCTCGTCGGCGCACTGCAGCGCCAGCAACTGCAGCACCTCGCGGTAGTGCGGATGGATCTGGCCCAGGTGCCGCGCCGGCACCAGCAGCGCGGCGTTCTCGTTCTCGATCAGGTAGGTCATCACCTGCACCACGGCGGCTTCGATGGGCGGCGGCAGGTTGAAGTCGGCCTCCCAGTCGATGGCGGTGGCCGGGTCCCATTGGGCGGCCGCGGCCTGCCGGTAGAGCTCGCCCGCCGTGGCGGCCCAGAGCTCGTGGCGTCGGTGCAGTGCGAAGAAGAAGTCGGGGCTGCCGGCCTCGACGGTGGCGCCGCGCGCGGCCAGTCCCCAGCTGGCTTCGGCGTCGTCGGCGGGCGCGCCGTTGATGTCGCCGAGTGCGGTGCCGGTCGCTTGCGCATCGCGCCACCGGCCCTCGGCATGCGGACCGCGCGTGATGTGGGCCTGCGCCAAACCGCTCTCTGCAGTCTCAAAGCGAAGTGGGTGACCCTGGCTGCGGCACCAGGCCTCCAGATGCATCTCCCAATCGGGCGAGCGCCCGCGCACCCGCAGCTCGCCACCTACCGGCCGTTCGGCCAGTGCGCGGCGAATGAGCAGCAGGGCGCCCTGGTCCAGGCCCAGCGACTCAATATCGATAGTCGGGGTTGAGGATGGCGCCATCGCGACTGTAGAAGTTCTCGTCGTCCACCGCGCGCTCGAGCAGCGCGTAGCCGCTGGTTCGGCCCGTGCGCCATTCGCGCAGGCCTTCGAGTTCGAGCAGCGGCCGCACCTGCGGGTCGTCCCAGCGCATCGCCATCAGCAGCGCGACGAAGCGCTCGATCAGATCGGCGGGCGCGCCGGGGCTGGTGGTGAAGTTGCAGTGGTCATAGGCGTCGGTGCGCGCGATGACGCGCGTGCTGCCCGAAGGCAGGGTGCCGTCGAGGCCGAAGGCCAGGTGGTTGCCGTCGATGAGGCAGCAGGCATCGACCTCGCCCGCCATCAACGCCAGGGCCGCATCGCGCTCGCCGCCGATGTGGTCGCCATGCTTGCCGCCGAGCACGTCGAAATAGCGCAGCAGGAAGTCGCGTGGCTTCACGAGGCCGGCGCTGCGCAGATGATCGAGCGGGATCAGCGTGGCCTGCGGCGAATCGAGCGTGCCCATGCCGACCGTCTTGCCGCGCAGGTCGGCCAGCGTCTGCACCGGGCTGTCGGCGCGCACGACGATGGCCGAGCGCAGGCCGCAGTCGGTGTCGCGCATCGCGACGGCCTGCACCTTCTGGCCGCGGCTGCGCGCGATGCGGTCGGCGCGCACCCAGGCCAGCGGCGAGTTCCACGCGAGGTGCAGCGTGCCGTCGAACTGCGCCTCGACCTGGCGCTCGTAGTTCGAATACAGCACGTAGTCGAAGGGCAGGCCGTTCTTCACGAAGAAGGCCTTGAAGCCTTCCCAGATGGTGACGACCTTGGGCGCGTAGGCCACGGCGCCCATGATCAGGGTGGGTTCGGACATCGTGGTCTCTCAGAACAACGGCAGGCCGGTGATGGCCTTGCCGATGAAGTCGTAGAGCACGTCGGAGGTGGGCGCCATCACGCTCGATGCGCGCGCATCGCGGAACAGGCGCTCGATGCCGGCCTCCTTGCGGAAGGCCGCGCCACCGCATACGCGCATGGCGATGTCCGTCACTTCGAGCGCGGTCTCCGCGGCCGCAGCCTTCACTTCGAGCACGCGCAGCATGGTGTCGGCACGGCCTGCACCAATCGCAGCCACGGTGTCGTCGAGCAGCGTCTGCACCATGTCGGTCTTGATGCGGGCGCGCGCCAGGTAGGCGCGGATGGTGGGCAGGTCGGCGAGCGACGAATCCAGGTGCACATGCCGGGTCTGGCTCACATGGCCGATGGCGCGGCTCAATGCGCCTTCCATCAGCCCGGCCGAGCAGGCGGCGCTGAGCACCGAGAACCCAGGAAGCACCACGCCCATCATCGTGTCGAAGCCCTTGCCGTCTTCGCCGAGGCGGGCATCGGCGGCGATGCGCACGTCCTTCGCGGTGATCGGCGTGGAGGCATTGCCGCGCAGGCCCAGTCCGTCGAAGCGGCCGGGCTGGCTCAGGCCATCGGCCTTCGCTCCGACCAGCCACAGCGTGCTTGCGCCTTCGGCCGCGAGCGGCTTGCTCGACCAGACGTAGCTGTCGGCTTCGAAGGCGGACGTGACCCAGCTCTTGCGCGCATCGAGCACGACGTTCGAACCGTCTGTGCGCGCAGTGCCGGTCGGTGCCCAGAAATGGCTGCGCGAATCGGCTTCGGAGAAGGCGAGGGTGCTCAAGTGCGTGCCTTCTGCAATCGCACGGCGCGTGGCTTCGAGGCCGGACTGTTCGAGCACGACGGTGGCGCAGTAGTGCATGCACACCACCATCGCGGTGGAAGGACAGGTCTGTGCGATGCGCGAGACGACCTGCGCGGCTTCCTTCAGGCCGAGGCCCTGGCCGCCGACCGAGGTGGCTGAGACCAGCCCGAGCAGGCCCGCCTTGCCCATCGCCTGGATCACCTCTCGTGGAAAGCGTCCCTCGCTGTCGGTGCGCGGGGCCAATGGCTGCAGCGTTTCCGTTTCGATACCGGCGAGCACGTCGAGGGGGTTCATCGCTTTCTCCTGGTGGGTTGAGGGAACAACTACGTCAGCCGCTCGCGCAGTTCGTCGAGCTGGGCCATGAAAGGTGCGCTGTCTTCGAGGCAGCGCAGGTCGAGAAGGAGGCGGTCTTCCGCGATGCGACCGATCACCGGCAGTGGCAGGCTGCGCAAGGCGGTGGCGAGCTTGTCGAGCGCCGTGCCCAGGCCCTTCTTCGCGGTGCCGGCCGGTGCGAGGGCGAGGCCGGCCGAGGGCAGGCGTTCCACCGGCAGCGAGCCGGAGCCGATCTGGCCCAGCAGCGACACCACTTCGACGGTGAAGCGCGGTGACACGGCGGCTTGCACGGCGGGCTGTAGCGCCTCGGCCATCTCGCGGATCGCATCGGCCGGCCGCGTCAGCAGGCGCAGCGTGGGCAGGTCTTTGGCGAGCCGTTCGGGCCGCAGGTACAGCGACAGCGTCGCTTCGAGCGCTGCGAGCGGCAGCTTGCTCATGCGCAGCGCGCGCTTCATCGGGAACTTGCGGATGCGGCCCACGGCCTCCTTGCTGCCGACGATCAGCCCGGCCTGCGGGCCGCCCAATAACTTGTCGCCCGAGAAGGTGACCACGTCGCAGCCGGCCGCGAGCATCTCCTGCGGCAGCGGTTCGCGCGGCAGGCCGTAGTGGGCGAGGTCCACCAGCGAGCCGCTGCCAAGATCGGTGGCCAACGGCACGCCGCGTGCGTGCGCAATGCTGGCGAGCGTGGCCTCGTCGACTGCGGCGGTGAAGCCCTGCACGGCGTAGTTGCTGGTGTGCACCTTCATCACGAGTGCTGTCTGCGCGTTGATGGCGCGTTCGTAGTCCTGCGGGTGCGTGCGGTTGGTGGTGCCGACCTCGACCATGCGCGCGCCGGCGCTGGCCATCACGTCGGGCATGCGGAAGGCGCCGCCGATCTCGACCAGTTCGCCGCGCGAGACGATGACTTCGCGATCGCGCGCGAGGGCCGCGATGGTGAGCAGCACGGCGGCTGCATTGTTGTTGACGACCGTCGCAGCCTCGGCGTCGGTGATGGTGCACAGCAGCTCTTCGACCAGCGAGTCGCGGTCGCCGCGGCTGCCGGTGGCGAGGTCGTATTCGAGGTTGTTGGGCGAGGTCATCACCGCCAGCAGCCGCTGCAGCGCCGCATCAGCCAGCAGCGCGCGGCCGAGGTTGGTGTGGATGACGGTGCCGGTGAGGTTCAGCACGGCGCGCATGCGCGGTGCGAGGCGGCCTTGCACGCGGGCGGTGAGTGCGTGGACTAGCGCTTCCTGCTGCACATCCGCAGTGGAGAGCTTGCCGGCCACGGCCCGTGCGCGGAGCCCGTCGAGCAGTCCGCGTGCTTCACCGACAACGAGCGTATGGCCATGCTCGGCCAGCAGGGCGCGCGGCGCATCGGCGCGCAGCAGTTGATCGACAGAAGGCAGATCCTGGGGCCTTGCCGTCGAGCCGTGGACCACGGACTCTTCGGGCGCTGCCATCAGCCGCCTCCGCCGTCGTCGGGGATCTCGGGGTCGCCGAAGAGGAGCATCAGGTTGTGGCCGCTGCGTTGATGCCCGGCTTCGGAGACGAGCAGGTCGAGCGTGACGCTCGCGAGGTCGTCAGCCACGGGTTCGACCTCGGGGTCTTTCTCCATCGCGATCTGCTTGAGGTAGTGGCCGCAGCTGTCGCAGCACTCGGCCTTCACTGCGCCTTCGCGCGCGCCGGTCGCGGGCAGCTCGATGCCGGGTTGCGGCGTGAGCGATTCGAAGTGAATGCCCTTGGTGCTTTCGCAGTGCGTGCACTTGATGCGCACGTAGTGCCACTCGGTGCTGCACAGCGAGCAGTGCAGGTAGCGAAAGCCCGCCTCGTCGGCGCCGATGCGCGTGATGC
>CAMATD010000101.1 GCA_945860785.1 Variovorax sp. YR752 | reverse complement strand
ATGTCTCATGATCGAAGTAGCAAAATCCGCGGTCCCTGCGGCGGATGACAGGGTTGAAGGCCTGGAGCTCGATGCGCCATTGCTCCAGCTTGCCGAGCGGCTGGAAGGGCAAAGATGGCTGGCCATGTTGGAGGGCAACCATGAAGCTTTATCTCAATTGGTATCGCAGGAACTGTGGTACGTGCATTCAAGCGGCCTCAAGGACGGAAAGCAAGGCTATGTCGACTCTGTGAAGACCGGCGTCGTCGTGTATCAAAGCTCGAAGCGTCAGATCAACACAGTCGTTCAGCTTGGTGAGCAGGCGTTCCTCGCCAGAGGCGAGGTCGTCATGGACGCCGTGATCCGCGGAACCCAGAAGCGACTGCAATCATTGTTCTCCGTGACCTGGCGTCAAGAGCAGGAGGCGTGGCGCCTTGTTGCTCATCAGACAACCTTGCTGCCACTTTGAAGTTTCCTACATATCCAGAAGCGAGATCAGTCATGAAAGTATTCATCACAGGGGCGTCCGGCTTTGTGGGCGGCAGCGTTGCCTGGCGCCTGTTGGCAGCAGGACACAGCGTCAGGGGCTTGGTGCGCGATGCCGAAAAGGCCGAGCGCGTCGCAATGCTGGGAATCGAACCCGTCATCGGCACACTTGATGACCGCGACCTCTTGATTGCGGAAGCGCAGAAGTCCGATGGTGTCATCAATGCAGCGGACAGCGACCATCGGCCCGCAGTCCTCGCTCTCATCGAAGGGTTCCGGGGGTCGGGCAAGCCGCTGCTCCATACCAGCGGCTCCAGCGTCATCAGCGACGACGCCCGTGGGAACTCGGTCTCCGAGACCATCTTCGACGAGGACACACCGCTCGTGATCCCGCCTTCCAAGCAGGCACGCCGAGACATCGACACCCGTGTGCTCGACGCCATCAGCGCAGGCATCCGTGCGGTCGTCATCTGCCCAAGCAACATATATGGCGTGGGGCGCGGCCTCAATCCGCGCAGCGTGCAGATCCCCTTCCTTGTCGATCAGGCCCGCAAGAACGGGGTAGTGAGGATCGTCGGCCGCGGCGTCAACGTCTGGTCGAACGTTCACATCGATGATCTGGCCGAGCTCTATCTGCTCGCGCTCGAGAAGGCGCCCGCTGGCACGCTCTATTTTGCCGAGAACGGTGAGGTTTCATTCGGAGAAATCGGTGCCGCCATCGCGAAGCGCATGAGGCTCGGCCCGATTGAGTGTTGGCCGGCAGAAGAAGCGGCGCAGCAGTGGGGTGAGGCCTGGGCGTACTTTACTTATGGCAGCAACAGCAGGGTGAGCGCGAGACGCGCCAGAAGAGAACTGGGCTGGAAACCGCGCCGAACTTCGGCAGTTGCTTGGATCGAGGAGGAGATGCCGCTATGAGCAAAATCTGGCTGGTAACTGGAGCTGCCAGTGGTCTCGGCGCCGGGATTGCCCGCGCCGCACTGGACGCAGGCGACCTGGTGGTCGCCGCCGATATCGACACCGCGCGTCTTTCCGCTGCCTATGCTGGGAGTGGTGATCGCGTGCTTGCTGCGAATCTCGACATTCGCGACGCCCTTCAGGCTGAGGCAGCGGTGAAAGCTGCCGTTGAGAGATTCGGTCGCATCGACATTCTCGTGAACAACGCAGGGTACGGGCAGTTCGGACCGTTCGAGGAGATTGCCCCCGAGTCCGCTGAGCGGCAGTTCGCTACCAATGTCTTCGGCACGTTCAACGTTACGCGCGCGGTGTTGCCGGTAATGAGAAGGCAGCGGTCCGGATATTTGATCAACATGTCGTCCAATGGAGGATTCAAAGGCGTTTCTGGAGCATCGATGTACTCTGCGTCGAAGTTCGCTATCGAGGGTTTCTCGGAAGCTCTCGCGCTGGAGGTCGCAGGCTTTGGCATCCGACTGACGCTTGTCGAGCCCGGAGCGTTTCGCACGGACTTCCTTGATGATGTCGCCCTGAAGCAGGGCGACATCTCCGTAGACGACTACAGAGAGTTCCGTGCCCGGGCCAACGCTGTGTTCGCGCAGCGCAATCATCGCCAGGTCGGCGATCCGGCAAAGCTCGGGTAGGCGTTGGTCCATCTTGCTGCGCAAGCCGATCCGCCGCTGCGCTTCGTGGCGGGGGCAGACGCCCTGGCCATCGTGACACAGAAAATCAAGAGCGTAGCGGAGGAGGTCGAGCGTTGGCGCTCTCTATCGGTGTCCACGGATTTCGCAGCCACATCATCGACAGGGAGCACTGAAGATGAGTAACGTCGATCTCATGACGCGCCTCGATGCGTTGGAAAGCCGCTTCGCACTGGAGCGATTGATCGGACAGTATACGCAGGGCTTCGACAGCCAAGACGAAGCGATGCTGCGAGGCATCTGGCACGACGATGCAAAGCTGTCTCTCGGCGCGACCTTCGGTGCGTTTGAAGGGGTCGAGGAGATCATGCGATCTGCTCGCTCGAATTGGACGCAGATGCCGCACATGCATCACTGGATGGCGAACCCCATCGATCGATATCGAGGGCGATCACGCGACCGGAAGAGTTGCAGTCGACTGCCTTTGCACAGACGTGACGATGGGCCCGATTCAGATAAGCGGCCTCTACCATGCTCGGTTCGAGCGCCGGTTTGAGATGCATTTCCTGACACCACTGAAAAACTGGACGCCAGTCGCGGGCAGTGAATTCAAGGGGTAAGGACGACACCCGGCAAAGCGGCAACAACTTGCCGATGTCGCGTGCTGGGTACGTCCAAGTCGCGTGAGCAAGCAGGCAGGCAATGATCGCCAACGCGATATCAGTCTGAAACTACTGCTGGCGAATGTTCCAGGCGCTTGCGCACCTGGGCAACCATACGCCCAGTTTCACGGTAGTGATCGGCCAATAGTTTGGTCGCTCGGTCGGCATCGCGTGCAGTGGCTGCATCCAGGAGCAAGCGATGCTCCTCGCCCACGTTCCAGCGCCGCCGGTCGCGCAGGCTCGGCCGGCGATAGCGTTCGGTCTGGGCATACAACTGCTCGGAAAGGTCGAGCAGCCACCGCGAACCGCAGGCGGCAATCAGGCTCTGGTGGAAGCTGAGATGCCGCTCTTCCAGTTGTTCTTCGACCGGTTCCAGCGAATCGGCGTGACGGTCGGTGGCAAGCATGAGCGAATGAAAAGCGCCAACCATGCGTGCCTCCCACTCGTCGTCACCGTGCAACAGGGAACGGCGCAGCGCTTCGCAGTCAATCAGGATGCGGGCATCAATGGCGTCCCACATCTCGCTTTCGGAAAACGGTGCGACGCGAAAGCCGCGCGAGGTGGTGGAAACCACCAGCCGTTCCGTCTGCAGGCGATTGAGCGCCTCACGCAAAGGAGAGAAGCTGATGCCGTATCGCTCCTTCAGGAACTCCAGACGCAAGGGGAACCCAGCCTCGATGTCTCCAGCGATGATGTCTTTGCGCAAGACGCGATAGACCTGCTCGGCAAGCGTGATTTCTTCCATCTCGCCGACACTCGCCGCTCCAGTGGCCCGGACAACGCGCACACGAGCCTTCATGGCTGCCTCCAGCGTCTGCCAGAGACGCGCTTGGCGACAAAGGACCGCCGGTTCGGAGGTGCAAAGAAGAAAAATACTGTGGAGAACATCTGGGAATGATAGACCCCGCGTCGCCAGAGGAGAGGCTACCGCGGCCGATGCAGGACGAAGCGCGCCTGCGGGGTGATTTCGAAGTAGTCAGCCGGACCACCTCCGCGCAGGATGGGTCGCAGCGCGGCAGTGTCATAGAGCCCGTCCGACAGTGCTTCTTCGGCGATATGCACCACCACCACTACTTCTCCCATGACCATCCAAGTGTCTAGCAGTGTGCCGTCGAGGCACGATAGTTGTTGGAACTGCGTCACGCGGCATTCCATGGAGACAGGGCTTTTGGCAACGCGCGGCGGCGCCACCTGCACCGATGGCACAGGAGCAAGCCCGGTCAAGGCAAATTCGCTTTCACCTGACCCGACGCTGGCGCTGCTCTGGTCGACCCCCTCGGCGAGCTCACGCGTGGCCAGGTTGTAGACGAATTCGCCCGTGGCCTGCGCGTTGCGCACGGTGTCTTTCCAGCCCACGCTGGAAAAAGCCACCAGCGGCGGTTTGTAGTTGAAGACATTGAAGAAGCTGTAGGGGGCGAGGTTCACGCGTCCCTGCTCGTCTTGCGTCGATATCCATCCTATGGGCCTCGGGCCGAGTATGGCGCTGAGCGGATCGTGCCGCAGGCCGTGCCCTCTGCGAGGCTCGTAGCTGTGGAAACGATAGGCCATGTGGATGTCTCTCAATAGCGTCCCGACAGCAGCGAGCCGAAGCCCGGCACCGCGGTGCTCAGGCCCAAGCGCTTGAGCATCAGGTAAGTGGTGGCCACAGAAGACGAAATCACGGGCAAGCCGATGCGGTCTTCGATCGGTTGCACCGAGGGCAGAGAGGGCATCTGTACACAAGCCGAAGCGACCAATGCGTCTACGCCAGAGGTCTTGAGCCGCTTGGTGATTTCGATCGGCGCGCGTGGATCCTGGCGGCCGACCTCCAGGTTGTCAGGAATCTCCAGCGAGATGCTGTCCACGACCTCGATGCCCTCGTTCTCGATGTAGTCGATCACCAGTTGCGTCAACGGCTTCATGTAGGGCGCGAGCACGGAAACCTTCTTGGCACCTATCGCGTGCAAGCCATCCACCAGCGCGCCAGCACTGGTCACCACTGGCGCCGGGCCGCCGTTTTCCACCGTTCGCCGATGCAGACGTTCCTCGGAGACGCGGTGGTAGCCCAGGCCCATGCTCATGATGGCCACCAGGCAGGCATAGCCCAACACATCGACGCGCGCGTCCGACAGTTCGAGCGCGCAGCGGTCGCTGTCGGCATCCATGGCCGCCAGTTCATCCTTGGTCACCTTCTTCATTCGCATGCGGCTGGAATGGAAGGTGAAGCGCTCGGGCTCGTAGGCCTCGCGCGCGCGCAGGATCGCTGGAATCTCGGTCTCCATGGTGGTGTTGGACGAGGGCACGATCTGCCCGATGCGAAAACGGCGGAGGGGAGTCATAGGCTTTCTTCTGAAGTGGGTTCGAATGGCGCGCCGCAATCTTCCTGAGTCAGAGGGCCCGGCACCGGGTCCAGGAAGCGCGCCGATGCCTGGGGACGGCGATTCACCTGCAGGTCGAAGATGTCGAAACGGTTGTAGTGGCCGGTGATGTCGTGCATCTGTCGGGGCTGTATGCAGCGCGACAGATCGATGTCGGCGTAGACGATGCCTTCCTCGTCGATCAGCGGCTCGCCGATCACGCGCCCATCGGGCCCGAGAATTCCCGAGAAGGCGCTGTTGCGACGCGCCAGCAGTTCACGCGATGCCGGATGCGTGGCGGTCATGGCCTCGACGATTTCCGGAGAGATGGTCGAGCAAGCGACGATGTTGAACACCTTGCCCTCGAAGGCATGTGCGGCCGAGCGCAGGCGAATGGCCTCTGCCATGTCATAGTCGGCCGGCGTCACCGGCAGCGAAATGTAGCTGGCCACGTGCACCAGTTCGCCCTGCGCAAGAAGGGCAAAACGCGCCAGCGTGTTCGTGTTCTCACCACAGGCCAGCGCGCCCAAGGGACCGATGGCAGTGCGGTGAACCCGCAGCGAAGACGCGTCTCCGTTGGACCAGGTCAGCTTCTCTGCCCAGGTAGGAACCAGCTTGCGGTGGCGCCCCAGGATCCTGCCGTCGGACCCGATGGTGAGCACCGTGTTGTAGAGAGTGCCGATACCGGTCGCGCTGCGCTCATTGATGCCGATGACCAAGTGCACGCCATGCGTGCGCGCAGCCTGCTGCAGGCGACGAACCTCGGGACCAGGCACCTCGATGGCCGAGCGGCACAGCTTCTCGAACCAGGGGCTGCCTTCCACCGGGTTCATGACCCAGTTCCAGTAGGGATAGCCGGCGACGAAGACCTCTGGAAAGGCGATCAGCGTGGCACCTTGCCCCGCGGCTTCCTTGATCAGCGCACAGGCCTTGTCGATGGTGGCATCGATGTTCAGATACACGGGGGCGGCCTGTACAGCCGCAGCCTTGAATTTGGGCAGTTCGAGCATGGGGAAACTCCTTGAAAGTGCTTCAGATACCGAGGTAGCGGTGCGCGAGGTCTGGCTTCTGCTGCAGTTCGGCAGGCGTGCCCGACCAAACCACGCGACCCTTCTCGACGACGTGGTGGCGGTCCAGCAGCGAAGCCATCTCGCCCAGGTTCTTGTCGATCACGACGATGGTCATGCCCTCTTGCTTGACGGCGCGAAGGCAGTTCCAGATCTCCTGACGGATCAATGGAGCCAGCCCTTCGGTGGCCTCGTCGAGCACCAGCAGCAGCGGATTGGTCATGAGGGCGCGGCCTACGGCCAGCATTTGCTGCTCGCCGCCAGAGAGCGTGCGTGCCGACTGACGACGGCGCTCTTGCAGGCGTGGGAAGAGCGTCAGCACACGGGCCAGAGGCCAGGACGTGCGACCGGGAACGCTGCGCGCCGTTGCCACCAGGTTCTCTTCCACCGACAGGGAGCCGAAGATGTGGCGCCCCTCGGGAACCAGACCCACGCCAAGACGCGCCACCGCATGCGGCGCCAGTTTGGTCAGCGAGCGTCCTTGCAGCGCCATCTGTCCGCCACGGGTGGGCAGCATGCCCATGAGCATCCGCACCGTGGTCGTCTTGCCCATGCCATTTCGCCCGACCAGCGAGACTGCCTCGCCGGCCTGCGCCGCGAAGGACATGCCAAACAGTACCTGGCTGGTGCCGTAGCCGCCAGTGAGTTCGTCGATCTTCAACATGTCTCTTCTCCCAGATACGCGGCCCGCACCTGCGGGTGGCTTCGCACTTGATCGGGCGTGCCGGTGAAGATGGTGCGGCCGTAGACGAGCACTGTGATGCGGTCGGCCAACGCAAATACGGCGTCCATGTCATGCTCGACCAAGAGGACGGTGTACTGGCGCTTCATGCCTTGCAGCAGATCCGTCATGCGGGCCGACTCTTCCGGCCCCATGCCGGCCATGGGTTCGTCGAGCAGAAGCAGGCGTGGCGCGCGCGCCAGCGCCACGGCCAGCTCCAACTGTCGCTTCTCGCCATGGGCCAGCCCGGCCACGAGCATGGGTGCGCGCTCCCCAAGGCCAACGCGATCCAGCCATCCCTGGGTCTCGGCAGTCAGACGCGCGTCCTTGCGCGGATCGGCCCAGGCTTGGAACGCCCGCCCGGAGCGCAGCATCAGCGACAGCATCACGTTTTCGAGTGCGGTGTAGTCGGCGCACAGTTCCGTGATCTGAAAGGAGCGTCCCAGACCCAGGCGGGCACGAGCGAAAGCGGTGGTCGAGGTGACGTCGTCGCCCGCCAACAGGATCTGGCCTGCGTCAGGACGCAACTCACCGCAGATCTGGCCGATCAGGGTGGATTTGCCAGCACCGTTCGGGCCGATGAGGGCATGTATCTCGCCCTCGCGCAGTTGCAGATTGACATCGTCCGTCGCGTTCACTGCGCCGAATGATTTGCGCAGGCCGCGCAACTCCAGCATGAGGGGCATCTCAGTCTGCACGTCGCGCTCCCAGCATGCGGCCGAACAGGCCATCCTGGCGCACCAGCACCACGAGCACAAGAATCGGGCCCATCACGATCATCCAGTGCTCTGTCCAGACGGACAGCAATTGTTCCAGTCCCAGATAGACTGGCGGCTCCGCCAATCGGCCCCAGCAGCGTTCCGACGCCGCCCAGAATGACGATGGCCATCAGCTCACCGGACTTGGACCATGCCGCCATGTCGTCGGGTGTGACCAAGCCGGCATAGTTCGCCCACAGGATGCCGGCCAGGCCGGTGCCCATGGCCGACAGCACGAAGGCGGCAAGCCGATAGGGTGCAGGGGCCACGCCCAGATTGATGGTGCGGCGCTCGCTCTGGCGCAGCGCCTGCAGCACCATGCCGAAGCGCGAGCCCACGATCCGCGTGCAGACGAAGGTCCACAGCGCCAACAGGCCCAGGCACATGTAGTAGAAGCTGTTCGGCTGGGCCAAGTCGATGCCAGGCAGCACGTTGCGCTGCGTCATCATCAAGCCGTCGTCGCCGCCATAGACCTGCAGCGAAACCAGCACGAAATACACCATCTGGCCAAAGGCCAGCGTGATCATGATGAACTGCACACCGCGCGTGCGCAGCGCGAGCGCACCAACCACCGCCCCCAGCAGCCCGCAGCAAGCCAGCGCCAACGGCCAGACCAGCACCGCCTGCATGCTGCCACTCCAGCCGAACAAGGGGCCGGCCTCCAGGGTATGGTGTGCCACGATGGCCACCACGTAGCCGCCCAGGCCGAAGAACATGGCGTGGCCGAAGCTGATCATTGCCCCATAGCCCAGTACGAGGTCCAGCGAAACGGCTGCAATGCCATAGATCACCAGACGCGTCACCAGCGTGACGGCATAGGGCGTTCCGAAAAGATCGGCAACGAGCGGAACCGCACTGAGCACGAGCAGGCCCGCCATGGCGATCCAAGCCCGCCGTGAAAGTGAAAAAGACATCCCATCAACCTCTTGCAGGAAACAAGCCGAGCGGCCTGATGATCAGTACCAAGGCCATCAGCACATAGACCGAGGCCGATGCCAGACCGGCGGCCAGCGGTGTCGCCAGTTCGGGGGCTAGCAGGCCGTCCAGGAGGGAGGGCAAAAAGGCCCGACCCAGGCTGTCCACCATGCCCACCAGCAGCGCACCCGCCAAGGCCCCGCGCACCGAGCCCACGCCACCTATGACGATGACCACGAAGGTGGTGATCAGCACGCGCTCGCCCATGCCGATCTCCACCGCCAGCAGCGGCGCGGCCATGACGCCAGCCAAGCCGCACAGCAGTGCGCCCAAGCCGAAAACGAGGGTGTAGAGAAGGCGGATGTCGATGCCGAGCGCACTGACCATCTCGCGGTCGTCGGCACCGGCGCGCACCAACATGCCCAGTCGCGTGCGGTTGACGAGGAACCAAAGACCCAGCGCCACCAGCGCCCCGATCACGATGAAAGCCAGGCGCAGCACGGGGTACTGCAGGTCGGGCAGCAACGTGACCTCGCCGGCCAGGAAGGCGGGCGTCTCGACCAACGGCGGGCGGCGCCCGAACAGCAGGCTCACCGCCTCGTTGGTGAACAGCAGCAGACCGAAAGTCGCCAGCACCTGGTAGAGGTGGTCACGCCTGTACAGCCGCCTTATCACGACGAGCTCGACCAGCACGCCATAAGCCCCCGCCCCCAGAAGCGCAGCCACCACAGCCGCGGCGAAAGAACCGGTTTGCGCCAGCGCGAAGGCAGCGCAGTAGGCTCCGACCATGTAGAAGGAACCATGGGTGAGATTGATCACGTCCATGATGCCGAAGATCAGCGTGAGCCCGGAGGCCAGCATGAACAGCATGGCGCCGAACTGCAGACCGTTCAGGATCTGTTCGAGCAGCAGCGTCATGACGGCATCTTGCAGCTGGGCGCATAGCTGTCCTTGTCGTCGCTGACGATCTTGCGCACCACCTTGGGCGCGAGCTCACCGCCGGCAGCCTTCTCGAAACGCATCAGGTAGAGGTCTTGGATCGGATGCTGGTTGGTGTTCAAGCGAAACTTGCCACGCAGAGAAGTGAAGTCGGCCTTTCGCAGGGCGGCTCGGAATGCGTCTGCATTCGCCAGGTCACCGTTGACGGCCTTGAGTCCGGACGCAATCCAAAGCGCCGTGTCATAGGACTGCATCGCGTAGTCGGTGGGTATGCGACCGTAGGCTTTATTGAAATCCTGCACGAACTGACGCGACACAGCGCTGTCCATGGCCACCGACCAGATGCCGACGGTGTAGACGCCTTCCGCCGCGTTGCCGGTGGCTGCAAGCATGCGGCCATCCATGGAGAAGCCGGGCATCACCATAGGAATGGATTTGCTCAAGCCAGCCGCGGCATATTGCTTGGCAAAATTGATTCCCGCTCCGCCTGGATGAAACTGATAGATGGCGTCTGGGTGCAGGGAACGTACCCGCGCCAGTTCGACCGAGAAATCCGACTGGTCAAGCTTGGTGTAGATCTCGGCGAGCACCTCACCCTTGAAGGTCTTCCTGAAGCCGGCGATTGCATCGCGCCCCGCCTGATAGTTCGGCGCCAGCACGACCACACGCTTGAAACCCCGTTCATTGGCAGCAACGCCGTCAGCAGTGTGGAAGGCGTCATTCTGGTAAGAGGAGACGAAGTAGTTTGGATCGCATCTCTCGCCGGCGAACACCGAAGGGCCGGGATTCAGGCTGATATAGAAGGCTCCGGATTTGACGACGCCAGGTACCACCGCTGCGAGCACGTTGGAAAAGTTCACACCGGTATAGAGCTTGATGCCTGACTGCACCATGCGATCTGCGGCCTGCTTCGCATTGGCGGGTTTGAGGCCGTCGTCCTCCACGACCAGTTCCACCGGCACGCCACCGAGCTTGCCGCCGCCTTGAGTCACGGCGAGCCGAAAGCCGTCGCGCTCGTCCTCACCGATGTAGCCGGCAGGTGTCGACAGCGTGGTGATGAATCCGATCTTGACCGGCTCTGCAGCGAAGGCCGACGCCCATGCGGCCAGCGCAATGCCGCAACCGATTGCAATTTGCTTTGACATGTCTTGTCTCCTTGGATGACGAAGTGAAGCCGGTGCTCAGGCCGCGACGACGGGGTGACGCAGGAGGCCGACATGCTGCAGGCGTGCCTCGATCACATCGCCGGGCCAAACCCATTCCTGCGGATCGCGACCTGCCCCGACGCCCTCTGGCGTGCCGGTGGCGATGATGTCGCCCGGCTCCAGCGTGATGCCAGCGCTGATGTCCGCGATCAGCGTCGGCACCTTGAACAGCATGTGGCGAGTGTTGGAGCTTTGCTTGGTCACGCCGTTGACGGTCAAGCTCAGATCCAGGACGTGCGGATCGGGGATCTCATCGGCGGTCACGATGCAGGGACCGAAGGGCGCGTAGGTGTCCTGGCCCTTCGAGTAGATCCACTGGCCGGCGCGGCGGCAGTCGCGCGCGCTCATGTCGATCATCAGGCTGTAGCCGAAAACGTACTGCAGCGCGTCCGCCTCCGTCACGGCCTTGGCGCGTGTTCCCATGATCACGGCCAGCTCCACTTCCCAGTCCAACTGCTGCGTGATCTCGGCCTTGTGCTCGATCGCGTCGCCCGGGCCGATGACCGAGGTCGGCGGCTTGGAAAAGATCACCGGCTTGGTCGGCAGGTCCTTGGCGGTGTCCAGCTTCCGGCTGGACTCGGCCACGTGTTCGACGTAGTTCAGGCCGATGCCGAAGATGTTCTTGCGCGGACGAGGAATCGGCGCGAGCAGCTTGACGTTGGCCAGCGGCACGGCGGTGCCCACGGGAAACCGGCCGTTGCAGGAAGCCAGCAGCTCGTTCGTGGCACGCAGGGCCTCGGGCCCGAGATCGATGAAGGCCAGCATGTCGCTGGGCAGGACCTCGCCAGCGCTGGCAGCCAGGGCGGCGAGGTCGATCACACGGGTATCCACGATGGCGCCCAAACGGGCGGCCGTGCTCACATCGGCGCGGTAATTGACAAGACGCATGAACAGTCTCCTTGAGAATGAAAAAAATCGAGAGGGTGCTGTGCGCTCAGGGAACAAGCACTTGATGCCCACCGTTGTCGGCCAGGGCTTCTTCGCGGTAGAGCGCAAGCTTTTCCATCACGGGCAGATCGCTGAAGCAGAACAGGCAGGCGTCCTCGGTCTGCGAAGCGTTGCCGTGCTCGTGGAACATCCACGAGGGCACGCAGAAGATGTCGCGCTCCTGCCAGTCGAAGCGTTGCCCATCAATGATGGAAAAGCCGCGGCCTTTGGCCACTTGATAGATGAAGCTCCCGGTGTGGCGATGCGCCTTGCCATGGAAGCCCGGGCGCAACATCTGCATGCTGGCGCCAATGGTGGCCATGACATGACCACCCGTGAGGGGGTTGGTGTAGTGCATCAGCAATCCGTCGAACGGGCTGCCTTCGGACGCTCCGGCGAGGCGCTGCAGCGCCTCGTACGTCGGTCCCCACTGGTACTTGAACAGCGGCGAATAGGGCTTGTTCCAGCCTGCCTCCTGCGGTCGCAAGCCCGGCGCGCTCCACAGCGCCACAGAGTCGTCGACCGGGTGGGTGACCGCCTGGTGCAACTGCGGATGCACAGCGAAGAACCCGGCCTCGAGCGCGTTGACCAGCGGGATGTCCAGCCCGTCCTGCCAGATACATGGCAGGCCATTCGCTTCCACGCCGTGTTCATGCCATGTTCCATTGGGCGTGAGTACGAAGTCATTGGCGCCGAGCGTCATCTTGTGCCCGTCGACGATCATGTAGGCGCCACGGCCTTCCATGATGAAACGAAGGGCCGAGGTGGAATGCGCATGTGCCGAGGCCGCTTCACCGGGATGCATGACCTGCAACCCCGAGTACAGCCACCCCACCGCTGCCGCCACCTCTTGCCTGCCGGGGTTGTTCAGATAGACCACGCGCCGTCCGGCCTTCTCGGGAGTGACCAGATCGACCGAGCGCAGGACATGTGCGCGCAAGTCCTGATAGCGCCACAGTACCGGCACGGATTCCGACTTGGGCTGCCAGGGCTCGATCTTGTTGGCCACCGTCCACAGCGCGCCGGTCTTCAGACGCGCCAATTCGTCGTAATAGGCAACCAGTTCGGGCGTGTCCGCGACGTCGGCGCGGCCCGCGGTGTTTTCGCGATAGGCGTCATGGGAGGTCTTGTTCATGTGTACCCCGAGCATCGAGTTAAAGAGAAAGTCCTGAAGACGAAGGAAGTTCGCGCCGGTCAGGCCAGCAGCAACTCGAGCGCACGACCATGAAGTGCGTGAGCAGGATCCGCCAGCGCGTCGAGCACGCTAAAGTGATTCAGTCCCGGCAACAACTCGCAGACCGGAACGACCGACTTGCCCCACGCAGTGCGAATCAGGGCGTTCTGAGCGGCGAAGGCTTCGCTTTCGTCGGCTCCCGCCCCGGCATACAAGACCCCTTGGCGGGGAGCGGGCCACAGCGCCGGACTGGCGCGTCGAGCACCGTCGTCGTCCAGGCCCAGTTCGCCTTGCAGAAAGGGCGCATGCCTCAGATCGCGCAGGTCGTAGAGGCCCGAGATCGAGAGCGCGCTGCGCAGGACTGGATGCGGCAAGTCCGAACCCATGGCTTGCCGATCGTTCGCCAGGAGGGTGGCTGCCAAGTGCCCGCCCGCGGAATGGCCGGCTACGGTGATACGAGCAGGGTCGCCACCGTACTGTGCAATGTTTTTCGATGTCCACGTCAGAGCCCGCACCATCTGCGACATGATGAAAAGCACACTGACTGGCGCCTCAGGCGTGCCCGGGCACAAGGCGTAGTTGAGGACCACCACACAGATGCCGTGGCGCACAAAGGACGGCGCAAGAAAGCTGTGATCGCTCTTGTCGGTCGCGCGCCAGTAGCCGCCATGAATGAACACCAATACCGGTACGTTCGCCTGCTCCGACGGAAAGATGTCGAGGGTTTCATCAGGCCCCTCGCCGTAGGTCTGGTCCAAGTGACACGGCAAAGCGGCCCGTGCCGATCGCGAGTCAGCCACCCAGCGCTCGAAGCTGGAGGCGAACCCGGGCACACGCGTTCGGTTGTTGTACATGCTCTCGAGCCGGCTTGGATCTGATGAATGCATAGAAAAACTGACTCCGTGGCGTCACTGCCCCTGAGACGGTTGAGTGTGGAAATTCACTGCTGCTGTTAATTTTCGAAAATATTAATTTTTTAATAAAATAATTTGACTGGGGTAAGTACCTAGAAATCCGGCAGGACCAGGTTGATCGGGGCTCGGGACCACAGCCCCACGAACCCGCTCGCACAGCAGGGGCTCCGTCGGGCCAGCCATCGAAGGATCTGCGCTGGTCGGACGGCTGGAGCCTGCGGTGCAACTAGCAAATGCCCAAGTACGGCCGATCTGCGATGGCGTCTCCCACTGCAACGACGCGCATACGCCACAAAAGCCAGGGGCAGACGGGGGTAGAGGGGGTTTTCGGACCCTCGTCGGCCTAGGTTTGGCGCCCCTTCTGCGCGGTCATTCGATCGGTTTCACACGTGACGACGTTCGGCGCCGCTCCCTGCGACGATGTGAGCCGTCAAAGGAATAAGGCACATCAACGCTGCGACCATCCAGAAGGCAGCTTGCAGACCGACCGCATTGGCGACGAAGCCGATGCCGGCGGGGCCCACCAGGATGCCGGCATAGCCTGTGGTGGTGATTGCGCCGATGGCCAACGCCGAGGGCATGGCGGTTTGTGCGCCCGCCTTGCGAAAGTAAACGGGCACGATGTTGGACGCGCCAAGCCCAATGAGAAGGAAACCCGCCATCCTGACCAAGTCGACCGGAGCCGCCAAAAGCGCGACGAAGCCAAGGACGGCCAAGATGCCGCCCCAGAGGAGGGATGCGCCGGTCGCCGACCCTTGCTGCAACCTTGTCGCCCGCGAGTCGACCGACGGTCATCGCGACTGCGAACAACATATAGCCGACGCCACCCTGGCTGGCGGTCGTGAGGCCGGCACCCGTAACGAGAAGAGCGCTCCAGTCCAGCATCGCACCTTCCGCCAAGAATGCCGCTGCTGCCCAGCCTGCGAGCAACAGGACGATACCGCGCGGCTTGACGAAGAGTGGCCCTTCCACTTTGCCCTGCGTGCCTGCCAGAAGGCGCGGCCAAGCGAAGGCCATGGCGATCGCCATGGCCGCAGCGGATGCAAGCGTGCCGGAGAGCGGATCGACACCCCAGGAAAGTAGCGCGGTCATCGATGTCGCTCCCGCGAAACCGCCGATGCTGAAAAGCGCGTGGAAGTCTGACATCAGCGGCGTGTCTGCCGCCCGCTCCACCTCCACGGCATGGACGTTCATCGCGACATCGATCGATCCGAGCGCGGCGCCGAACGCGAGCAGCGCGACGGCCAGCGCCAGCGGCGTCGTTGCGATCGACAGTGCCGGCAGGACAACGGCAAGCCCGAACCCGCCTGCCAAGATGATTGGTTTGCTGCCGAAGCGCGCGCTCAGCGGACCGGTCAGCAGCATGGCAACGACGGAACCGATGCCGATGCACAGAAGAAGCAGGCCGAGCGTTCCGTCATCGACCGCCAGTCGCTGCTTGGCGAATGGCACAAGCGGTGCCCAACAAGCGATGCCGAAACCCGCCACGAGAAAAGAGAGGCGCGTAGCAAGTCTCGTCGCTGGACGGTCGGAGGACAGCGTCCTATCAGTAAGTTGCATTTGACAGGAGCTGGGTGTCAGTTGGGGCACGCTGAAGTGATGACATCAATTCCGGGTGCCGCGATCGAACTGAAATCGGAGTGACCGGCCGCGTCGTGCTCCACGATCAGGGCGTTGACTGAGACGTCCGCACTTGACGGCACCGAGCATGCGCCGAGGAAGCACCGATCAATGTTCATGGCGGCTTTTCCGGGGTGATCCAGCGCCGCCGGCGCGCGGTGTCGCAGCGGCAGACCCAGCTGGCTTGTCAGGCTTCGGCAATGAATGAGGTTTGCTGCAAGATCGAAGCGACGCATGCCGGAATGCTAGGCAGGAGTAAGCTCGTCGACCATCGACTTTTCTGGCTGCAGCCATGAGCTCATCTCATGCCAACGCACGGCGGCTGCCGTCGCTCAACATGCTGCGCGCCTTCGAGGCGGCGGCGCGGCTGCGCAACGTGACGCGCGCGGCGCAGGAGCTGAGCGTCACGCAAAGCGCGGTCAGCCACCAGATCAAGGGGCTCGAGGAATGGCTGGGTGCCGCGCTCGTCATGCGAGAAAGCCGGCAACTCGCGCTGACGCCCGAGGGCGCGGCCTATCTGCCGAGCCTGAGTAGTGCGTTCGACCTGATGGCCGACGCGACCAACCGCATCGGACGGGCAACGCGGCGCCGCACGCTGTCGGTCAACGCGTTGCCGACGTTGGCCGCGCAATGGCTGATTCCACGCCTATCCGGCTTCTGCGCCCAGGTGCAGGACGCTGACGTCCAACTCGCCACAACTGTGAGTGTGCTCGACTTCGTGCCGGCGGCGTTCGACGTGTCGATCCGTTGCCTCTCCGCTGAAGAGCTGACCATGTTGAAAGCACGCCCCGGTTGGCGCGGTGTGCGCTTCGGTGCCTTCCTGCCCGATGCGCTGACGCCGGTTTGCAGTCCGGCGCTGCTCGCCCGGTCGCCCGCGCCCCGGAAGCCGGCCGACCTGGCCCGCTACACCTTGCTGCACAGCCGGTCGACGCCGCTGGTCTGGCGTGATTGGCTGACGGCCGCTCGGGTGGGCAAGCTGCGGCCGGCGGGCGAACTGGGTTTCGATCACGCACACCTCGCGGTACAGGCGGCCATGCAGGGCATGGGTTTCGCGTTGGGCAATCCGGACCTGGTGGCGGACAGCGTGGCGGGCGGGCTGCTGGTGATGCCGTTCAGCGCTTGGACCACGCACGAGAAAGAGTTCTATTGGATTCTTCCGGAGCGCTCGGCGCAGGATGCCGACGCACTGGCGTTCTGCGACTGGTTGCAGGCCAGCGGCCGCGCGAAATGAGCACGACGCATCTTGGGCCGTTGTACTGCAAGCGGCCAGCCACCCCGCCTTGAGAACTGAAGCCAAGCCGGAGACCATGCTGTCCATCCAAGTTAGCTGGACAGCATCAAAATGGACGTCATCGGAATTGCGCCCGCGCCGCTGCTGGATCACTTGAACTCGAACGGGATCGTCGCGCTCAAGGACGAGATCTTTCATCCTGCGGACATCGAACTCCTGATTCTCGCTCGCGCCGACGTCCTCTCACTCCGGCGGCCGAATATTTCGCTCACTGTCTGTCGATGGTGAGTTGCGCTGATGCTTCCTTGTCACCGTCTGCCTGGCCGGCGCGGTTATGGTTTTCCGGATGCCGTATTGCTGGTATTGAATGACTCGATAGCACCATCACGGTAGTACAGCCGGTCTCCTACGCGGCTCGGGTGCCGGAGTGCATCGAGACATCCCTGCCGACCGCTGAAAGGACGCATCTCGGACCCGTCATACGCCTCCCGATTCGGTGACAGCACGGGTCTGCCGGGCCGCACGCCTGTCTCCGAGGCGGCAGCATCGTCCATCTCGGCGAGCAGCGCCATGCCCTTGGCTGTGATGGTGTACAGCGTGGCGGGTGTTCCGTCGAATCGGCGGCCCAGATGTTCGCAAATGTGCCCTGGCTGGCACAGGGTCAGCAAGTCTTGCGGCACGGTTCGACCCAGTGTCTGCGCGATGGCTGCAGCCGGCATGAAGTCCATGCGCGAAACCGCTCGCAGCACCGCGACAAGTTCATGACTGACAGGTGTGGTTGCTTTGTGATTCATGCGATTGCTCTCTACTCGTTGTGTCCAACGCAAACGAAAACCTGCGCAGGCAGATATCGGGGTCGCTGGAAATGTTGATCACAGCCTGCAAGCCGCTGTGAAGAAGGGAAGGGCCGGGAAGCTATAGCCCCAGTGCCTCGGCGGGCACGCGAAGCGCGAGCCTGCCCTTCTCGGTGATGGCGAGCACGGTGGCTGCCTTGTAGCTCGTGGCGCCGTGTCGGATGACTTCCGGCGGCGGGATGAAAGCCATGATCAACCCCGCTGCTCTCAGCACACTGAGCATGTTGATCTCGGTCGGGGTGAAGACTTGGCAGGGAAGATTCTGCTCGGCGAGGTGCCTCAGAAATTCCACGGTCATAGAACGGTTCCTTACTGCCATCTCGAAGATGGGCGAGGAATATTCTGGGGCGCCGTCGAACCGCGATCAAGTCGCCGGGAGGCGTGCACCCCGGGTTTTTATACCTTTTTTACTGACCGCTCCCAACATTTAGCCCTGTTTTTACGCGCGCCTGCCGAGACTCACCGACTTGTTTCGTTTGCAGGAGTGATGAATGGACTTCGTATGGATTGCCGCCATTGCGGTCATGTGGGTCGTAGTGGCCGAGTTGGTGGTCGGGCTGTACAAGCTCGATACGCCGAAGGGAGAACGGCCATGATCGGTCTTGACGTCCTCTATGGGTTCGCAGGGCTTATCGCCGTGATCCTGTTCGCCTACCTCGTGTTCGCGCTCATTTGCGCCGAGGAGTTCTGATCATGGACAGCTCAGCCTGGGGGCTTCTGGCCCTCTTTCTCGTTGTGCTGCTGGTGCTGTCGATGGCCCATCGGCAAGTTCCTTGCCGCGCTGTGCAACGAGCGCGTGCCGCGCTGGATGCAGCGCGTCGAGGCGCCGTTCTACAAGCTTGCGGGCGTCTCGCCTGACAGCTCCATGCATTGGCGCACTTACGCCTTTGCACTGCTTGCGTTCAATGCGATCGGTGCATTGGTGGTCTACGGCCTGCAACGCCTGCAAGGCATGCTGCCGCTCAACCCCGCCGGCATGAGCGCGGTGTCGCCCGACTCCGCCTTCAACACCGCGGTGAGCTTTGTCTCCAACACCAACTGGCAGGACTATGCCGGCGAATCGACCATGAGCTATCTCACGCAGATGCTCGGTCTCACGGTGCAGAACTTCTTCTCTGCCGCCACGGGCATCGCCGTTGCGTTCGTGCTGGTGCGCGGCTTCGCAGCGCGCCGCACCGACGGCAAGGGCTTCGTCGGCAACTTCTGGGCCGACGTCACGCGCCTCACGCTGTGGGTGCTGCTGCCGTTGTCGTTCGTGCTCGCGGTCTTCTTCGTCGGTCAGGGCGTGATCCAGAACTTCGACGCCTACAAGACCGTGGACACGGTCGAGACCACCGCCTTCCAACAACCGAAGAACGGCGCCGACGGCCAGCCGCTGAAGGACGAGAAGGGCGCCCCGGTGATGGAAGACGTCACCACCAAGACGCAGACGCTCGCCATGGGCCCGGTCGCTTCACAGGAAGCGATCAAGATGCTCGGCACCAACGGCGGCGGCTTCTTCAACGCCAACTC
>CAMATD010000100.1 GCA_945860785.1 Variovorax sp. YR752 | reverse complement strand
CGCTCGACCACGGTGTGGTCGAGCGCGCCGGTGCGCAGCCAGGCCGACAGGTGCAGGCCCGCATCGGAAGGGATCACCTCGAGCCGCCCCGCGCCGTGCTTCGCCAGTGCCTCGAGCAACGCGGCGCGCCGGGCGCCATAGATCTTGCGCATCTTGCGGATGTGGCGCGCCAGGTGCCCTTCGGCGATGAAGGCGGCGAGCGCCTCCTGCCCGAGCACCGGGCCGTGCCAGTCGGCCAGCTCGCGCGCCCGCACCAGCGCCGCGCGCGCCCAGGGCGGAGCGACCACGAAGCCGAGCCGCAGCGCGGGGAACAGGCTCTTGGAGAAAGTGCCGACGTAGCAGACCGACTCGGCACGATCGAGCGTCTGCAGCGCATCGAGCGGGCGGCCGGCAAAGCGGAATTCGCTGTCGTAGTCGTCCTCGATGACGACAGCGTTGCGCGCCCGCGCAAAGGCCAGCAGCGCCGCACGCCGCTGCGGCGACATCGCGACGCCGGTGGGGAACTGGTGCGAGGGCGTCACGCAGATCACGCGCACTTCGGGCGGATGGCGGATGGCGGATGGCGGATGGCGGATGGCGGATGGCGGATGGCGAGTTCGAAAAGTGGCTCCATGAAGTTCGCCAATCGCAAGCCTATTCTGGAGGCCTCAGAACGCTCACCGGAGTCCCGCCATGAACACCGATCCCACCATTGCCCCGCAAACCCAGCCCGCCGAACGCCTGCCCCTCGGCCTGGCATGGCTGGCGCTGGGCGCCTTCGCCCTCGGCACCGAGAGCTTCATGGTCGTCGGTTTGCTGCCGATGCTGGCGGCCGACCTGCAGGTGAGCGCCACGCGCGCCGAGCAACTGGTGCTGCTGTTCGCACTGAGCTACGCCATCGGCTCGCCGCTGATGGCCGCGCTGTGTGCGCGCTTCGGCCGGCGACCCCTGCTGGTCGCCAGCCTCGCGGCGTTTGCGGTCATCACGCTGGCCGCCTCGATGGCGCAGGGCTTCGCACAGCTGGCGCTGGCGCGGGTCGCGCTCGGATTGGTGGCCGGCGTGTTCCTGCCGACCGCAAGCGCGGTGGCGGCGTCGATGGTGTCGCCCGCGCTGCGCGGGCGGGCGCTCGCCATCGTGACGGGCGGCGGCACGGTGGCGGTCGCCCTCGGCGTGCCGCTGGGCGCGTGGATCGCGGGCTGGGGCGGCTGGCGCACGGCCTACCTGCTGGTCGCCGCGGTGGCGGCGCTGGCCGCCTGGGGCGTGGCCATCGGCCTGCCACGCGGCCTGGCATCGGCACCGGCCGCCGCGCGCGCGCCGTCGTTCTCGGTGACCCGCGAGCCCGGCGTGCTGCCGGCGCTGCTGACCACCGTGCTGTGGACCACGGGCGGTTTCAGCTTCTACACCTACATCGCGTCGTTCCTGTCGGGCACGCTGGGCTTCGGCGCCCAGGGCGTGAGCGCCGTGTTCTGCGCGATCGGCGTCGCGGCCGCGATCGGCACTGCCACCGGCGGCTGGGCGACCGACCGCTTCGGCGCCGACCGCGTGGCACAGGGCTTCGCGCTGATGCTGGTAATGATCCTGGCCGGGCTCTCGTTTTCAGCGCAGATGCTGCCGCACGGCCTGGCGCTGCCGCTGATCGTCGGGCTGTCGGCACTCTGGGGCTTTGCGGGCTGGGGCTTCGGCCCGGCGCAGGCGGTGCGGCTGATCCGCCTGGCACCCGACCGCGCACCGATGACGCTGTCGCTCAACGCCTCGGCGATCTACCTCGGCATCGCGGCCGGCTCGGCACTGGGCGGCATGGTGATCGACCTGATCGGCGTGAGCGCGGTGGGCTGGGTCGGCGCGACCTGCCAGCTCGCGGGATTGGGGCTGATGTTGCGCGCCGCCCACAGGGCGCGGGCTGCACGTTCGCCCTCGACATCGCCGCTGGCTGCCTGATTGCGCCGTGTTTCGCTATATTTTCAATAGCAGAGATCGCTGGACCGACCGTCCTTTGCGGCACGATCCAGCGCAGCCTTGTTTTTAAGACGAGCAACTGTCATGCCCGTCAAGCTATAATGACGGGTTCGTTTCGATACCACGACGAAGCACTTCGTCATATCTCCGGCTGACCTGCACTGTCCCTTGGATTTTTCAGGCCCCCTCACTTTCAGCCGGCTTCACAGTGTGTTGGAGCGCCAGACCGGGCGCCCATGATTGCCACCACTGCCTTAGTTCTTGTTGAAGCGAATAGCGCGTCCGCCGCACCATTCCGGCCGGCCCACGCCCGTTTTCAATTATTTTTCAGGCGCTTCGCGGATGACATTCACGCGCTGCGCCAAGGCTTCATGGACATCATTCAACACAGTATCGCGGTGGGCAAGTACCTTGTTTCCCCGCTCATTCGACACCAGGACGACGGCAACTTTGCCGCTTCCGTCTCGATCCGCTCCGGCCACGGCAGCGGCATGCACGACCGCGTGATGCGTTTCACGCCGCGCTTTGCCAGCCATGCCGCCGCTGCACGCTACGCAGTCTCGGAAGGCCTCGGCTGGGTGCGCGAACGCCACCCGCGCCGCGCGCCGCTCGCCTTGCCGTGCGCAGGCTGAAACAATCACGCCCATCTTCATATCCAACACACATCGAACGAGAATTCAGAGGTAATCACACATGCCCAAGGAAGAACTGATCGAAATGAACGGCGCAGTGACCGAAGTCCTGCCCGACTCGCGCTACCGCGTGACGCTCGACAACGGCCATCAGCTGATCGCCTACAGCGGCGGCAAGATGCGCAAGCACCACATCCGCATCCTGGCGGGTGACAAGGTGTCGCTCGAACTCTCGCCTTACGACCTGACCAAGGGTCGTATCACCTTCCGCCACCTGGAGCGTCGCGGCCCGCCGCCGACCAACTCCGGCAACAACAACGCACCTCGCCGCTGATCCGCGACTGACGAAGGGCCTTGCGGCACCCCGCGAAGGGTGCCGCAAGGCCCTTGTTTTTCCCGGGTCCCGGCTGTCGAACGATGACCACACCCAATCCCACAGCCGGCGGCCCCGCAGCCGACAACGGCTTTGCCACGCTGGCGCTCTCGCCCCAGATGCTGGCCAACCTCACGCAGCTCGGCTACACGCAGATGACGCCGATCCAGGCGGCCAGCCTGCCGCCGGCGCTGCTCGGCAAGGACCTGATCGCCCAGGCCAAGACCGGCAGCGGCAAGACCGCCGCCTTTGCCCTCGCGCTGCTCGCCAACCTTAACGCACGCCGCTTCGCCATCCAGGCGATGGTGCTGTGCCCGACGCGCGAGCTGGCCGACCAGGTCACGACCGAAATCCGGCGCCTGGCGCGCGGCAGAAAACATCAAGGTGGTCACGCTCTGCGGCGGCGTTGCGCTGCGCGGGCAGATCGCGAGCCTGGAGCACGGCGCGCACATCGTGGTCGGCACGCCCGGCCGCATCATGGACCACTTGGACCGCGGCAATCTCGACCTCTCGGCGCTCAACACGCTGGTGCTCGACGAAGCCGACCGCATGCTCGACATGGGCTTCTTCGAAGACATTGTGAAGGTCGCGCCAGTGCCCGAAGGAACGCCAGACACTGCTGTTCTCGGCCACGTATCCCGAAGGCATCGCCAAGCTCGCGCAGCAGTTCATGAAGAGCCCGCAGCAGATCACGGTGCAGGCGCAGCATGAAGGCAGCAAGATCCGCCAGCGCTGGTACCAGGTGAAGGACAGCGAGCGGCTGCACACCGTGAGCCTGCTGCTCGATCATTTCCGCCCGGTCAGCACGCTGGCCTTCTGCAACACCAAGCAGCAGTGCCGCGACCTCGTCGAGGTGCTGCAGGCGCAGGGCTTCAGTGCACTGGCCCTGTTCGGCGAACTGGAGCAGCGCGAGCGCGACCAGGTGCTGGTGCAGTTCGCCAACCGCAGCTGCTCGGTGCTCGTCGCCACCGACGTCGCAGCACGCGGGCTCGACATTGCACAGCTCGAAGCCGTGATCAACGTCGACGTGACGCCCGACTCCGAAATCCACAGCCACCGCATCGGCCGCACCGGCCGCGTGGGCCAGTCGGGCGCCGCCGAAGGCCTCGCGCTGAACCTCGCCAGCATGAACGAGATGGGCAGCGTCGGAAAGATCGAACCGCTGCAGGGTCGCGAGTCCGAATGGCACGAACTGGCCGAGCTCACACCCGGCAAGGGCGAGCCGATGAAGCCGCCGATGGCCACGCTGCAGATCGTCGGCGGACGCAAGGAAAAGATCCGCGCCGGCGACGTGCTGGGCGCGCTCACGGGCGACTGCGGCTACGCCAAGGACCAGGTCGGCAAGATCAACGTCAACGAGTTCTCGACCTACGTGGCGGTGGACCGCGCGATTGCGGCCGAGGCAGCGGGCAAGCTGTCCAGCGGCCGCGTCAAGGGCAAGTCGGTCAAGGTGCGGCTGCTGGAGCTCTAGCAGCAACCGCGGGCTGCGGCGTGGCCAGCGCCGAGGTCGGCGCTGCCGGTGCATCGAGCACCGGTGCGGGAGCCCCCTGCAGCGGCTCCTGCTGCGCCAGCTTCGACGCCAGCCTGAACGCCACCACCACGGCGAACAATCCGAACAGCGACGAGTCCACGGCCTGCCCAATCAGCACGCCGGCCGCGCCGTGGTGCGAGCCTCACCAGGCAAAGGGAATCGTGCCCAGCGTGGCACGCCCCCAGTTGAAGAAGGTCGACAGCAGTGGATGCCCGAGGTTGTTGAACGAGGCGTTCGCCACGAACAGCCCGCCTGAAAAGAAGAAGCTCGCCGCGAGCCACGTGCAGAACAGCGCGATCAGCTCGGCCGCCAGCCCCTCCGCCGAGAACGCGCGGATCAGCACGCCCTGGCCCAACGCCAGCACCAGCCAGGCCACGGCCACCGAGGCCACCATGAACAGCAGGCTGTCGCGCATTCCCTCCTGCACACGGCGGTACTGTCCGGCGCCCAGGTTCTGCGCCAGGATCGGCCCGACCGCACCGCTCAGCGCGTAGACCAGCCCGAAGGCCACCGGGCTCAGCCGGTCGATGGTGGCTGCGCCCGCCACGGCCGACGGGCCGAACTGTGCGATCGCATGCGTGACGAAGGCGGCGCCCACGGGCGTCGCGAGGTTCGTCAGCACCGCCGGCCCGGCCACCGTCGCGAGCGCAGCCGCATCGCCGCCCAGCCGCCCAGCCGCGACGCCTCGAAGCGCCCGAGCATCCGGTGCTTCACCATCACGCCATGCAGCCCGATGGCCGCGAGCACCATGCGCGAGACCACCGCGCTGATCGCCGCACCATCCAGCCCCAACCCGAAACCGAAGATCAGGATCGGGTCGAGCACCGCCGTCACGAAGGCGGCTGCGAGCGTGACCGTCATCGAGCGGCGCGCATCGCCGATCGAGCGCAGCAGCGCCGAGCACGCCATGCCGACGCCCAGCAGGGGCAGCGTGTGCACGGTCACCGCGAGGTAGCGCTGCGCGAGCCGCGCCGTCTCGCCCTCGGCGCCGAGCGCCTGCAGGGCAGGGTGCAGGAAGAAGGCCGTGCCGCTGCCCACCACCACCGACAGCGCGGCCATCAGCACGAGGCTCGAGGTGGCGATGCGGCGCGCGTCTGCCGCGCGGCCGGCACCCACGGTGCGCGACACCACGGCCGCGATGCCGATGGTCAGCCCGATGCACAGCGACGCATGAAAGATCCCCACCACGCCCGCAAAACCGACCGCCGCGGCCGTCGCTTTCTCCCCGAGCAGCGAGATGTAGAACAGGTTGATCAGGTCGACCGCGAACACCGCGATCAGCCCGATGGCACCGGTGCCGGCCATCACGCAAACGTGGCGCAGCAGCGACCCCGAAACGAAGCGCGGACGCTCGACGGCACCCGCTGTTTCGGTTATTGGCATATGAAATCCTCGATGTGGCCTAATTGCAAGTTCGAACATTACTTTTACCCGAGCTTTTCATGCCCAAGACATTCCGTACCGAAGCCGAACGCGTTGCCACCCCGCAGCCGACGCCGCTGCCCGGCTACGCCCTGCCCAAGACCGGTGGTGGCCAGAAGGTCAGCCTGGAACGCGGCACCGCAACGCGCAGCAAGAAGAACCCTGGCAAGCGCGCCAAGAAGGGCGGCTGATCCAGCCCCCACTGGCTCCCCGGAGCCACGACGAACGCGCCCTCGGGCGCGTTTTGTCATTGGGGCGGCTATAAACCTGCGATGTCCGACGACAACCAGATCTTCATCCTGCCCTCGTTCTTCGCGGTCTACAGCGATGCGCGCCAGCGCCTCTGCGAACCGATCGGCGTGGTGCGCGAGCGCTACGAGATCTGCGAAGACCTCGCCAGTCACCTCGTGGGCCACGCGCAGATCCAGCACCACACCGAGGTGCCGGTCGAAAGCGAGATCCTGCGGCGCATCCACGCGGGGCTGGCCACACCCGAAGCCGGCGTGACGACGGCCGAGGCCGACTGGATCGTGCAGCGCCTCGCCGAGCTGCTGGGCTGGCAAGGGCCCGAGGCGGCGCCGGCCGAGGACTAGGACGGACCGGGAGCCGCACGGTGCTGCTCAAAGTCGGCGAACTCGCCAGGCACACCGGCCTCACGGTGCGCACGCTGCATCACTACGACGCCATCGGCCTGCTCGCGCCCTCGGCGCGCTCGGAGGCCGGCTACCGGCTCTACAACGCCACCGACATCGGCCGGCTGCACGCCATCCAGGCGTTGCGGCTGCTGGGGCTGCCGCTGGCGGAGATCGGCGGGCTGCTCGGTGCGGAAAGCGGCTCGCTGCCCACCATCATCCGGCGCCAGATCGCATCGCTCGACCAGCAGATCGCGCAGGCCACGGCCTTGCGCGAGCGGCTCGGCCTGCTCGAACAGCGGCTCTCCGAGGGCGCCGAACCCGACATGAAGGACTGGCTCGCCACGCTGGAACAGATGACCACCTACGGCCGCTATTTCAGCCCCGCCGAGATCAAGTCGCTGATGGCCAACTGGAACACCGTGGCCGACCAATGGCCACCGCTGATCGCCGACGTGGCCGTGCTGATGGCGCGCGGCGTGCCGTCCGATGCGCTCGAGTTGCAGCCGCTCGCTGCCCGATGGATGAACCTCATGGGGCAGTGGATGGACGGCAACTTCGACCTGATCACGCGCTGGGGCCAGATGTACCGGCGCGAGCCGGTCGCGCGGCGCGACGACGGGCCGCCGGCCGAACTGATCGACTACATCGGCGAGGCCATCGGCGTGCGCATGGCTGCGCTGCTGCGCCACCTGAGCACCGACGACCTCGGGCGCCTAGGCAAGCCGCCCGAAGAGGAATGGCGCCGGCTCGGCAGCGAGCTTGCCGCCCTGCAGGCCCGCGGCGCACCGCCCGAGGACGACGCAGTGCAGGCTATCGCACGCACCTGGGCGCAGCTGTTCGATGCCTTCACCGGCCACGACCCGGCCCTCGCCGCCAGGCTGATGAAGGCGATGGGCGCGGAGCCGGTGCTGCAGGCCGCCGCGGTGACCGCGCCCCCGGTGCGCGACTACCTGTTGCGCGCCATGGCCGCGCTGCAGCAAAAAAGTTCGAGGACCGGCCCCGCGGCCGCTTGACCCTGACGTTGCGTGAGGCCCGACAGTGACCCCATGAACAACGCCAACACCCCCCAAAGGCTCCACGCGCTGGACAACCTGCGCGCCCTCATGATGTGCTCGGCATCGTGCTGCACGTGGCGATCAACCACATCACCGTCAACTCGCCGCTGCCCTGGCGCGACCCGAAGACATCGCCGGTGGCCGATCTGCTGCTGCTGCTGCTCTTCATCCACAGCTTCCGGATGCCGGTGTTCTTCGTGCTCGCCGGCTTTTTCGTCGCGCTGCTGGTCGAGCGGCGCGGCGCGGGCGGCATGCTGAGGAACCGCGGGTTGCGGCTCGCGCTGCCCTTCGCATTGTTCTGGCCGCCGCTCTTCGTGCTGACCGCCGTGCTGTCCATGGTCTACATCCATTTGACGCTGCGCGGCGTGCCGGGCCTCGACACCGCGCTGACGCCCGCGCGCCAGCCGGGCGGCTCGCCCTTCAACACCATGCACCTGTGGTTCCTCTACCAGCTGTTCTGGTTCAGCGTGCTGGCCTGGGCCGGCGTGCGGCTGCAGCGCTTCGTGCCGGCGGGGCTGCGCGATGCGGTTGCCCGCGGCTTCGCGCTGCTGGCGGAGCGCCGCTGGGGCTTCACAGTGCTTGCGTTGCCGCTGGCGCTGGTGGGTTCTTTCTATCCGTCCGGCCTCGTGACGGAGAGCGGCTCTTTTCTGCCGCCGCTCTCCGAGTGGGTGCAGAGCGGCCTGTTCTTCGTGTTCGGCTGGTACCTGCATCGCGGGCAGAAGCGCCTGCTCGCGCTCTTTGCGGCGCGCTGCAAGGGCCATGCGCTGGCCGGGCTGGCCTTCTTCGTTGCGACCGTGGTGCTGCTGGGCTCGCTGCGCAGCAACGGCCCGCACCATCTGCCGCATCCGGAGTTCTGGATCGCCTTCGTCTACAACGCGAGCTCGTGGCTCTGGAGCCTGGCGTTGATCGGCGGTTTCGTTCGCTACGTGCCGCGCCAGAACGCGGTGCTGGCCTACCTGTCGCAGAGCTCGTACTGGGTGTACCTGGTGCACATGCTCGGCACCATCGGCTTCGGCATCCTGCTGTTCAACGCACCCTTCGGCGCGCTCACGAAGATGGGCCTCAACATCGCGGCCACCTCGCTGGTGGCGCTGGCCAGCTACCAGCTGCTGGTGCGCCACACCTTCATCGGCACGCTGCTGAACGGTCAGCGCCCCGAAAAACGCTCGACCAGAAAGTCGACGAAGGCGCGCGTCTTGCCCGCCAAGTGACGCGAGGGGTAGTCTGCATAGACGGGCGTCCTGTCGGCCTCCCAGTCTTCGAGCACCGCCTGCAGGCGCCCTGACGCCAAATCCTCCTGCACGTAGATGCGCGGGATCAGGCTCAGGCCGAAACCTGCCAGCAGCGCGTCGCGCACGGCCATGCTGGAGCTGACCTTGTAGCGCCCATCGATGGGCACCGCCACGCTGCGGCCGGCGCGGCTGAAGGTCCACTTGTTCGCGTGGCCCGACAGGGTGAACTGCACGCAGTTGTGGGCCTTCAGGTCTTCGGGCGCGGCGGGCCGGCCGGCGGCGGCGAAGTAGGCGGGCGCGCCACACAGCACATGCGTCATGGTCATCAGCTCGCGCGCGACAAGGCTGGAATCTTCGAGCCGGTCGCTGCCGCGGATCGCGAGGTCGTAGCCCTCGCCGATGATGTCCGTGCGGCTGTCCTGCAGGTTCAGTTCGAGCCGCAGGTTCGGACAGCGGTTCATGAAGTCGGGAATGCCGGGCGAGATGCAGGTGAGCGCGAAGGTCAGCGGCGCGCTCACGCGCAGCACGCCGCTCGGGCTGCTGCCCATCGGCGCGAGCGCGGCATCGGCTTCTGTGAGCTCGTCGAGGATGCGCGACAGGCGCTCGTGGTACGCGGTGCCCGCTTCCGTGAGGCTCATGCTGCGCGTGGTGCGGTTGATGAGCCGCACCTTGAGGTGCGCCTCCAGCTCCGCGATGTTCTTGCTGATGGCCGCGGCCGAGAGGCCCATCTGCCGCGCGGCCCCCGCGAAGCTGCCGATGCTCGCGGTGGTGCGGAAGACCTTGAGGGCGGTGAGATGGTCCATGGCCGAATTGACAACTGTAGGTAGATGATCAATTCGTTATTCAGGCATTAACAACCCACGGTCAACGGACTAGATTCCGTCCATGACCAGCCGCACCACCGACGTCCTCCTCACCGCGGCCGCGCCCGCCATCTGGGGCAGCACCTACATCGTCACCACCGAACTGCTGCCGGCGAACTACCCGCTGACGGTCGCGCTGCTGCGCGCGCTGCCGGCGGGGCTGTTGCTGCTGCTGATCGTTCGCCAACTGCCAGAGCGGGCGTGGTGGGGGCGCATCTTCGTGCTGGGGGCGCTGAACTTCTCGATCCTCTGGGCCATGCTGTTCCTCGCGGCCTACCGCCTGCCGGGCGGTGTGGCGGCGACGATCACCTCCGTCCAGTCGCTGCTCGTGGTGTTTCTCGCGAGCTTCTTCCTGGGCTCGCCGATCCGCGCCTTGTCCGTGGCGGCGGCTGTGGTCGGGATCGGCGGGGTCGCGCTGCTGGTGTTGACGCCGAATGCCGCGCTGGACGGGATCGGCATCGCCGCAGCCATTGCCGCTGCGGTGTCGATGGCCTTCGGCACGGTGCTCAGCCGCCGCTGGCAGCCGCCGGTTTCCGCGCTGACCTTCACGGCATGGCAGCTGACCGCGGGCGGGCTGCTCTTGCTGCCGGTGGCGCTGCTGCTGGAGCCACCGCTGCCGACGCTCACCGTCCAGAACTGGATCGGCTTCGCCTAGCTCGGCCTCGTCGGCGCAGCACTGACCTACATCGTCTGGTTCCGCGGCGTGGCCCGGTGGAGCCCTCGGCGATCGCGCCGCTGGCCTTCCTGAGCCCCGTCACGGCCGTGATCCTCGGCTGGGCGCTGCTGGGGCAGAACCTGTCGGTGCTGCAGGTCGTGGGCATCCTCGTCGTGATCGGGAGCATCTGGCTCAGCCAGCATGCACAGCGCGGCGCGCAGCCGCAGGTGCTGGTGAGGCCGGCGACCCGTTAAGCGGGCTGCGCGGCCGTCGCCTGCTTCAGCAGGCTCAGGTAGCCGGACTGCACTTCCATCCGCTCGGTGATGCCCCGGCGCTGCAGCAGGCGATGCGCCTTCGGCAGCGCCCAGCACGGCAGGTTGGTGAACATGTGGTGCTCGCAGTGGTAGTTGACCCAGTAGGGCGCCTACCAGGATGCGTTCGAGCCAACCGGCGTGCGTGGTGCGCGCCTGGCGCAGCGGGTCGGCCTCGTTCTGCGCCACCAGCGCATGTTCGGCGATGTTGCGCACGCGGCTCACGAGCGGCAGCCATGTCGCCATGGGCAGCAGCCACATCAGGAGCCACGCCCACCAGTAGCCCGCCAATGCGAAGGCCAGCAAGCCGAGCCCGTTGCCGATCAGGAAGCGCCGGTCTTTCGCGATCTCGCGGCCGAAGACCCTCAAGGCCGACTCACCCGGTGCGCGCTGACGGACGCCCTCGGCGATATGGCCGAAGCGCTGCTTGTAGAAGGTCTGGCCGCTCAGGTCGCGCACCACCTTGCGCCACATCGAGTCGCGCGTGATCGGGAAGGGCGCCGACAGCACGAGGTCCGGGTCTTCGGTCTGCTGCACGAAGCGGTGGTGCTGCAGGTGATAGGGCCGGTAGTCGCGCAGCGTGTACGAGTACAGCCAGTAGCCCACCCAGTCGTTGACCTTGCGGTTGCGGTGCAGGCCCGCGTGCGCCGCGTCGTGCATGAGGATGAAGAGCCCCAGCTGCCGCGCACCGACGATCGGCACCATGAGCGGAAGGGTCCACGGCCATACGATGCCCACGAGCATCGCGGCGCCGATGACGGCCCAGCAGTGCGCCACCAGCCACAGGCCCATCCACGACGAACGGCGGGTGAGCGATTGCCACTCTTCGGTGGAGAAGAAGTCCTCGGGTTGGGCACGGGGTGCGACGGCCATGCGGCTCAGTATGCGCCGAAGGCCGCGGCAGATCACGCGTAGTTCCCCGGTGTGGGAACGAAGTCCTTCGGCCTATTTGTCGATGATCTTGCGGGCGAAGAGCTCGAGGTAATCCATGAGGCGTTCAGCGCCTGCAATCGCCGCCGCCTCGTCGCCGGTCGCGATACCTTGCGCCAGTTCGAGGTGCGCATTCGCGCCCTCGACGATCTCGCCTTCGTGCTGGTAGGCGTACCAGAAGCGCCGGCACTGCACGATGGGCGGGATCACCGCCTTCACGGCCGAATCGTTGTGGCTCGCCTGGTGGTTGACGAGGTCCAGCGCGTGGTCGGCGCGCATGTAGTCGGTCAGGTCGCCGCGGCCCGCGGCCTCGACCATCGTCTCGGCGCAGCGCACGCTTTCCTTGCGCTGCAGCGCGGTCGCGCGGCGCGCCGAGCAGGCCGCGATCAGTCGCTCGAGCACGCGCCGGGTCTGGATCACGTCGAGGTGGTCGGCCAGGTCGATGGCCGACACCAGCAGCCCGCGGCGCGGCTGCTGCACGATGAGGCCGATCGACACCATCCGCATCAGCGCCTCGCGCACCGGCGTGCGGCCGAGGCCGGTGCGCTCGGCGAGGTCGGCTTCGACGATCTGGCTGCCGGGCTCCAGCTGCATGGTGGAGAGCAGCGTCTCGATGGCGTCGTAGGCCACGTCGGCGGCGCGGCGCTTGGGCGGGGGGCGGGGAGCGGTCTTCGGGGCGGCCATGGGTTTCTTCTTCTGCTTGGGCCTCATTGTCGGCCCGCATCGGGGCCCGCGAGACCGGCCAGTGTCGCGATGCGCACCGGCGACAGCGGCGGGCGCGGCGCGGGCGGCGTCCATCCGAAGAGGAACTGCGCCGCATCGCCGCAGACACGGCCCTGGCAAGCGCCCATGCCGCAGCGGCGATGGAGCTTGGCGTCGGTCCAGCCGCTGCAAGCCGCGAGCGCGGACAGCGGCACGTCTTCGCAGCGGCACACGAGCGTGTCGGACTGCGGCATCTTCCTGATCTCGGGAGACAGCGCGAAGCTGCGGTGCAGTTGCGCGGCGAAGGCGTCCCAGCGGGCGCGTTCGCCTTCGTGCTGCTTCGCGGAGCGCTCGTTGCCGACGGCTGCGTAGCCGGCGATGGTGCCCTGCGCAAGGGCGCGTTCGCTGCCGCCGAAGCCGGTGCATTCGCCGGCTGCGTAGACGTCGGGCAGGCTGGTGAGCTGCCGTGCATCGACCGCCAGTGCCTACGCGCCGGCGTCTTCGGGTGTGAGGGCGCGACCGAGCTGCGTGTTGGGCGTGAGGCCGAAGCCGCAGGCCACGCGATCGCAGGCGATCTCCACCTCGCGGTCGCCTTGACGAAGACGAACCGATTCGACCTGCGTGCCCCCCTGCGCCGAGACGATGCGCGACGAGGTCGCGGTACTGCGGATCGGCCAGCGTCACCGACTGGGCGGCCTTGCCCGGCCAGCGCCAAAGGCCGGCGGCGAATCCCGCGACCGCCGCGAACGTGGCCTGCTCGGCGATGCGCACGACCTTCGCGCCCGCAGCGCGCGCCGTTGAAGCGGCGGCGAGCAACAGCGGCGCTGCCAGCAATCACGATGCGCTCGCCTTCGACCGGCAGTCCGGCCTTGATGAGCGCCTGCAAGCCACCCGCGCCCGTCACGCCAGGCAGCGTCCAGCCCGGGAAGGGCAGCAGCAACTCGCGCGCGCCGGTGCAGAGAATGAGCTTCTTCCACTGCATGCGCCAGCCGCGCTCGGCGTCTTCGAGCAGCAGTTCGTTGGACGAAGGCGCCGCGATCACGCGCGTGCCGCTGCACACGCGGATGTTGGCGTGGCGTTCGAGCGCGTCGCGCCACGGCGTGGCGTTCGAGCGCGTCGCGCCACTTGCGCGCGGTGGCGGGCAACGACGCGCCGGGGCCATCGCGCCAGATCTGTCCACCGGGCGCGGGGTTGTCGTCGATCACGACGATCGATGCACCGCTCGGTGCGGCAGCGACTGCCGCAGCCATGCCGGCAGGGCCCGCACCGACGATCAGCAGGTCGCAGTGTTCCAGCGTCATGGCCGTCATTCGGAGGTCTCCACGCGCATGCCTTCGCCGCAGACCGTCTGGCAGGCGAGCCGGCACCGGCCGTCGATCAGCACGCGGCATTCCTGGCAGACGCCCATGCCGCAGAACGGCGCGCGCGCCTGGCCGGTGACGGAAGTTCGCGCCACGCCCATGCCGCCCGCCACGCGCAATGCGGCGGCGACCGAACTACCCGCTTTCACGCGGACGAGGTTGCCGTCGATGTGCAGCAAGGTATGGCCACTCATGCCGTCTCCCGCAGGCCGCGCGGCGCATACGGCGCCGCGTCGAATTCAGGTGCGGCGCCGGTCATCAGCGCCGCGAGCAAATGCGCGCTGCCCGGCGCGGTGGTCACACCCAGGCCTTCGTGGCCGACGGCGAGCCAGAGCCTCTCGCGCCACGGATGCTTGCCCAACAGCGGCAGGCCATCGGGCGTTGCGGCGTGCATGCCGGTCCACGAGCGGACGGCATTGAGGTTCGCGAGCCCCGGCAGGTAGTCGAGCGTGCGCTGCAGCATGCGCGCGAGCATCGGCGCTTCCACGAGGGGATCCGTAGTGTCGAACTGGCGCGAGGAGCCGATCAGCAACTGACCCGTGGGCCGTGGCTGCACATTGAACGCGACCGAGTCGCCATCGCTGTGATGCGCGCTGGTGACATAGCCGAGTTCGACGAGCTGGTGATGCACCGTGTCCGGGTAACGGTCGGTGATCAGCAGGTGACCCTTCTTCGGGCGGATCGGGAGTTCGGGGCAGAGGGTCGTAGCCTCGATGCCGTTGGCCAGCACGATCTGCGGCGCCGTGCGCCGGCTGCCGTCCGCGAGCTGCAGCGTGCCGTCGTCTTCGATCGCATCGACCTTCGCATGCTCTACGCGGATTGCATCGCCGCCCTGGTCGAGCAGCCAGCGCGCCGCGTTCGGCGCGTAGAGGATGCCGTCGCCGGGCACTTCAAGAGCGCCCGTCAGGCCCTTGCGCAGTGCGGGCTCGGCGCCTGTCAACGCAGCCGCGTCGAGCAGGCGACTCGCGATGCCGTGTTTGCGCAGCCGCTGCTGCTTGCGTTCGGCCTCGGCCATTTCTTCTTCGTTCGCGGCGATCCAGAGCGTGCCGCAGGCGCTGTATGCGCAGTCCTCGCTCATGTGCGGCGCGAGCGCGCGCCATCGCACTGTCGAATCACGGCTCAACGCAAGTTCAGCGGGGTTGTCGTCCATCACCACGAGATGCCCCATGCCGGCCCCGGTGGCGCCGCCGATGCGCGCATCGAGCACCAGTACCCGGCGGCCGGCCTGTGCCAGCGCATGCGCACAGGCGGCGCCGACGATGCCGGCGCCGATGACGATGACGTCCGCGTCCATGCCGCCCGGCGTCAGAGCCGGATGCCCCAGCCGAAAGGATCGTCTTCTTCGATCAGCAGCGTGGCTTCGGCGCTGATGTATGCACGGCCGCGCAGGGTCGGAATGACCTTGCCGTCTTCCATCGCATAGCTGGCCTCGAAGCGGCTGCCGATCACGCTGGCCTGCGTCCACACCTCGCCCGGCGCGAGCTTGCCGTCGGCCGCGAGGCAGGCGATCTTGGCGCTGGTGCCGGTGCCGCACGGCGAACGGTCGTAGGCGCTGCCGGGGCAGAGCACGAAGTTGCGGCTGTCCGCGCCTTCGTCATCGTTTGCGAAGAGCTCGATGTGATCGATCTCCGCCCCTTCGGTGCCCGTGATGCCCTGCGCCGCCAGTGCCTGGCGCAACGCGACGGTGTAGCCGGTCAGCGCGGCAAGGTTGTCGCTCGCCACGCGCTGGCCGTGTTCGCTCACCAGGAAGAACCAGTTGCCGCCCCAGGCCACGTCGCCGCGCACGGTGCCATGGCCCGGCGGCCCGGCAGCTCGACCGCCACCTGGTGCAGATGCCGGTAGGCCGGCACGTTGCGCACGCTCACTGAGCCATCGGCATGCAGCGTGGTCGTGACCGTGCCCACAGGCGTCTCGATCTTGTGCTCGCCCACGCCGATGCGCGCAAGGCTTGCGACCAGCCCGATGGTGCCGTGGCCGCACATGCCGATGTAGCCGGCGTTGTTGAAGAAGATCACGCCGGCAGCGGCATCGGGCGACACGGGCTCGCACAGCAGCGCGCCGACCACGACGTCGCTGCCGCGCGGCTCGAGCACGGTGGCCGCGCGCCATTTGTCGTGCTGGTCGGCCAGCAGCGCACGGCGCTCGGCCATGCTGCCGCCGCCCAGATCGGGAAAGCCGCCGATCACAAGGCGCGTGGGCTCGCCGCCCGTGTGCGAGTCGACGATCTGGATGCGTTGCATGTGAGGTGGTCCGATCAGTAGCTGGCCAGAGGAACGGGGGCTGCGTTCTTGAACGTGAACACCGTGATCGGCGCCTGCTTCATGTTGCCCTTGTCGTCATAGCCGTAGGTCGCAGCCACGCCCTTGTAGGTCGTCTTGTAGAGCTCGGCGCCCACCTTGTCGGGGTCGATGGAGTTGGCCTTCTTCATCGACTCGCCGATGAACAGCACCTGGTCGTAGTACGACGCCGCATACGCGTCGGGATCGGCATTGAAGCGCTTCTTGAACTTCTCCTTGAAGGCCGGGCCGCTCTGCGCCTTCTCGAGGATGGAGCCGCCCTGCGCGCAGAACACCAGGTCGTTGACCGCATCGCCGCCGAGCTTGCCGGTGGCCGGGCTGCAGACGGTGTCGCCGCCCAGGAGCTTGCCGGGCACGGCGAGCTGCTTCATCTGGCGCGCCATCGGTGCGGCCTGCGGGCGCATAGCCGCCGAAGAAGATCGCTTCGGGCGCCTTGGCCTTCATGTTGGTCAGGATGGCGGTGAAGTCCACGGCCTTGTCGGTGGTGAATTCCTTCCCAACGATCGTGAGGCCCTGCTTCTGCGCTTCCTTGGTGAACTCTTCCGCAAGGCCCTGGCCGAAGGCGGTGCGGTCGTCGATCACGCCGACCTTGGTGACCTTGAGCACCTTGGTCGCGTACACGGCCATGCTGGAGCCGATCTGGTTGTCGCTCGCGATGATGCGGTACAGGTTCTTGTAGCCGCCCTGCGTCACCTTCGGGTTGGTGCTCACGGTCGAGACCATGGTGCCGCCGTCGGCGTAGATGCGCGAAGCCGGAATGGCCACGCCCGAGCAGTACGGGCCCATGACGAACTTGACGCCGTCGTCCACGAATTTCTGCGCCACGCTCACGCCGGTCTTGGCGTCGCACTGGTCGTCTTCCGACACCAGCTCGAACTTCAGCGTCTTGCCGCCGACGGCGATCTTCTTGGCGTTGAGCTCTTCGACGGCGAGGCGCACGCCGTTTGCATTGTCCTTGCCCGCGAACGCGTTGGGGCCCGAGAGGGGGCCGCTGTGGCCGATCTTGACGACCTGCTCCTGCGCATTGGCTTGGCCTGCGATGGCGAGCGCCACGAGGCCGATGAATGGAACCATGCTTGCTTTTGTCTTCATGCTTCTTCCTAGGTTGGGACAATGAAAAGAGCGGTTATTACATAACCGACTGGTACTGGGCAGGTCGCGTCGCGAGCGCCTTCTTGACGATGGCTTCGATGAACGCGCGCTCCTCGCCGATCAGCGGCAGGCGCGGACGGCGCATGTGCTCGGAGCCCACGCCGACCAGCAGGTCGATGAGCTTGAGGTTCTACACCAGCTTGGTCGACACGTCCAGGTGCAGCATCGGCGTCATCCACTGGTAGAGCTTGAGCGCCTCGGCGAACTTGCCGGCCTTCATCAGGTCGTAGAGCGCCACGGTTTCGCGCGGGAAGGGCAGCCCACACCCGCCAGCAGGCCGTCGCAGCCCAGCGCCAGGCCTTCGTAGGCGAGGTCGTCCACGCCGAGGAACAGCTGGTAGCGATCACCCACCGTGTTGCGCAGGTCGGTGATGCGGCGGATGTTGTCGGTGCTCTCCTTGATGGCGGCGATCCATTCGCAGTCCGCCAGCTCGACCATGTGCTCGGGCTTCAGGTCCACGCGGTAGGCGACCGGGTTGTTGTAGACCATGATGGGTTTCTGCGCCGCGTTGGCGATGGTGCACACATTCAGCATGGCTTCACGCGCATCGGCCACGTAGATCACCGAGGGCATCACCATGAAGCCGGCCACGCCGAGCTTGTTGGCGCCGTCCACGTAGCGCAGTGTTTCGCGCGTGCTCGTCTCCGACACGTTGGCCAGCACCGGGATGCGGCCATCGGCGGCTTCCAGTGCGATCTTCGCGACCTGCAGCTTTTCTTCCAGCGTCAACGTGCTGGCTTCGCCCAGCGAGCCGCAGGTGACGAGGCCATGGATGCCGTTGCGGATCTGGAAGTCGATGTGGCGGGCCGTGCCTTCAGCATCGATGCTTTCGTCGGCGTGGAACTTGGTGGTGATGGCGGGGAAGATGCCTTGCCAGCGGGGATGGGTCACGTGTTGCTCCTGGGATGACGGTGGGAAAGAATGCGACTTTAAATATATTAATAATATATCGTCAAGATTGCGTGAGGCAAGCGCTCTTCCGAACGAGCGGGTTGTGTGAAACCGCCGCGCGAGCCGCGAGCCCGCTGGCGTCTTCTTCTACTTGCGGCCGTCCGCCGGGCGCAGCAGGCCCTTCCTGAGCGTGACCGCCTTGCCGATGGGCGGCGCGGTCTTCGTCTCGACCGTGCGCAGCGAGCCGTCCTGCATCCGCACGCTCACCTGGTAGACCGTCACCTTGTGCATATGCTTTTCGATGGCGTTGCCCGCAAAGCCACCGCCGACCGCACCGATGACGGTGGTGGCGGCCCGGCCGTTGCCGTGGCCGAACTGGTTGCCGACCAGGCCACCCACCACGCCGCCACCCACCACGCCCACGCCGGTCGCAGGCTGGGTGCGCTGTACCGGGCGGACCGATTCGACGCGGCCGCAGACGGCGCAGGGCGGCGGGGCCGGCTCGGCCACGCCCGGGCCCAGACCTGCTGCCTGAATCGCCGGTGCAGCCGCGACACGTGGCGCCTCGACGGGCACGGGCGGCGCATTGCCGGCAGGCGGCACCGCGGGCAAGGCCGGACGCAAGTCGGGCTTGAAGTCATCCGGCGCTTGCGGCGGCGATGTGGCTGCAATCGTCATCGGCGGCGGTGCGCTGCCGACCTGGCCTTGCTGATGCAGAAGCACTCCGCCGAGCGCGACCACCGCGGCCGCGAGCACGCCGATGGCGATCCACAAGGCCTTGGGCGATTTGCCAGCCGGTTCGCCCGGAGGCGGGTTGAGTGGCGTCGAATCCATGCGATGTCCTTTCAGGCCGAGGCGAATGCGTCGGAACCCATGAAAGCAGCATCGCCGCGGCTGGCCCGTTGTCAATTCGCCGGCGTCCTACAGGGAGGGCCGGGTGTTGGGTGCGTTGTTCGGGGCGCGCTCACGCCGACGGTGTGCTCTGCTCCGCGAATGTCCCCCGGCGCGGCCTAAGGCCGCATGCCTCCTCCTTTATTTCGCTGCGCAGAGCACACCGCCGGCGTGATCGCTCAGAGCACTTGTTGATCGGCCGCACACCAGCCGCCTGCCCTC
>CAMATD010000099.1 GCA_945860785.1 Variovorax sp. YR752 | reverse complement strand
CGTCTGCAGTCCGAGCATCGGGCAGATGCTGATCCCGCTGGCGATCGCGCGCTTCCGCGACGGCAGCCCCGAGGTGCGGGTGCACCTGCAGTGCCTCAGCCACGAGTTGCTCAAGGAGCGGCTGCTGAGCCGGCAGATGGAGCTGGGCGTGTCGATCCTGCCGGTGGACCACCCGAGCCTGCACACCGCGCCGATCGCCAAGGGGCTCATCTTCTGCATCTTTCCGCGCCGCCATCCGCTGGCGCAACACGAGACGCTGTGCCTGCGCGATCTGCGCGCTCACCCGCTCATCGCCTATCCGCGCGACACGCCCTTCGGCATCCGCATCGAGCGCTTGTTCGCGGAGCATGACGAGCCGATGCAGACGGCGATGGAGGTCGGTTCGCCGCAGGACGCATGCGCGCTCGTCCATGCCGGCGCAGGGGTGGCGCTGGTGGACGAGTTCTCGCTGCAAGCCTGGCCGGATGCGCATTTCAAGGCCACTGCGCTCCAGGAAGCTCCCCCGGTCATCGCCGACCTGGTCTATCTGCGCACCGAGCCGCTGTCCCCTGCGGCCGAGGCCTTCATCCGCGCGCTGCGCAGCGTGCTGATCGAGCGCAAGCTGTCGCTGCCCTCGGCCCGGTAGCCGCCCCGACCCGTTCCATCTCAGTGCAAGCGCGCCCCTTGGGTGTGCGTCACCCTGCATTTGGCGCCGGAACGCACCAGCGCGGCGAGCAGCCTTAACTTGCGATTAAGACCCGCGCACGAAGCGTCATTCGACACCGCGCGGCGGGCCTCGAACAATCAAGTCATCGTGGAAAGGCTGCTCCAGCGGCCCGGCACCGGCTGCCAAGACCACGCCGCGGCGGCAATGGCTTGCTGCCCGGTCGAATCCTTCCGCCCGACGCCGACGGGCTCCGAACCAGATCGCCTCTCCCCGGGAATCGCCTCCATGTCACGCCTGTCCAAACGCCTGTCGCTCGCTCTGCTGTTCGCCATCGCCGTGGGAGCCGCGGGCGCGCAAACCACCTCCTTGCGTGCCGGCGTGGACCCCAACTTCCCGCCGCACGCCTTTCCCAAGCTCAGCGGCGGCTACCAGGGCTTCAACGTCGACCTCGGCGAGGAGATCGCCAGGCGCCTGGGCCGGCCGCTGGAGATCGAGGGCGCCCAGTACTCCGCGCTGATCCCTGCGCTCAACGCCGGCAAGTACGACTTCCTGCTCGCGCCGACCACGGTCTCGCCCGAGCGCGCGCAATCGGTGCTGTTCACGGAAGGCTATCTCGAGAACAACTTCACCCTGGTGATGAAGAAGGAGCGCGCGGACATCCAGAAGCTCGAAGACCTCAAGGGCAAGACCGTCGCGGTCAACAAGGGCTCCGGCCCCGAAGAGTGGGCGCGCAAGAACCAGGCGCAGTACGGCTACGAGATCGGTGTCTACGGCACCAATGCCGACGCCGTGCAGGCCGTGATCTCGGGGCGCGCGGACGCCAACCTGGCGGGCATCACGCCCTCCGCATGGGCCGCCAGGACCAGCCCGACGATCAAGACCGCGATCGTCATCAAGACCGGCTCGGTCTGGGCCATTCCCTTCCGTCTCGACGATAAGGCCGGTCGCGACAAGGTGAGCATGGCGCTCAAGTGCATGAAGCAGGACGGCAGCCTGCAGCGCCTGCACGAGAAATGGTTCGGCACCAAGGCCGCCGCGGACTCCAGCACCGTGGTCATCGCGTCCGGCCACGGCGTTCCGGGCCTGAACGGCTACGACGCCAAACCCGTCGCGCTGGCCTGCAAGTAAGCCGCCGGTCGACCGCGCCATGAACGCTGCATTTCCCATCCTGCAGATCAACGGCCTGCACAAGTCCTACGGCAAGACGCAGGTGCTCGGCGACGTGAGTCTGGACGTGCGTGCGGGCGAACTCGTGTCCATCATCGGGCCCTCCGGCTCGGGCAAGAGCACCCTGCTGCGCTGCTGCAATCGCATGGAACAGGCCACCGGCGGGCAAGTGCTGGTGGAGGGGCGCGACATCTACGGGCCGGGCGTGAACCTGAACCGGTTGCGCGAGCGCATCGGCATGGTGTTCCAGGCCTTCAATCTCTATCCGCACCTGAGCGCGCTCGGCAACGTGACGCTGGCTCTGCGCACGGTCAAAAAGATGGGCCGCACGCAGGCCGCGCAGGTTGCAATGGAGGCGCTGCACCGCGTCGGCATGGACCACAAGGCCGCCGCACTGCCGGCACAACTGTCGGGCGGGCAGCAGCAGCGCGTGGGCATCGCGCGCTCGATCGCGCTGACGCCGGCCATCGTCCTCTTCGACGAACCGACGAGCGCACTCGATCCCGAGATGGTCGGCGGTGTGCTGGAGGTGATGCGCGAGTTGCGAGCCACGGGCATGACCATGGTGGTCGTCACGCACGAGATGGGCTTTGCCCAGGAGGCCTCGGACCGCGTGGTCTTCATGGACCAGGGCAGCATCGTCGAGCAAGGACCGCCCGCGCAGATTTTCGGCGCCCCCGGCAGGCGCGCACGGCCAGTTTCATCTCGCGCTACGTCAACCAGGCCGCGCAGGCCTGAACGGAAGACGTCCGCCATGCAGCTGGACAAGCTCGTCTTCACTTTCTTCAACAGCGAGATCGCCGCCCGCTATCTGCCGCAGATCCTGCAGGGCGCGGTGGTGACCATCGAGCTGGGCGCGGCGGTCATCGCCGCGGGGCTGGCGCTCGGCCTTCTGCTGGCCTACCTGCGGAGCCTGCCCTCGCGGCCGCTGCGCTGGCTGGTGATCGGCTTCGTGGACATCCTTCGCGCCATGCCGCCGCTGGTACTCATCATCCTGTTCTATTTCGCACTGCCTTTCGTGGGGCTGCCCCTGGGCCCTTTCGCCGCCACCTGGCTCGCGCTGGCGCTGGTGCTGGCGGCCTTCTCGGAAGAGGTGTTCTGGGCTGGCATCGAAACCCAGCCGCGCGGGCTGATGGAAGCCGCGCGCTCCACGGGCCTGAGCCATACGCAGGCGATGGGGTGGATCGTCCTGCCGCAAGCGAGCCGCATGATGGTGGCGCCGCTGACCAACCGCGTCATCTCGATCACCAAGGGAACGGCCTACGGCTCGGTTGCCTCGCTCAACGAGATTCTCAACCAGGCCACCTCCGCGACCAGCTTCGCGGGCAACCCGACGCCGCTGATGCTCGGCGCCGTGGGCTATCTCGTCATCTTCATGCCGGTCGTGGCGCTGGGACGCTGGATCGAACGCCGCTACGGCCTCGGCCGTCACTGAGCGCAAGGAGGCCGTCGCGTGGACCCGATCCTTCAATACTTCTTCAATCCCGATGTAGTGCGCGAGGTGCTGCCCTACGTGCTCAGGGGCCTGCTCACCACCCTGCAGCTGTCGGTGCTGGTGATTCCGCTGGGCCTCGCGGCCGAGCTGCTGCTGGCCGTTGCGGGCTTCACCGTGCGCTCGCGGTTGCTGCGCGCGGTGCTGGTGGTCTACGTCGACTTCTTTCGCGCCTTTCCGCCGCTGGTGCTGCTGATCTTTCTCTACACCGGCCTGCCTTATCTCGGCCTGGAGCTTTCGCCGCTGCAGAGCGTGGCGCTGGGCTTCATGCTCAACAACTCCAGCTATTTCGGCGAGATCCTGCGCGCGGGCCTGGAAGCCGTGCCGCGCGGGCAGCGCGAAGCCGCGATGTCCACCGGCATGAGCCGCTGGCAGACGCTGGTGCACGTGGAGATCGCGCAAGCCGTGCGCAGCGTTTTCCCCGACCTGGTGAGCAACATGATCGAGGTGGTCAAGCTCACCACGATCGCCAGCGTGGTCGCCGTGCCCGAGATGCTTTTCGCGGCGCGCACCGCGCAGTCGATGCTCTACAACCCCACGCCGATCGTGCTGGCCGCGCTCATCTACCTGGCCCTGCTGTGGCCCCTGGTGGTGCTGTTGACGCAGATCGAGGCCGTCATCGCCGGCGTGCCGCCCAGGCCTGAGCGCCGCTTTCATCCCTCATTCATTCTTTCCACAGGAGTCTTCATGTCCAGCAACAAACGCACTCTCGGCCTGGCCGTTGCCCAGATGGGGCCGGTGCACCTGGCCGACAGTCGCGAATCCGTCGTCGCCCGTCTCGTGGAGATGATGCGCGACGCCAAGGGCCGCGGCGCACAGTTCGTGGTCTTCCCCGAGCTGGCGCTCACCACCTTCTTTCCGCGCTACTGGATGAGCGAGGCCGAGGCGCACCAGCGTTTCTTCGAGCACAGCATGCCCGGCGCCGCCACGCAGCCGCTGTTCGACGAGGCGAAGAAACTCGGCGTCGGCTTCTACCTGGGCTATGCGGAGCTCACGCCCGAGGGGCGCGCCTTCAACACGGCCGTCATCGTCGGCCCCGATGGTGCCGTCGTCGGCAAGTACCGCAAGATTCACCTGCCCGGCCATTCGGAGCACAAGCCAGAGGCGCCGTTCCAGCACCTGGAGAAGAAATTCTTCGAGGTCGGCGACCTGGGCTTCCGCGCCTTCGACACCCAGGGCGTGCGTTTCGGCATGTGCCTGTGCAACGACCGCCGCTGGCCCGAGACCTACCGCGTCATGGCGCTGCAGAGCGCCGAGATCGTGGTCCTCGGCTACAACACGCCTTCGCTCAACATCCATTGGAACGAGCCCGTCCCCCTGCGCACGACGACCCACCTGATCTCGCTGCAGGCCAATGCCTACCAGAACGGCATCTGGGTCGCGGCCGCCGCCAAGTGCGGTTCCGAAGACGGCCACCACATGATCGGCAGCTCCGCCATCGTCGCGCCCACCGGCGAGATCGTGGCGCGCACGCTGGGCGAAGAGGACGAGGTCATCGCCGTCCAGGCCGACCTGTCGCTCGGCGAGCTGTTCCGCCAGCACGTCTTCAACTTCGCCAAGCATCGCCGCCCCGAGCACTATGGCCTGATCGTCGAGCGCACCGGCGCCGGCGACCTCCTGCCCTGAACACGCACGCGAGGCAAGCCATGACGACACCTGGTGATCGACTGGACCGCGGCGGCTACGACCTCTGCATCCGCAACGGCCGCATCGTCACGGGCGGGCGCATCGTCGAGGGCGACCTCGCCGTGCACGATGGACGCATCGCGGCCATCGGCGAAGTGCCGCAATCCTGTGCGCGCGAGATCGACGCCGCCGGCCGCTGGGTGCTGCCCGGCGGCATCGACAGCCACTGCCACGTCGAGCAGCGCTCGGGCATGGGCATGATGTGCGCGGACGATTTCTACAGCGCCACCGTCTCGGCCGCCTTCGGCGGCACCACCACGATCATTCCGTTCGCCGCCCAGCACCGCGGCGCCTCGGTGCCCGAGGTGCTGGCCGACTACGCCGCGCGCGCCGCGAGCAAGGCCGTGATCGACTACGGTTTTCACCTCATCCTGGCCAACCCCGACGAGGCCACCCTTCGGCACGATCTGCCGCAGGCCATCCGCGACGGCATCACCTCGCTCAAGGTCTACATGACCTACGACCGGATGAAGCTCGACGACGCACAGCTGCTGGACGTGCTGGCGCTGGCGGGCCAGGAAGGCGCACTGGTGATGGTGCATGCCGAGAACCACGACATGATCAAGTGGCTCGCGCAGCGCCTGCTGGATCGCGGCCACGCAGCACCGAAGTTCCACGGCGTGGCGCACGATCCGCTGGCCGAGAGCGAGGCCGCCTACCGCGCCATCGCCCTCGCGCGGCTGGTGGACGTGCCGATACTGATCGTGCATGTCGCGGGCGGGGACACGGTGGAAGTGATCCGCAACGCGCAAACGCTGGGCGCGAAGGTGCTGGCCGAGAGTTGCCCGCAGTACCTCTTCCTCACGGCGCAGGACATGGACCGTGCCGGCCTGGAAGGCGCCAAGTACTGCTGCTCGCCGCCGCCACGCGATGCCGACGCGCAGGAAGCCATCTGGCGCGGCCTCATCGACGGCACGGTGCAGACCTATTCGTCCGACCACGCACCCTACCGCTTCGACGAGACGGGCAAGCTGCCCAAGGGCGAGGCCACCACCTTCAAGGACATGGCCAACGGCGTGCCGGGCATCGAACTGCGCATGCCGCTGCTGTTCAGCGAAGGCTTTCTCAAGGGGCGCATCGATATCCACCAGTTCGTGGCACTCACCGCCACCAACCATGCCCGGCTCTACGGGCTGGCGCCGCGCAAGGGCGAGATCTCCCTGGGCGCCGATGCCGATATCGCACTCTGGAATCCGGACCGCGAGGTGCGCATCAGCGCCGGCATGCTGCACGACAACGCAGGCTACACACCCTACGAGGGCCGCACCCTGCGCGGCTGGCCCGAGGTGGTGCTCAGCCGCGGCCGCGTGGTCATCGAGGACGGCCAGCTGCACGCGGAGCGCGGCTCAGGAGCGTACCTGCGGCGTGCTGCACCCGAGATCACGCAACGCGATCCGCAGGGTGCCGTTGCGGGTCGTCCGCACGGGCGCGTGCTCAAGGCGCTGATCGGCCTCGATGCCGCGAAAGGTGCCGCATGAAGCGCCTGCCGGTCCTGGTCATCAACCCCAATTCTTCCGTGCAGGTCACGCAGGCCATCGACCGCGCCGTGAACGGCGCCGGCGCGGCGCAGCCGCCGCGCTTCGCGTGCCTGACCCTGCACGAGGGCCCGCCCGGCGTGATCAGCCAGGCCGACGCCGACCGTGCGGCGGTGCTGGTGGCCGGATGCGTGGCGGCACGCGAAGCCGAAGCCTCGGCTTTCGTCATTGCCTGCTTCAGCGATCCGGGCATCGTCGCGGCACGCGAGCGCACGCGCAAACCCGTGATCGGCATCGGCGAGGCGGGCATGCTGGCCGCACTCGCGCTGGGCAGGCAAGTGGGCGTGATCGCCGTGGCGCAACCGTCGATTCCGCGCCACATGCGCTACTGGCACGCGCTGGCGCTGGCGCAGCGCGTGGCCGCCGAACGCGCACTGGACCTGACGGTGGAGCAGTCCGGCAGCCGTGAGCTCGCGTTCGAGCGCATGTGCGAAGCCGGCCGCGCGCTGCGCGAGCGCGACGGCGCCGATGTGCTGCTGCTCGGATGTGCCGGCATGGCCGATCTGCGCGCGCCGCTGAAACAGGCGCTGGGCATGCCCGTGGTCGAGCCATGCGAAGCAGCTGCAGCGCTGGCCCTCTGGCGCGTGGACGCACTGGCGCGCACGGAGGCCGCCTGCGCAACGACCCGAGCATTCCCGATCGCTCCAGCGCGCTGATCTGCACCGCCGCCATCGATTTCCTTTTTCCGCATGTCTGCGCCTGAGTTCAGGCGTCCTCGAGTTCCACCGTTCTTTTTCTTGCACGAACCTTTCCATCATGATCGCCCGCTACTTCTCTCGCCGTCGTTCCGCGCGCTGGCTTGGCCTCGTGGCCCTGGCTACCGGCCTTCTCTGTGCGCAGGAGCCCGTTCGCGCCGCATCCTGGCCCGAAAAGCCGATCGTCTTTGTCGTTCCTTCCGCGGCCGGCGGCTCGCCCGACGTGCTGTCGCGCGTGATGGCGAACGAGCTCTCGAAGATCCTGGGCGTTGCCATCGTGATCGACAACAAGCCCGGTGCCGCGGGCAACATCGGCATCATGCAGATCAAGGGCAAGCCCGCCGACGGCTACACGATCGGCTACGGCAACGTCAACACACTCGCGGTCAACCGCGCGCTCTTCAAGAGACTGCCCTACGACGTCGACAAGGACCTGGTGCCGGTGGCGCAAGCCTTCAACGTCTACAACGCGCTGGTGGTGCGCAATGAATCGCCGTACAGGAATGCAGCCGACCTGATCGCCGCCGCACGCAAGGCACCGGGCAAGCTCAGCTTCGGCGCGCCCGGGGTCGGCACCACGGGCCACATGGGCGGCGAACTGTTCCGCAGCATGGCCGGTCTCGACGTGCTCTTCGTTTCCTACAACGGCGGCCCGGCCGCGCTGCAGGATCTGCTGGGCGGCCGCATCGACTACATGTTCGCCAACTCCTCCGAGGTGGAACCGCTGATTGGCTCGGGCAAGCTGCGCTCGCTCGGCGTGAGCAGCCTGCGGCGCCTGCCGTTGCTGCCCAACGTGCCGACGCTCGACGAAGCCGGCCTCAAGGGGTACGAAACCGTGGTCTGGGGCGGCATCGTGGCGCCGCGCGGCACGCCGAAGGAGGTGGTGGACAAACTCAACGCGGCCGTTCAGACGGCGCTGCAAAGCAGCGCGGTGCGCGACGGCTTTGCCCGCCTCGGCGCCGAGCCGGCAGGCGGTTCGCCGGAAGACTTCCAGAAGCTGATGGCGCGCGAGACTGCGCGCTGGGGCCGCATCATCGACAAGGCGGGCATCGAGAAGCTGGACTGAGCATGACGCACCGCCTGCCCGAACGTGATCCGGCCGGAGGCGCGACGCGCCGTTGCGTTGCGGCCGACTTCGGACACGTCAGACGGTCAGTGCAAGCAACCGCCCCGACAGCGGCGCACTCGCGAGCGTGTCGAGCGGCACACTGTGGCGCGCGGTGGTGATCACCAGCCTTTGCATCTCCGCGCCGTCGGGTGACGGCGCAAAGGCCAGGTCGGTCGCGCAGGGTACGGGCAGACCGATCACGCGGTCGAGCTGGCCGTCGGCCGTGAAACGCACCACCGACCAGCCGTCGCACAGCGCGGTCCAGATGCCGCCCTGCGCGTCGAAGGCCAGACCGCTCACACGGCCCGAGCCCTTGGGCACGGTCGCGAGGCGCCGCATCGCGCCCTGCCCCGGCTGCAGCCGCAGCAGGGTGCCGGAGCCCGGTGCTGTGGCGTAGAGGGTCTGGTCCTGCGCGTGCCAGCCGAGCGCCTGCACGGCTTCGCCCACGCGCCACTGCACTTCGAACGTGCCGTCGGCGCGCATGCGGCCGATGGCGGCGCCCGCTTCGGGCAGTGCGACCACGGCCCAGACCGCGTCGGCCTCGCCGTTGCACGCCGCGAGCACCTGCCCCGACAGCCACGGCACGAACGGCGTCGCGCTGCCGTCGGCGGCAATGCGCAATGCGCCGCGTTCGTGCACGGCGATCACATCGTCTTCATGGCGCAGCAGCGCGACGACGGGCGACTCGAGCGTCGCGATCTCATGGTCCTGCCCATTCGAATGCAGATGCACCGAGGGCGCGAGTGCATCGGTCCACTAGAGCCGGCTGCCGTCGGCCGACCACAGCGGATGCGCGCCATGGAAGGCCCAGAGGCCGGGCAGCGCGACCACCGCGGCTTCAGTGCTCGGGGTCGGGTCAGCGCCGGCCGGCTGCAACTGCGCGCCGATGCGACGCGCGGCATCGGCCACCTCGGGGCCCAGCAGCTCGAGCCGCGCCCGCGTGAGGCGGTAGGCCGGCCCGGCCACGCTGATGGCGCCGCGCACCTGCCCCGCCGCATCGACCACCGGCGCGCCCACGCAGCGCACGCCGAGCACGATCTCTTCGTCGTCGATGGCATAGCCGCGCGCCTTGGTGATGCGCAGCTCGGCCTGCAGGCGGCGCCGGTCGGTGATGGTGAGCGGCGTGAGCGGCTTGAGCACTGCCTCGCGCACGATGGCGTCGCGCGCCTCGTCGGGCATGGCCGAGAGAATGGCCTTGCCCTGGCTCGTGCAATGCACCGGTTTGCGCTGACCCAGCACGGCGGCCGAGCGCTGGCTGTGGGCGCCGTCGCAGCGCTCGAGCGAAATGACTTCGCGCCCGTCGAGCGCGGCGAGATAGCTGGTTTCGCCCGTGAGGTCGCGCAGCGCGCGCAGCTCGAGCGCGGCGGCGGCCACGAGGTCGGGCATGGCATAGGCCTGGCGCGCCATCTCGAAGCAGCGAAAGCCCAGGCAATAGACCTTGCGCAGCGGATCGCGCCGCACCAGCCCGCGCGCGACCAGCGTGGCGAGCAGGCGGTAGACGGTGGTGCGTGGCAGGTCGAGCCGGTCGGCCAGTTCGCTCTGACCCAGGCCTTCGGGCGCGGCACCGATGGCATCGAGCACGTCGAGCGCTTTTTCGAGGGCACCGGTGCCCTCGCCGGAAGAGGTGGCCATTGGCTTTGCCTTGCTTTGCCTGTTTGTCTCAGATGGTGGTACTTGGCGCAGGGCCGGAGCCGCAACGCTGCTTCGGCCCATTCTATTTTTGCGACCCTCTCTCTACGATCAGGGTTCCACCGCGCCAGCGCCTGCGGCGCCTCATTCATTCCCACCATTTGAGACGAGCCTCATGACAATGATCCCGCCCGCGCCGCTGGCCAGCGTTCCCCAGCGCGCCCCCGCCCCCTTCCGTTCCGGATTCGGTACTGGACCGCCTGGCCAAGGCCACGAGCGGCTCGCTGACCACACAGCTCTACATCAAGGGCTTTCGCCAGCCGGTGCTGCACGGGCTGACGCCGCTCAACAGGAAGATCAAGCCCTTCGCGGGCCGCGCCTACACGATGCGCTTCATTCCCGCGCGGGAAGACATCGACGTGTACGGCAACCTCACGACCGAGCCCAATGCCGACAACCTGCAATGGGTGGGCGTGGAGCAGATCGAGCCGGGCCATGTGCTGGTGATCGACAGCCACAAGGACGGCCGTGCGGCATCGATGGGCAACATGCTCATCACGCGGATGATGATGATGCGCGGCGCGCGCGGCGTGATCACCGACGGCAGCTTTCGCGACGGCACCGAGCTGAAGGACATGGACTTTCCGGTCTGGTGCACCGGCGTGACCGCGACCACGCGGCTGAGCTACCACCATGTGGCCGACCTGCAGGTGCCGATCGGCTGCGCGGGCGTGGCGATCTATCCCGGCGACGTGATCCATGGCGACGGCGACAACATCACGGTGATTCCCGCGCACCTGGCCGAGGAGATGGCCGACCTGTGCGAGAAGCGCAACGACATCGAGGCCTACCTGGCGCTGCGCGTGCAGGCCGGCGAGGCGCTGTGGGGCCTGTACCCGCCGAACGATGCGACGCGTGAGCAACACCGCCAATGGGTGGCCGATGGACGACCGGCGATTCCCGCCGCGCAGCCCACACGCTGACCCCAGAACAACACCGAGGAACACCATGAGCAAGTTCACCCCCGAAGACCACGCCGCCCTCATCCGCCGCTACTTCGACGCCTGCAACGCCGCCGACTACGACGCGCTCGTCGACTGCTTCACGCCCGACGCCGTGCACTACTTCCCGGCGGGCCTGCCCGAGATCCCGTGGCGCACCGCCGACACCATCGCGAAGAAGTGGCAGTGGTGCGTCGAAACACTCGGCTCGCAATGGACCATCGACAAGCTGATCGTGAGCCACGACACGCCCAAAGCCATGATCGAGTGGACCCATTGGAAGAACAAGAGCGGCACCGCGCTGCGCGGCGCCGAGTGGTACGACTTCGACAGCGCAACCGGCAGGATCAAGGAGATCCGTGCCTACTACGCGGCGCCAGCCGACAAGGAAGTGAAGATCAACGAACTCGTGGCCTTCGACTACGCGGGCCGCGGCTATCCGCTCAAGAGCCAGTGAGCACGGCTCTGATGCTGCAATCCATCGAAGCTCGCACCGGCGCCGCCATCGGCGAGCACTGGGCCGAATCCACGCCTGCCGACATCAGCGCCGCCGTGCGGGCGAGCTCCGCCGCGGCCGATGCCTTCGCGACGAGCTCCGCTGCACAGCGCGCCGAACTGCTGCGCGCGCTTGCTGCCGTGCTCGAAGCCGATCGCGAAGCGCTCGTTGCACTCGCCGATCGCGAAAGCGGCCTCGACCTGCCGCGCCTGAACGGCGAACTCGACCTCACCACCTTCCAGCTGCGCGGCTTTGCCGACGTGATCGAACGCGGCGACGCACATGCCTTCATCGACGATGCGGCGGTTGCAAGCGCACCGCCCGCAGGCCGACCGCACCTCATGCGTGTTCGTGTGCCGGTGGGACCGGTCGCGATGTTCTCGGCCAGCAACTTTCCGTTCGCGTTCTCGGTGCTCGGCGGCGACACCGCCTCTGCGCTGGCTGCAGGCTGCCCCGTGGTGGTCAAGGGCCATCCGGCGCATCCCGGCTTGTCGCGCTGCACGGCCGCGCTGGCGCAAAAGGTCGTGGCGGCGCAAGACCTGCAGCCCGGCGTGTTCCAGTTCGTCGAAGGCGACTCGGTCGACGTCGGCGTGGCGCTGGTCCAGGCGCCGGCCATCGCGGCCGTGGCTTTCACAGGGTCGTTCAAGGGCGGCACCGCGCTCGCGAAGATTGCGAGCGAACGGCCGCGCCCGATTCCGTTCTACGGCGAGCTTGGTTCGGTCAATCCGCTGGTCGTTCTGCCCGCGGCCATCGCGAAGAACGGCGCTGAACTCGCGCGCACGCTGGCCGCCTCGATCTGCCTCGGCGCAGGTCAGTTCTGCACCAGCCCCGGCGTGATCGTCGTACCGAAGGACGCAGCCGGCGATGGTTTTGTCGATGCGTTCTCGAAGGCGCTGCAGGCCACGCAACCGCATGCGATGCTGTCGGCCGGCATCCGCGCGACCTTTGATCGCGGCGTGGCGCAATGGCGCGCCGCGCCGCAACTCAAGCCGCTGGTCAACGACGTGGTGGATGCGACCGTGCAGGCACCGCGCCCTTTCCTCGCCGAGGTGTCCGCCGCCGATTTCATCGCGAACCATGCGCTGCACGAAGAGGTGTTCGGCCCGGCAGCGCTGGTCGTGCGCGTCGCGTCGAGCGACGAAGCCATCGATGTACTCAAGGCCGTCGGTGGCTCGCTCACGGTCACGTTGTGGGGTGCCGAGGCCGAGAGCGACGCAACGCACCGCCTGGTGCGCGCCGCGACGCAGATCGCGGGCCGCGTGCTCTTCGCAGGCGTACCCACCGGCGTGGCAGTGACCGCTGCCCAGCACCATGGAGGCCCGTTCCCTGCGTCGACGCAACCCTTCACCACCTCGGTCGGCTACGCCGCGCTCGACCGCTTCCTGCGCCCCGTCGCATTGCAGGACGCGCCCTCCTGGCTCATCGAAAGAAAGGGCGTCCCATGCTGATGCGCCACATCGTGATGTTCCGCCGCAAGGCGGATGTCGAGAAGAACCCCGCGCTCGAGAAATCGCTGACCGACCGCATGGCCGCGCTGGGCGCTCAGATCCCCGCGATCCAGGGCTGGAAGTTCGCTGCCAACGAACTCGAACGTCCCATCTGCTGGGGCTATGTGCTCGAAGCCGAGGTGGCCGATGCGAAGGCGCTCGACGACTATCTGTTCCATCCGCTGCACTAGGCGCTGGTGGCCGACCTCAAGCCCTACTTCGAGTGGGCGGCGGTCGACTACACCGCTTGAGCGCTTCGTGAGCGACATCATCGAACTGCGCAGCGGTGGTGCGCGGGCACGTGTGGCGCCGCTGCTCGGCGCGCGCGTCACGCACTGCGCGCTGCAGAACGCGCATGGCGCGGCGACCGCCCTTTTTCATCCCTACCCCGAAGCCCACACCGATCTCGCGCGCTGGGCCAAGGGCGGCCTGTACCCGCTGATTCCCTACTGGGGCCGCATCTCGCAGGCGCGGCTGCGGCATGCGGGTGAAGACTTCGCGTTGGCCGCGCACCCCGATGCACTGCCGCACACGCTGCACGGCACGGCGCACCAGGCCGCATGGACGGTGGTGTCGCGCGACACCGCCAGCCTCGTGCTGAAGCTCGACCAGTCACCCGATGCGCACTGGCCCTGGCCCTACGAAGCCGAGTTGGTCTTCCTCCTCACGTCACGGTCGCTGCACATCGCGCTCGCCGTGACCAACACCGGCGCGCGGCCGATGCCCGCGGGCATCGGGCTGCATCCGTATATCGCGCGCAGCCCCGGCCTCGGCGTGCGGTTCGCTGCACCGAAGCAATGGATGCCGACCGCCGACTACCTCGCCACCGGCGCGAGCGCGACGACCGAGGCCGATGACTTCGGTACCGGGCGCCGCTTGGGCGACGCCGCCTTCACCATGTTCTACAGCGACTGGAACGGCAAGGCCCGCCTCACGGACATCGATGCCCACGGCAGCACCGTGCGCATCAGCGCCTCGCCCACGCTGGACCACCTCGCGCTGCACCAGCCCGCCGGTGCGCCCTACGTCTGCCTAGAGCCTGCGAGCCACACCTCCGACGCCTTCAACCTCGCCGCGCGCGGCGTTCCCGGCACCGGCACGTGCGTGCTCGCCCCTGGCGAACGCCTGTCGGGCTGGGCCACGTTCACGCTCGATTGACGCATCCCGCGCACACTCACGCCCATGACTGTCTTCTCTTCTTCCGCCAGCGACCGCACCGGCTGGTCGCCCTCGCTGCGCTACCCCGATCCGGCGGTGGTGGTGCTCCACCCCTCATTCGCGAAGTACCGGCTCTTTGCCGCCAGTGTCGAGCGCCTGGCCACCGGCTTTCGCTGGATGGAGGGGCCCGTGTGGTTTGGCGACGGCCGCTACCTGCTGGCGAGCGACGTGGCCAGCAACCGCATCATTCGCTGGGACGAGGTGACGGGCACCGCCTCGGTGTTCCGAGAATCGTCGAACTACGCGAACGGCCACACCCGCGACTGCAGGGCCGGCTCGTGAACTGCGAAGGCGCCGTCACGCGGCGCATCAGCCGCACCGAGCACGACGGCCGCATTGTGACACTGGTCGACCGCTTCGATGGCAAGCCGCTGAACTCGCCCCACGACATCGTGTGCCAGTCGAATGGCGCCATCTGGTTCACCGACCCGCCCTTCCAGCTCGGCAACGACTACGAGGGGCGCGTCGGCACGCAGGAACTGCCGCATGCCGTCTACCGCATCGATGGCGCGAGCGGTGAACTCACGCAGGTGCTGGACGACCTCGCGGGGCCAAATGGCCTGTGCTTCTCGCCCGATGAGCGCACGCTTTACGTGGTCGAGAGCCGCGCCCAACCGAGCCGCCGCGTGTGGGCCTGCGACGTGGGTGCCGACGGCCGGCTGTCGAACAAGACGCTGCACATCGACGCGCAGGGTCCAGGCGCCTTCGACGGCATCAAGTGCGACGTGGACGGCAACATCTGGGCCGGCTGGGGCAGCAACGGTTCGCCCGAGGCCGATCCCGAGGTGCTCGATGGCGTAATGGTGTTCGACCCGCAGGGCCAGCCCATCGGGCACATCCGCCTGCCCGAGCGCTGCGCCAACCTGTGCTTCGGCGGCGCAGACAACAACCGGCTCTTCATGGCGAGCAGCCATTCGCTCTACGCGATCTATGTGAACACGCGCGGCGCGGAAAGGCGCTGAGGGCGTTCAGGCTTCCGGCAACACCGGCGCGAGCGGGCTGGCGGCATAGACGCCACCCACGTGATCCCGGCCCGATGCGGTCGGATGCATCGCGTCGTGGTCCAGGTAGTCCGCGGCCTTGCAGTCCCCTGCGTTGTCCTGTGGGCGGTAGCCGAGCTCGCGGGCGCGCGTGTTGGCGAACATCGGCTGCGGGCTGTCGGACACGCCGTAGACCACCTCGTTGCGCACATCAGGGTGCTCCAGCCCGATGCGAACCAGTCGCGCGAGGTCGCGCGTGCTGACCCACATGCGCAGCCGGCGCGCATCGGCCACCTGCGCGTCTGCATTGCCGATGCGGATCACGAAGGCGGCTGGTCCACCGCGCAGCGCATAGCCCGCGCAGGCCGCCTCGCCGAAGACCTTGCTGATGCCGTAGTAACCGTCGGGTGCGGGCGGCAGGTCGTCGAAGCGCGCCGCGGCGTCGCCGCGGTACTGGCCCAGCACATGGTGGCTGCTCGCGAACAGAAAGCGCTTCACGCCGAAGCGCTGCGCGGCCTCGAGCAGATAGAGCGTGGCGTGGTAGTTGGGCTGCACCGTCGCGTCGAACCGGATCGCCGGGCCGTGCACGCAAGCCAGGTGGAGGATGGCATCCACGCCCTCGACCGCGCGCGCAACGGATGCCGGGTCGCACAGGTCACCCACCATCACCTGCTCATTGGCCGCAGGGTCAGCCGGTTCGCGGCGGTCGAAGAGACGCAGGTCGTAGTGTTCGCGCAGCAACGGGCGCAGGGCGGTGCCCACTTGTCCAGCAGCGCCGGTGATCAACAGGGTCGGCATGTGTGTACTTCTGAAAGTCGAACAACGGGGGTTGGCTCAACCCGCGGCCAGCACCGGTTCGGGCTCGGCGCGGCCGGCCACGACGAACAGCGCCACGATTGCGGCACCGACGGCACCGAGCACGCCCGCCAGCACGAAGCCGCTCACGTAGGTGCCCGAGGACTGGATGATGAAGCCGGTCACCGTGGGCGCCACGATGCCCGAGAGGTTGGCCAGCCCGTGCATGAAGCTGCCGGCCGTGCCGACCTGGTGGCTGGGCACGCTGTCCTGGATCAGCGACCAGTAGGCCGGCGCGGTCAGCATCAGGAAGCCGATGGCCACCGTCATCACAGACACCACGGCCGTGACGCTCTCGACCTGGCCCGTGATGCCGATGCACAGCGAGGCGATCAGCAGGCAAGTCACCAGCACCACCTTGCGCGAGAACAGCTGGCGGCCGGTGCGCTTGTAGATGTAGTCGATCAGCACGCCGCCGCCCATGTAGCCCAGCGCGCCCACGAGCCAGGGCAGCGCGGTGACGATGCTCATCGACTTCAGGTCGATGCCCTTCGCATCGATCAGATAGCTGGGGAACCACGTCATGAAGAAGAACAGGATGTAGTTGTAGCAAAAGAGCGAGACGCCGGTGGCGAGCACCGAGCGCTGCAGGATCCCCTTGAGCAGCGGCGTGCGCTCGCTCGGCAGCGCCGAAACCGGCGCGTCGCGCCCTTCCTCGATCGCGGCCAGCTCATCGGGCGCCACGCGCGGATGCTCGGCGGGCGTGGCCATCACCAACCGCGCCCAAGCCACGGCCCACGCCAGGCCCATCACGGCGATCACCACGAAGGCCACGCGCCAGCCCAGCCACAGCGCAAGCAAACCGACGATCGGGCCGGCCAGCGCGCCGCCGAGCGGGCCGCCCGCCTGGTTGATGCCGATGGCCCGCGCATGCTCGCGGATCGGGAACCAGTTGTTGACGGCCTTGTTGGCGGTGGTGGAGACCGGACCTTTGCCCACGCCGAACAGCGCGCGCACGATCAGCAGCGACCAGAAATTGAAGGCCAGCGCCGTGAGGCCGCACAGCACCGACCAGAAACTCATCGCGCAGGTCATGACCTTCTTCGGGCCGAAGCAGTCGGCTAGGTAACCGCCGATGAAGCAGAACAGCGCGTAGCCCACGAAGAAGCTGCTGAAGATCATGCCCTTCTCGGTCGGCGTGAGGTGGTACTCCTGCGTGATGAAGGGCATCGCGATCGACAGCGCGGCGCGGTCGACGTAGTTGATGATCATCGCGAGGAAGAGCAGGGTCAGGACGACTCCGCGGTAGCGCGTGCTGGTTTTGTTCATGTGTCTCCTTGGTCCCGGTGCAGGGGCTGCCCGGGAGGGGGCGGATTCTGGGTCGGCGATGCGCTCGCCACAAGGCGCTTTGCAGGCGCGCGCGGCCGCGGTCCCAGCATGTGGGATCGCCTTCGAAAATGGCTCGCGGCGACGGTTTGCAGGCACCGGTTGCGCTCGGGGGTTTCCCGGCAAGTCGCGGTTTCGTCTCATTCGACGGGACCGCGGTGCGCGCGCATCTCGCCACGGCACGCTGCGGCTTCTATCGTGCGTCTCCCTTTCCATGGAGACAGTGAGACATGCAAGCAAGACAACAACAGACGACGCCAAACGGCCGGCGCGATCTCCTCAAAGCCGGCCTCGCACTCGCGGCGAGCACCGCCACGGGCGGCCTTCACGCTCAAGGCTGGACGCCGTCGCAGCGCTACCCCGACCCAACCGTCGAGATCCTCGATCCGTCGTTCGCCAAATACCGCTTGTTCAGCGCGGGCGTCGAGCGACTGGCCACAGGCTTCCGCTGGATGGAGGGCCCCGTGTGGATTGGCGACGGCAACTACCTGCTCGCGAGCGACGTGGCCAGCAACAAGATCGTGCGCTGGGACGAAGCCACTGGGCAGGCCACCACCTTCCGCGCCAATGCCAACTACGCCAACGGCAATACGCGCGACATGCAGGGCCGGCTCGTCACCTGCGAAGGCGCGGTGACGCGGCGCATCACGCGCACTGAACACAGCGGCAGGATCGTGACGCTGACCGACAACTACGAGGGCAAGCCCTTCAACTCGCCCAACGACATCGTGTGCAAGTCCGACGGCTCGATCTGGTTCACCGATCCGCCCTTCCAGCTGAGCAACGACTACGAGGGCCGCATCGCGAAGCAGGAGTTGCCGCACGCGGTCTACCGGATCGACGGCAAGAGCGGCAAGGTGACGCAGGTGCTCAACGACCTGCAGGGGCCGAACGGCTTGTGCTTCTCGCCCGACGAGAAGAAGCTCTACATCATCGAAGGCCGCGCGCAACCGAACCGACTGGTGTGGGCCTACGACGTGGGCAGCGAAGGCCGCCTGTCGAACAAGACGAAGCACATCGATGCAGGCACGCCCGCTGGTGCGCTCGATGGCATCAAGTGCGATGTGGACGGCAACATCTGGGCCGGTTGGGGTTCCAGCGGCGCGCCGGGCGTGGACCCGGCCACGCTCGACGGCGTGATGGTGTTCAACCCGAGAGGCAAACCTATCGGTCACATCCGCCTGCCCGAACGCTGCGCCAACCTGTGCTTCGGCGGCGTGGACAACAACCGGCTCTTCATGGCGAGCAGCCACTCGATCTATGTGGTGTACGTGAACACGCGCGGGGCGGAGATCCGCTAGGCGGCGAACAAGAAAAGACGGGCCGGCAATGGCTGCCGGCCCGTCGCGCGCTGCGGTCGGAATGTGCCCCGCCCCGAACGTGCGAAAAACTCAGGGCCGCTTGCCGAATTCCTGCGTCTCGGTGGTCCACCGCAGCGCCTGCTCGCTCAAGCTGAAGCCCACGCCCGGGCGATCCGACACGTGCATGCGGCCGTCCTTCAGGTGCATCTGTTCGTTGAACATCGGGCCCAGCCATTCGAAATGCTCGAGCCAGGGTTCGATGGGGTACGCGGCGGCCAGGTGCAGGTGGATTTCCATCGCGAAGTGCGGCGCCAGCTTGCGGCCCTTGAAGTCGGCCAGCTGCATGATCTGCAAAAATGGCGTGATGCCGCCTACGCGCGGCGCATCGGGCTGCACGAAGTCGCTGGCACCGGCCATGATCAGCTGCGCATGCTCGCCGAAACTGGTGAGCATTTCGCCGGTGGCGATCGGCGTGTCGAG
>CAMATD010000098.1 GCA_945860785.1 Variovorax sp. YR752 | reverse complement strand
AGGCCGTTGGCACGCGCCAGGTCTTCGAGCTTGAAGCTGGGCTTGCCGTCTTCCTTCTTCGGCCATTCGATGCCATCGGGCCGCAGCGCGTAGGTCAGGCGGACCACGTCGAGCAGGTCCCACCGGCCGCAGTCGTTCTGCCATTCACGCGCGTAAGGATCGATCAGGTTGCGCCAGAACATGAAGCGCGTGACCTCGTCGTCGAAGCGGATGGTGTTGTAGCCCACGCCGATGGTGCCGGGCTGCGAAAAGGCGCGCTCGATCTGCGCGGCAAATTCATGCTCGGGAATGCCGCGCTCCAGACACAGCTGCGGCGTGATGCCGGTGATCAGGCAGGCCTCGGGGCTGGGCAGGTAGTCCGGCGCGGGCTTGCAATAGACCATGAGCGGCTCGCCGATTTCGTTCAGCTCGGCATCGGTGCGGATGGCGGCGAACTGCGAAGGCCGGTCGCGGCGCGGCACCGCGCCGAAGGTTTCGTAGTCGTGCCAGAGAAAGGTGTGGTTCATTCAGAGCAAGGGTGAAAACAAGCGCGCGATGGAATCGCCGAGGCGACGCCAGAAATTCTGTGGCCGGTTGGCGCGCACCGTGCTGGAACTGTGCAGGTCGGTTTCGAACTGGGCCGCCAGCGGCCGGGCCAGCGCCGGACCATAAACCACGGCGCAGACCTCGAAGTTGAGCCGGAAGCTGCGGTTGTCGAAATTCGCGGTGCCGATCATCGCGCAATGCTCGTCGACCACCAAGGTCTTGGAATGCAGCATGCGCGCCTTGTACTCCCAGACTTTCACGCCAGCGGCGATCAGTTCGTCGAAGTAGGAGCGCGCCGCAGCGCTCACGATGGCCGAATCGCTGCGGCGCGGCACCAGCAGGCGCACGTCGACACCGCGCAGCGCGGCGCTGGTGAGCGCCATCAGCGCCGGCTCGCCGGGCACGAAATACGGCGTGGTGAGCCAGGCGCGGTGGGTGGCCGAGTGGATGGCTTCTACATGCATGCGGTGGATGGCTTCGAGCGCGTTGTCGGGGCCGCTGGTCACGATCTGCACGGGGATGTCGCCGGCCTCCAGCTGCGGCAGCATCGCGTCCATGGCGTCGTCCATGTCGCGCGGGTCTTCGCTGGTGGCGTAGGTCCAGTCTTCGAGAAAGGTGGTCTGCAGCCTGCGCACCGCGCTGCCCTCGATGCGCAGGTGCACGTCGTGGTAGGCGTCGGGGTTGGTGCGCTTGTCTTCCTCGTCGGTGATGTTGACGCCGCCGGTGAAGCCGACCCGGCCGTCGCAGACCACGATCTTGCGGTGGGTGCGGTAGTTGGTGACCGGGCGGAGGCGCCGGCCGATCTTGGTGTCGTGGAAGAGCGCGACCTGCACGCCCGCCTCGTGCAACGGCGCCATGAACTTGCGGCCGATGCGCTTGGAGCCCAGCGCGTCGATCAGCAGGCGGACGATCACGCCCTGCTTCGCGCGCTCGACCAGCAGGTCGCGCAGCGCGGTGCCGATCTTGTCAGGCTCGAAGATGTAGTACTCGAGGTGGATGTGGTTCTGCGCCGCGCGCACCGCCTCGAAGATCGCGTCGAAGGTGCGTGCGCCGCCCGACAGCAGCTCCACGCCGGTGGCGCTGGACACCGGCAGTCCGCAGGCCGCCGTGCCCAGCCGTGCCATCTGCTGCAGGGCCGGCGGCGCGTTCTGCGCCGCGTCGCGCAGGCGCGCCAGGTCAGCTTGCGCGGAGGCACCCGCGCGGCTGCGCAGCCGCTTGAGCCGTTGCTTTCGCAAACGCTGCGGCCCGAGGAAGTAATAGATGACGAAGCCCGCGAACGGCAGCAGCGCGAGCGACAGGATCCAGCTCATCGTGGACACCGGCGCACGCTTCTGCATCACGATCCAGACCGACAGCACCGCGATGTAGCCGCTCCACGCCAGGGAGAGGCCTGTTTTCCATTCGTGGCTGAGTTCGGGGAGGATCAAGGGAAGCAGGCGGAGTGATGTCGGTGGCCCAAAGAAAAAGGCCGGTAGCGAATGCTACCGGCCTTTTTCTTCATTCCAGGGATACCGCGGAACCGGCTTTGCTGGGCCGCAGGTATCGCCCCCGGAAGGGGGTTGGCGAAGCGACACGAAGTGCGCGAAGCCTGGGGGGAGAGCCCAGTTACCCTGTTGCAGCTTCTTCCGCTTCAGGCTTGGACTTGCCTTCCTTCTTCGACAGCGGCTGGATGTCCAGCAGCACTTCGTCCTTGTCGTCGATGTCGACTTCGAGGCGCCCGCCATCGGTCAGCCGGCCGAAGAGCAGTTCGTCGGCCAGTGCACGACGGATCGTGTCCTGGATCAGACGCTGCATCGGACGCGCGCCCATCAGCGGATCGAAGCCCTTCTTCGCCAGGTGCTTGCGCAGCTTGTCGCTGAAGGTGACTTCCACCTTCTTCTCGGCGAGCTGCGTTTCGAGCTGCAGCAGGAACTTGTCGACCACGCGCAGGATGATGTTTTCATCGAGCGCCTTGAAGTTGACGATGGCATCCAGCCGGTTGCGGAACTCGGGCAAGAACAGGCGCTTGATGTCGCCCATTTCGTCGCCCGTCTGGCGCGGGTTGGTGAAGCCGATGGTCGCCTTGTTCATGGTTTCGGCACCCGCATTCGTCGTCATGATGATGATGACGTTGCGGAAGTCGGCCTTGCGCCCGTTGTTGTCGGTCAGCGTGCCGTGGTCCATCACCTGCAGCAGCACGTTGAAGATGTCCGGATGTGCCTTCTCAATTTCGTCGAGCAGCAGCACCGAATGCGGCTTCTTCGTGACAGCTTCGGTCAACAGACCGCCCTGGTCGAAACCGACGTAGCCCGGAGGCGCGCCGATCAGGCGGCTCACCGCATGACGCTCCATGTACTCCGACATGTCGAAGCGGATCAGCTCGATGCCCATGATGTAGGCGAGCTGCTTCGCGGCTTCGGTCTTGCCGACGCCCGTGGGGCCGGAGAACAGGAACGAGCCGATCGGCTTGTCGCCCTTGCCCAGGCCCGAGCGCGCCATCTTGACCGCGGAGGCCAGCACTTCGAGTGCCTTGTCCTGGCCGAACACGACGCTCTTGAGGTCGCGCTCGATGGTCTGCAGCTTGCCGCGGTCGTCGTTGCTGACGTTGGCCGGGGGAATGCGCGCGATCTTCGCGACGATGTCCTCGACCTCGGCCTTGCTGATGGTCTTCTTGCGCTTGCTCGGCGGCAGGATGCGCTGGGCGGCACCGGCTTCATCGATGACGTCGATGGCCTTGTCGGGCAGGTGACGGTCATTGATGTACTTGGCGCTCAGCTCGGCCGCGGCCTGCAGGGCTGCCACGGCGTACTTGACGCCATGGTGTTCCTCGAAGCGCGACTTCAGGCCCTTCAGGATGTCGACGGTTTCCTGCACCGTCGGCTCGACCACGTCGACCTTCTGGAAGCGACGCGACAGGGCCGCATCCTTCTCGAAGATGCCGCGGTACTCGGTAAAGGTGGTCGCACCGATGCACTTGAGCTGGCCGCTCGAGAGCGCCGGCTTGAGCAGGTTGCTGGCATCGAGCGTACCGCCCGAGGCTGCGCCCGCACCGATCAGGGTGTGGATTTCGTCGATGAAGAGAATCGCGTTCAGCTTGTCCTTGAGCGACTTGAGAACGCCCTTCAGGCGCTGCTCGAAATCGCCGCGGTACTTGGTGCCGGCCAGGAGTGCGCCCATGTCCAGCGAGAACACCATCGACTCGGCCAGGATTTCAGGCACGTCGCCCTGCGTGATGCGCCATGCCAGGCCCTCGGCAATCGCGGTCTTGCCGACGCCAGCCTCGCCGACGAGCAGCGGGTTGTTCTTGCGCCGGCGGCACAGGATCTGGATCACGCGCTCGACTTCGTATTCGCGGCCGATCAGCGGATCGATCTTGCCGTCCTTGGCGAGCTGGTTGAGGTTTTGCGTGAACTGCTCGAGCGGCGATGCCTTCTCGTTGCGTTCGCCGCCGCCCTCTTCGCCCTCGCCCGAAGGCGCTTCGCCGCTGCCCTTGACGGCTTCGGGCGGATCGCTCTTCTTGATACCGTGGGCAATGAAGTTCACCACGTCGAGGCGGGTCACGCCCTGCTGGTGCAGGTAGTAGACCGCGTGCGAGTCCTTTTCACCGAAGATCGCGACCAGCACGTTGGCGCCGATGACTTCCTTCTTGCCGTTGCCGGTGGACTGCACATGCATGATGGCACGCTGGATCACGCGCTGGAATCCCAGCGTGGGCTGGGTGTCGACATCGTCGGTACCCGCCACCTGAGGCGTGTTGTCCTTGATGAAGTTGGTGAGCGACGCCCGAAGGTCGTCGACGTTCGCCGAGCAGGCGCGCAGAACCTCTGCGGCGCTCGGGTTGTCCAGCAAAGCGAGCAACAGATGCTCCACGGTGATGAACTCGTGGCGCTGCTGCCTGGCCTCGACGAAGGCCATGTGCAAGCTGACTTCCAGTTCTTGGGCAATCATGTGATTTCCTTTTGCCTTGCTGTAAATAAGTTCTCAGATGGGTTGGAGCTTGCGCAATTCAACTGGTTCACGCAACTGGCTCACTGACACATTGCAGCGGGTGCCCAGCCTGCTGCGCCGCCTCCATGACCTGATTGACCTTGGTTGCCGCCATGTCCCGAGAATAGACCCCGCAGACGCCCCTGCCATCGAGATGGATCTTGAGCATGATCTGGGTGGCCGTTTCGCGGTCCTTGCTGAAATATTCCTGCAGAACGACGATCACGAACTCCATGGGGGTGTAGTCGTCGTTCAACATCACCACCTGGTACATCTGGGGCGGTGCAGTTTTTTGCGGTCGCCGCTCTAGAACGACAGAATCTCCGTCATCCCCTGCCGGTTTCTGCGCCGGCGGGGTGTTGGGAGTTTTTGGAATTCTCGTTGCCATGAAAAAGATTCTATAGAGCGTGCAAGCACCGTGCCGGCGCAAGCAGACTTGGTGGCGCGTATTCGACAAATCAAGGGGCTTGCGTCGTGTGCGACAGCACGAACGACGAAAAAAGCCGACAGTTCGCCGGCTTGCTTAAATATTGCGCAGCACCGGCTTCTTCGGCGTCGGCAATTTTCTGCCCTGCAGCCGGGTCGGAGCAGGCAGATCGGGCGGCAGGGCGTCGATTTCCTCGTCGCTGAGTTCCCGTTCGGGCTCCTCAGGCGCGTAGACCGGCGCTGGCTGCGGCCGGAGCGTACCCATCAATTCCGGGGGACGGGCCGCCGCGGAGACAGATGCAGGCGCCGGCACGGGCGTCGGCCGCTCCGGTCGGCTGGCAACCACCGGCGCCTTGTTGACCGGCCGCGGTGTGGATGCCGACATCAGCACGCTCCATTCGGCCAGTCGTTGTTCGTCCTGCCCCGACTGCCAGCGCTGCTGCTCGCGAAACTGCGCCTTGTGGCGCTCTGCCTGCTGCCGGCCCAGAAACTCGATTTCGACCCGGACGGTCTGCTGGATCCACTGCGGCACGCACAACAAGGTCTGCTGCAAGTCTCGCTGGGCCCGTTCCCGTGCCAGTTCGAATGCATCCCGCTGGGCTTCGAGCTGTGCACGCATGGCGCGCAAGAAAACCCAGGCCCCCAGCAGAGCGCCGGATACCCCCAAGGCGAAACAGACCCACAGGAAGAGGAAGCCCACCTCGATCCCGCGCGTCATCGAGGCGTTTCTCCCGCCGAATCCCATTTCTGCAACAGATCGAGCGGAATGGCATCGGCCACTGCGAAAACCGCTTGCCGACCATGCGCTCGGCCTGTTTGAGCAGCACCGCGACCGGGCTGCTGGGTTCGTGGCTTTCGAACCACTCTCTTGCGGTGCGGATGGTGTGCAGGACGTCGTCGCGTGTGGCGAGGTTCGTGTCGGCAAGGCGGTGGGGCCGTTGGCCTCGGGCCTCTTCGCTTGTCACGATGACAGGCTCGGCGTCGCCCGCAGGTTCGATCCTGTCGAACGGTTTCAACAAACGGACGAGTGCTTGCAATGGCGGCGCATCGTGCCCCAGGTAGCGTGCGGCCCAGCCGACGATCTGTCGTGCGGCCCCAGACGCCTTTGCGAGCAGGTTCACCGGCGCGTCGGCATCACCGTTCGCGGCCAGATGCAACTGGGCCAGCTGCTGCGCCACGGATTCGGGACTGGCCACATCGGTCGGACGCGGCACCGCCCAGGCGCGTTCGACTTCGCGCACCGTCAGGTGCCTGGCCGCATTGGCCGCCACGACGATCTCGCGCACGTCGCCCAGCAGGCCCTCGGGATCGGCCAACGCCGCCAGGGCATTGGCACGCACGGCCGGATCGCGTTCTCCCTCGACAACGAGCTGCGGATGAACCGCATCGGGCCAGGTCTCCAGCACCTCGGCCAGTGCGGCCAGGGACTGCGCAAGCCCCGCCGCCTGGGCCAGCCGCGTACGGGCCCGGCACAGCCAGACGAGCAGGTTGATGTCCCGGGTCCGCAGCAGCAGGCGACGGCAGTCGCGTTCGATCTCGGCCCAGTTGGACGCTTCGGGCGTACCGACGAACTGCCCGTATTGCGCGTCGCCACGCGGTGCCATGCGCGACAGCAGCACGGCGTACTCGGCGTCGTACTCGAGGCTGGGGCCGCAGGGATCCTGAGCACTGAAAGGTTGGAGCCAGTCCGGTGTCACGTCGGCGGGCACGGAGGAAGTTGCAACATGGGTCATGGAATTGCGGGGGAGAGACTCAATGGACAACCTGAACGTCGTTGCGATAGCGCGAGCCGATGTATTGCTCCGGCTCGAACACCATTCCGACGGTGTAGCCAGTTGCATGTGCGGTGTTGCCCGCAGAACCCGCCCCTTCGGAGCCACCGAGCCAGGTCGACCACCCGAGCTTCTCGGTGTCATCGAGCCGTGCGGGTGGCGTGCTGTCGTTGCGCACGCGCAGTTCGACCTCCTAGACGAACTCGTAGCCGACAAAACCGCGCACCCATTCGACGAGCGTCGCGAGATCCCGCCCCTGTGGGGTGAAACGCAGGTACTGGTCGAGGCTCAGCGGCCCGAGCACGAGCCGGAACTTGTTCTGCCGGTCGGCCACGACCTCCCCGGCGATGGCCCCCACACCCATCACGCTGGAGGCACGCGACTGGCCCAGATGGCTCTGGTCCTCGTCGTCGATGCGGATCCAGTGCAGCACAAACTCCTGCAGTTGCACGGGCACCGCGAAGAAGCGCGCCAACGTGGCCGCCAGGCCATCGGGGTTGCGGGCCTCGCGGCTCAGATGCGTCGATGCCGCCAGACACGCATGCACGGGCAGCACCGAATCGCGAATTTCCAGCGGATCGTGCCCCGTGAGCCGCGCGATGTAGCAGCTGAAGGCCTCGTCCTCGGCGCGATCCAGCCCCGCCGCGGCCTGGCTCTGGGACCAGGCCCGGTACATGTGCGTCAGGTAGCGGTGATGGAACAGGTCCAGAAAATCCGCGAGCGTGCTGTCGTTGTGGTTCTCGACCCGGTCGCGCACCAGCTCCGTGTAGTGCAGCGGGAGCGGACCATTGGGGCCCAGCATGCCCAGGCCGTACACACGCACCATCGGAAGTGCCGGATTGTTTCCCGAGCGAGGAAGGGCGGCCCCCGGCACGCGTTGCTCCGATTCGCCGGGCAGCACGGCCCCGGCGATTTCACGCGGCGCGAAGACCAGCGCCGCCGTCTGCCCCAGGCGAAAGGGTTCCTGCTGCGGACGGCTTGCAAGTCCGATCGGCGGCTGCTGTGCGTAGGAAGCACCGAAGCGCCGCAGCAGCGCAAAGAAGCCGAACTTCCAGGGCGCCTGGCGCAATCGCCCGAGCATGTCCTGCAGGGCGGGTCTGGCGTGAGACTTCATCACGCAGCGCCCTCGCCTTCGCCCTCGTCAACCCGGGCCGATCCGATACGAACATGGCTGTCCGGCGAAAGCTCATGGTGTTCGCGCCGCGTCAGGCTGGGCAATGGAATCCTGGCGTCGCGGGCAAGCTCCGGCGCGAACAGGCCCAGCACGTCCTCCGCAGGGTTCGCATCGAGAAGCCCCGATCTCGCCAGCGGCTCGAACTCTTCGATGATCCGGTCGATGCCTTCGCGCGGCAGCAGGATGTCGCGCAGCAAGGCAAAGGGCTCGGCTTGCTTGCGCAACTCTTCCAGCGTGGGGGCAGGCTCGCCGCCGAAAGCCAGAAAACCCTCCCAGTCGGTGCGTCCCGCGAGTTGAGCGGGGTCCTGGACGACGCGAACGAATTCGTCATGCAGTTCGTCCAGCAAGGCTGGCGGGACCCGAATTTGCCGGCGGGTTCGCCTGCTGAACCACAGGCGGCACCGTGCGCATCTCGGGTCGAGGTATTTCGCCAAGCAGTTCAGCTAGGGTGTCCGTGCCGAGGCGGGACCTCGCACCGGCGATGTCGAGCACGCCGAAAGGATCGGCCAGGGTATCGACCTGCCGGCCGCCGCTTTCGATGCTGCGACGGTCCAGGTCACGCAGATCGAAAGCGTTCTGCCGATCGGCGCGAGGGCGAGGATGGGCGACCTTGCGGTCGATGACCGGCGACCGAGGGGCCGGTGGCGCCTCCGCCAGTACACGCTCGCGCTCGGGAAACCGGCTCTCCTCCTTTTCCAGCACGAAGCGAAGCAGGCCCAGTTCGAGCGTATCGCCCACGGCAGCCCCGCCTTGGACGCGATCGCCATTGCGCACGCACATCAGCGTGTGACTGCCATTCGACAGCTGCCAGCCCTTGCCCTGGCCATGCCACGCGATGCGGCACAGGTTGGCGACGCGCCACTGGGCGTCGCTCTGGCGCTCGCCGCACAGCTGGAGCGCGTCGGCCAGGCCGGCGCCGGCGGGAGGAATCCGCATGACGCCGTTTCGCGCGTCGCCACAGCTGTGGGTGAGACGAAGGCGCAAAGGCGCGACATCGTCGCCTTCCACGCGAGGATTGACGGCGCTCACTGAGTAACCTCCGCGCTTCGCTTTGCGGTGCGAGCTTGCTTGGGGCGACCCGGCGCGGCGCTCATGGCGAGCCGCCCCACAGCTTCTGCAGCTTGTTGGCCGCACCGATGAAACGCCCTTCGGCGTCCTGCTGCCAGAACACGCTTTCGGCGCGCGCGTCATGCAGCCGCTGCGGCCAGTCCGCCCACGGGAGATAGCGAACGCCGTGCAGCTGCGCGGCCGGGTCGTTCGCGGGCGCGGGGCCGGCCCACCGATCGAGCAAGGCCTGCATCCGACGAGCCCGCTGCCCGACGAGGTCCTCCTGTGTTCTGTCGCTGCTTTCCCACGGCGCACCCGCCGCATGCGTCTGTTCGCGCCACAGCGCGCGCACCGTCATTTCCAGCGCGCGAATGTCGGTGCGGCCTTGTGCACGGGTGTGACGAGCGACGGCGCGAGCGAGCCAGAACTGCCAGTCGAGCGGCTGCTTGAGTTGCGCCTCGAAATGCCTGCCGACCCACAGCGGGTGTGCCTGCTGGTAGATCAACAAGGGATGGTGCCGCTCCACCTTGTCGATGGACGGCGCAATGACGCCCAGCACGAAACGCCTCTTCGCAAATGCCAACGTGCCCGGAGGCAGGACGAAAGCGACCGATATGGCCACCGCCCTTGCCGTGGCATCGGCACCCGCGTTGCGGCTTTGCTGCGCGAGCCACGGCATCCAGGCCTCCAACTCGCCGTGGCGCATGCCGCTGCGCACGAAGTCCGCATGGCCTGGCAGCTTGCCCCAGATGGCAGGCGGCGGAATGCGCCAGGAGCGCGAGCAGCTTTCCCAACATGGGTTCAGGCCGCTCTTCCAGGGCAACGGAAGCCCTTGAGCACGTCGCTGTTGAGCGGGTTAGGCTGGCTGCCGGAATTGATGTCCAACAGCGCCTTGCGGCCATCGAACGCGTACTCGACGCTCAGGCGTCCCGGCGTCGCAGTGTTCACGAGGCGGCCCTTTTCGAGCAGCCTGAACAACGCCCATGGCCCGTTGGTGAGCAGGGTCGAGGTCGGGCCCGAAATTCGTGGATTGGCCGTGATCTCCGCCATCGAGCCGCCGCGCGGCCCCGGCCAGCTGACGGCAAATGCCTGCACCAGGCCGTGGACGTAACGCTGGCCCTGTCCGTCGATATCGATGATCAGGTCGGTGATGCTGGGCTCGAGCTCGAGCACCCGCAGGTCCATCTTCCAGGCCAGCTTCTTGCCGCCGGCATTGCGGAAGAACAGGTCGCGAATCTGTTGCGCACGATAGAAGGCATCGAGGTTCGGGCCGCTCTGGGCCAGCAGCTTCAACAACTCGCCGAGCAACGTCGGCCCCGTGGTTGCGGGCGCCGGCGCCACGCCATTGGCGGCACCTTCCGCACCGACCAATGGCATTGGCCGCGTTCGGGTCCTTGTAGCGCCAGGGGTGCACGCTGGTGTCGACATACGACGCCAGGTACTTGTTGAAGAACTCGTCGGCTGCGCCGCCCGCGGAGAACACCAGCGTGAAATCTTCGATGGATGCGTCCTGCGCCACTGCGGCCAGTGGATAGCGCCCCTCCACGCCTCGCTTGCAAGGCTCGCTGACCTGCAGCGCCATCAGCCCCATGATGCGATCGAGCTGTTGCTGCGCCTGGTTGCGCAGGATACCGGTGGAATCGAGCACCACCTTGTCGCCGCCGCTCGTGGCCAGCGCCGTCAGCACCTCGCGAAAAGGCGCCGGGAGTTTCCCGGCCTCCAGCTTCAGGCGCGCCCCGACCTCGCTGCCGCCGGGCGGCAGGCTGCCCGCTGCCAGCGCCGTGTCGGCCACGACCAGCAATGTGTAGAACTCATTGATCAGGCCCGAAATGGTTTCGAGCCCAGGCTTGCCGCCGGAAGCACCGACGCTTTCAGCACCGATGTCCGGCTGGCCGGTGACCACCTCGCGCAACGCCGCGAAGCGGTTGTCGACGATCTCCTTTTCGAGCCGTTCTTCCGCGCGAATGCCGAGGTTCCTTCCGATCGCGCTGGTCTGTTTGTTCAGTTCGTCGGTGGCCTTGTCGAGAAAGCCCTTCTCTTCCTGGGCGCGCACGACCAGCGGACGCGACAGCGTGGTCTCGCGCGCCGCCGCACGCGCCAGGCGTGCCAGCGGCGAATCGGGCGCGGCGAACTGCCGCAGCACGCTCAGGTCGAAACCCAGACTGGTGCCCGTGGTGTCGCTGCCGCTGACCGTGCGGATCGATTCGAGAAAGGATTCCCAGTGCCGGGCGTACTCGGTCAGGTACTGGCGGCGAATGTCGTCCAGCAAGGGATCGTTCTGCAGCTTGCGGGCGGCATCGTCCAGCAGCGTGGATGCGCCACGCTCCATGACCCAGGCGTCGTCGTCGAGCGCCTGCCCCACGAACTCCGGCAGCCGCTTGCTGAAGACATCGTGGTATCCGTCATAGGTGAAAAGGCCCGGCACGCCCTTTTCGAGCGGCAGGCCGCCGGCACGCGAAAACACGGTGCCGGCCTGCGGACCGACCGCCCGCACCAACGTGAACTCCTGAGGCGCATCGGGCAGCATCGCCGCCTTGGCGCGCTCATAGACGCGCTGCGTCGAGGTGTTGCTGTTCAGGAAGTCCTGCACCGCGCGCGCCAGCGCCTCGTTGGGCAGCGACGCCGACTGCACCGGCCGCTCCCCGGAAAACAGTGCTGTGACGTGGCCCACCATCGAGGCGCGTCCGCCGAAAGCGGCAGCGCTGTCGGCTCGCTCCCAGTCCTTGAGCACCCAGTTGCGAACGTCCCGCGCGCCGCCTTTCATGTACCGGTCCTTGTCGTGCAGGAGCTTGTAGACGCGCAGGGTTTCGTAGGCGGTCTTGGCATCGCCGTCCTTCATGCTTTGCGCCAGCACGGTCTCCATCCGCTGCAGGATGGTCGGCAGCAGGGTGTGGTCCTGCAGCTGCGCGTAGGTTTCGCCCGTCACGCCCAGCACCGGCGGCACCGTGTAGAGGCCGTAGAGAAAACTGCCCGGCGGGTTGTCGATGTCGAGCCCCGGATAGCCCGGCAGCTCGCGCGCGCCGTTGAGCACATCGGGCACGCCGGCCGGCTTGAAGTTGGCGAACAGCGTGCGCACCTGGCCAGTGAGCACATCTGTGCGCTGGCGCACGGTGCCCAGGTACTGGCGGTTGTTGCCGAAGCTCAGTGCCAGTGCGCCAGCCAGCCACAGGAAGATCACCACCGCCAACGCATGCCCCGTGAGGCGCAGCAGCCGGAAGCGGAATTCCCAGCGCAGATTGGGCCGCACCAGATGGGCTTCGGGAATGATCACCTTGGTCAACAGGTCCTGGATGAAGAAGCCCTGCTGTCCACGTCCTGGCGCCGTATTCACCGGCACGGGCCCGTCGGCCTCGTTCGAATCCCGGGACGGCGACAGGCCAAGGCTGCGCCACAGCCGCTGGAGCAGCGTGCCCGGATCCGCGGGCAGGTCCACATCGGCTTGCGCGCCGCTCGTGAAGTACACACCGCGCAGCGTGTCGTGCAACTACGTCCTGTCGAAACGCGAAGAGAGCAAGATCTCGTCGAGCATCGGAACCAGCGGCACCGCAAGCCCGGCCAGTTCCTGCGGCAGCGCGAACAGGCGCTTGCGACGGTCGACATCGAACTCTTCGTTCAGCCGCGAGCGCAAACCGGCGGAAAGCCGGTCCTTGAGCAGCGCGAGTTCCGTCTCCACCTGTACGCGTAAGGCTTCGCGGCCCTGGACATCAGCCCGGTTGCTCTTCATGCCGTGGAACGGCAGCGTGAAGCCCCAGGTCTGCGTGCGTCCTTCGCTGGTGAGCGATTGAAAGTACTCGCTGAAACCGCGCAGCAGGTCCATCTTGGTGATGACCACGTACACCGGGAAGCGGATGCCCAGTTCCTGGCGCAGATCGGCCAGCCGGTCGCGCACCATGCTCGCGTGCTCGGAGCGCTCCATGTCGGTCATGGTCAGCAACTCAGCCGCATTGAGTGCAACGATCACGCCGTTGAGCGGCGCACGCGTGCGGTGCTTGCGCAACAGCCCGAGGAAGCCGCGCCACTCGACCGGGTCGATGACCGGATCGCTCTCCTGCGTGGTGTAGCGGCCGGCCGTGTCGATCAGCACGGCTTCGTTGGTGAACCACCAGTCGCAGTGCAGCGTGCCGCCTCCCGACTTGAGCACCATGCGCTTCGACGCATTGCCCATCTGGCGCGCCAGGGGAAACTGCAGCCCGGCGTTGAGCAGTGCCGTGGTCTTTCCTGCACCGGCGCTGCCGACGATCATGTACCAGGGCAGCTCGTACAGATAGCGCTTGCCCTCGAACAGGCGACGCAGGCCACCGCGACCGCGCAGGCCCTTGAGCTGCGCCAATGCACGATGGACCGTGGCGGTGATCGTCTTGATCTCTTCCCTGCCTGTCTCGTCCTTGCCGCCGTCCTTCCCGAAGCTCAGGAACCTGGCGAGCAGGTCGTCGTTGTTGCGCAGCGCCCGCCACAGGCGATAGAGCCCGTACAGCGCATACAAGAAGAGAACGATGCCGATGATCGTCGTGCGCACCCAGACCGGCGCCAGCGGCTTGCTGGCACCGATGGCCAGCACGGACCCCGCGTGCCACAGCAGCAGGCACAGTGCCGCCACGCCCACCAGGCTGTACGGGCCCGAGACCAGCCAGAGAATGCCAAGCACCAGCAGCAGCACGATGAAGGCCACCCGGACGCCGACCGACGCCAGCGGACGCAGCCCGTCCATCGCAAGCAAAGGGCCGACAAACCAGATCGCCAGTGCCAGCAGCACCATGGCGAGGAACGCCAGCATCTGCCGCGAGAAAAGAAATGCCAGGAACTGTTTGAGGTATTGCATGAGTGATTCCCGACGTGCCTCTAGCGCCCTGCCACCGGCGAGCTCGTCTGCGCGGCGCCGTTGCCGTCGCCCTAGGTGACGACGATGTCGACCCGGCGGTTTCTGGCGCGCCCCGCAGTCGTTGCGCTGTCGGCAATCGGCACCGTGTCGCCGCGTCCTTCGGTGCGGATGCGCGATGCCACCACGCCCTTGTTCAGCAGCACCGCAGCCACTGCCGCGGCGCGCTTTTCGCTCAGGACCTGGTTGTCGGGAAACTCGCGGGTCTTGATCGGCTGGTTATCCGAGTGGCCCGTGATCTGCACCGAGCCCGAGACCTGGTTGATCTCGTCGGCCACCTTGGCCAGGACCGGAAGGATCCTGGCGCTCAGGCGTGCCTGGCCGGGCACGAACATGTCATCGCCCTTGAACGTGACGGCGCTGCGGCGCGCGTCCTCGTCCACACTCACCGTGCCCCGTGCGATCTCGGCGGCCAGCAGCTCTTTCAGGCGCATCGGCTTGACCGGCGGCGCCGATGGTGCCGGCGGCGGGCGCATCCGGCCGATGGCGGCGATGCGTTGCTCCACATCGGCACTCATCTGCAACAGCTGATACTTGTACCAGGCGAACAAGCCGAACAGGACCAGCGCGAGCAGCGACCCTGTCACCCATACCGGCACGCTGCGCAACAGGCGAAACTTGCCTGCGCCCACACCCTTCCAGTGCGGAGAAAGATCCTGAGGCACATCGCCGTGTGCGGTGCCCAGCAGCGTGAACAACCGATGGCGAACCGTCTCCAGTTGCCGGCGCCCGTTGGCGGCGGTGCTGAAGCGCCCTTCGAAACCCAGTCCGAGGATCTGGTACATCAGCTCGAGCAGATCGATGTGCTCCTGCGGACTGGCGGCCAGGCGCCCGACCAGCAGCAAGAACTTGTCGCCGCCCTTGGTGTCGCCATGGAACTTCGCAGCCAGTTGCTGCCCGGCCCATATGCCGGCCTCGCCATTTTTGCCACCGCCCCATTCCGTGCTGTTCGCGGCTTCGTCGAGCGCCGTGCACAGCGAATAGCTCGCCGCCACCACATGCTCGTGCCTGATCTGCGCGCTGCTGCAAAGCGACTGGAAGCTCGCCACCTCGCGCTCCAGCAGTTGGTGAAACACCGCCACCCCCTCTTCGCCGAGCGTCGCTGGCATATCGACCAGCGCGCGCAACAGCGGTTGGGCCGCTTCGAGCAAGGGATTCTGCGCAGCGGCGACCGCGGTCAGACGCTCTTGCATCGATGGCTCGGAGGCAAGATGCACGCCCTCCGGCAAATCGCCCGACAGCGAGCCGTCGAGCGGATCGCTGCGGTGATCCTGCCTGCCGCCTCCCCCGGGCGCATCGTTGAATTCTTCTTTGTGGGGCATTGGAGCGTCGGAAATCTTGAAGTCGGTAATGGGTGTGGTCATGGATGGCGCCGTTGCATCACTTCTCCCGCACGCCCCACAGCTCAATGCGCAGCCCGGGGAATTCGCCCGCCACGTGCAGCGCGAGACCGCCGTGCTTGACCATGTGCTCCCAGAGCGGGCCGCGTGGATCGATCTGGAAGTAGACGAAGCCCGCGTTGAACGGAATCTGGCGCGGCGGCACCGGCAGCGCTTGCAGCGGAATGCCGGGCAGGTGCGAACGGATGAGTTCGGCAAGCCGATCGCTCGGACCGACTTTGCAGCGCGCCGGAAACTGGCTGGCCAATTGATCGGGCGGCGTATGGGCCGCCACGGCAAACACCAGGCTGGAAAAGCCTTGAAGCTCGGAAGGCTCGACGCTCGCCACGCGCACGCCGTTGGCGCGGTTGGCCAGGGGAATGCTCTGCGCACTGCGAACCAATACGTCGTTGAGCAGGGCCTGCACATCGCCCATCAGCTCCCTGAAGGACAGGTAGGGATCGATGTGCTGGTAGGCCGGGTGTGCGTTCGGGCGGCGCGTGCTTGCACGCACGAACGTCGCAAGCTCCCCGCTCAAGGTGCGCAACGCGGTGTAGAGCGTTTCTGGCGAGGTCTCTCGCACGCGCAGCCAGTGCTCCAGCAGGGGCTCGTAGCGGTTGAGAATCTGAAGCAGCAGGAAGTCGGACACTTCGGCTGCCTCGCTCGACTTGCCGTCGTTGCCGCTGAGTCGAGCCGCGAGCGACTGCGCACGCAGCCGGCACAAGCCGTGCAGATTGGTCACCCAGTCCGTCAGCAGCGGGCTTGCGCCATAGCCGGCGACGGGCGGTATCAGGTGAGGATCGATCGCAATGCTGCCGTCGGAACGCAGCACCGTGACCTTGGCGAGCGGAAGACCGATCCAGGCATCGGTCAGCTCTCTCTGCGGCAGCAGGCGCAGACGCAGGCGCGAGAGTTGTACCGTCTTCGGCCCTTGGCCGATGGAGTTTGCGTCGCGCAGTTCGGTGTCGAAAACCGAAAAGCGCGCGAGCGACGCCGCGGACGCAAAAGCGTCGTCGAAAGTCGTTTCCTCGCCGTTTGGCGTGCGGATGGGCACCGCCAGATGGATGACCTGTTCCAGGTGTTCGGGGAGGATGGTGAGCGGCGCCGGCGGCAGGGTCTGGCCCGGTGCATCGAAAGGTGTGCCGTCCGAAAAAATGCCGGCCGCACTGGCGAGCACGAGCTTGCCGAGGGACAGGGACTCCGCATCGATGCTGTAGTGGTTGAAGCTCCAGTAAAAGGGGCTGAGCGAAGCTGTGCGCTTGTGCGCAAGATGTTCGAGATAGCGCTCCTGCTGCTGAAACAGCTGCGGGCGCAGGAAGAGCCCTTCGCTCCAGGCGACTTTGTTGTACCAGCTCATGAGATCGATCGTTGTGCTTGCTTGCGAGCCGCGGGCTTATGTGAAGTTCCTTGATGCGGGTTTCACGCCGCCAAGTCGGCGGTCGGCGCGTCGTTGCGGTCTGCCGCACGGGGCTTGGGTGCCTGCGCCAGCGACTTCATGAGCGCGGGATCTTGCAGCAGCTTGTTGACGAGGCCCTCGGCACCGGCCTTGCCGTCCATGTACGTCTGGAGGTTGGCGAGCTGGGTGCGTGCCTCGAGCAGGCGGCTGAGCGGCTCGACCTTGCGGGCCACCGCGGCCGGCGAGAAGTCCTCGATGCTCTCGAAGGTGATGTCGACCATGAGCTGGCCCTGGCCCGTCAGGGTGTTGGGCACGGCGAACGCCACGCGCGGCTGGATCGCCTTCATGCGCTCGTCGAAGTTGTCGATGTCGATGTCGAGGAACTTGCGCTCGGCCACCGGCGGCAGCGCCTGGGTGAGCTTGCCGGAAAGATCGGCCAGAACACCCATGACAAAGGGCAGTTCGATCTTCTTTTCCGAGCCATAGATTTCCACGTCGTATTCGATCTGCACGCGTGGCGCCCTGTTGCGGGCAATGAACTTCTGACTGCTGTTGTTGTTGGTCATGAAAACTCCCTGATGAAAAACGACGAAAGAGCGCCGGACGAATGCGGCAACTCGAAAAAATCAGGCGTACTCGGTGTGGCAGGCGATGGCGTCCCCTCCTTGCAAGTCTTGGCCGGCGGTGCCGCGCGGCTTCGCGTCGACGGACATCCGGGTGATCGTTCGCCTTTCCTGCAGGGCGTCGAGCCATTGCCGCGACAAGACAGGCAACAGGTTCTGCTCGATGAAACCGATCAGGCGGCGCGCACCGGTTTCGTGGGTCCCGCATCGCTCGATGATCTCGGTCACCAGGGCGGGCGCATAACCCAGCTCGATGCCGTGCTGCTCTTTCATGCGATCGACCACACGGTCCAGATGCAGCGACACGATGTTGCCCAGCGCCTGTTCGCCCAACGGGAGGTAAGGCACGACGGAGAGCCGCCCCAGGAATGCAGCAGGGAAAACCTGGCGAAGAAGAGGCTGCAGCGCTTCGCGCATGGCCTCGACCTCGGGCACCAGCAGGGGGTCTTCGCACAGGCTCGCGATCAGGTCCGCGCCTGTGTTGCTCGTCAGCAGGATCGTGGTGTTCCGGAAATCGATGCGGCGGCCCTCGCCGTCTTCCATCCAGCCCTTGTCGAACACCTGGTAGAAGATTTCGTGCACATCCGGGTGGGCCTTTTCCACCTCGTCGAGCAGGATCACGCTGTAGGGCTTGCGGCGCACGGCCTCCGTGAGGACGTCGCCCTCGCCGTAGCCCACATAGCCGGGCGGCGAGCCCTTCAGGGTCGAGACGGTATGCGGCTCCTGGAACTCGCTCATGTTGATGGTGATGAGGTTCTGCTCGCCGCCATACATCGCCTCCGCCAGTGCCAGGGCTGTTTCGGTCTTGCCGACGCCGGAGGGGCCGACCAGCAGGAAGACGCCCACCGGCTTGTCCGGATCGGTAAGGCGCGCCCGCGCGGTCTGGACGCGCTCCGCAATCGCTGCGAGCGCACGGCGCTGGCCGATGACGCGTGCATCGAGCGTGGACTGAAGCCGGAAGACCGTGGCGACTTCGTCCTTCACCATGCGGCCCACGGGAATTCCCGTCCAGTCCGCAACGATTGCCGCAACCACCGACTCATCGACCTGGGGAAAGACCAGCGGCACATCTTGCTGGCGCAACAGGAGTTCTTCTTCAAGGGCCGGCAATTGCGCCGAGGGCCATGCGCCCTCGGCGCCGCTCTCCCCCTCCTCCCTCTCCCTTGTTCTCAGCGCTTGAATCTGCCGAACCATTGCAAGCTCTTCCTGCCACTGCGCCTCATGCGTCGACAATTCGTGTTCGGCGGCGTCAAGACGCGCATTTGCCGCCTCGACGCGCTTCGATCTGGTCTCGCTGCCTTGCGAAATCACGCCTTCCCGGGCCAGCAGTGCGAGCTCCACGTCCAGGGCTGCAATCCGCTGGCGCAGTTGATCGACCACTGCGGGCGGCGTGTGCAGCGACATGGCGACGCGTGCGCACGCCGTATCGAGCAAGCTGATGGCCTTGTCCGGCAATTGGCGCGACGGGATGTAGCGCTGAGACAGCGCCACCGCGGCCCGCACCGCCTCGTCCAACACGGCGACACCGTGATGTTCGGCAAAGGTGGCGACCAAGCCGTGCACCATCTCGATGGCAGAGGCCTCTTCGGGCTCCGCGACCTGCAGTGTCTGGAAGCGCCGGGTCAGCGCGGGATCCTTCTCGATATGGCGCTTGTATTCGCTCCACGTGGTGGCACCGACGGCGCGCAAGGTTCCGCGCGCGAGAGCGGGCTTGAGCAGATTGGCGGCATCCCCAGTGCCGGCTTGCCCACCGGCGCCAACCAGGGTGTGCACCTCGTCGATGAACAGGATCACCGGCTGGCTCGACTTGCTCGCTTCCTCGAGCAGCGACTTCAGACGCGATTCGAACTCTCCGCGCATGCTGGCGCCGGCGAGCAGCGCGCCCACGTCGAGGCTCAGCAGTCGGGCATCGCGCAGCTTTGGAGGCACCTCGCCGTTGGCGATGGCCAGGGCGAGCCCTTCGACCACGGCTGTCTTGCCCACGCCCGCCTCCCCGGTGAGCAGGGGGTTGTTCTGCCGCCGACGCAGCAGGATGTCGATCATCGTGCGGATTTCATGCCCACGACCGATCACCGGATCGATCTGCGCCGCCGCGTGCGCGCTCCGTCAGGTCGGTGCAGTACCGGGCCGTTGCCGACTTGCCATCCGGCAGGTCG
>CAMATD010000097.1 GCA_945860785.1 Variovorax sp. YR752 | reverse complement strand
AGCCGAGCTTCATGTTCTTGAGCGCGGCCAGCGATGCCCCGTGAAAGAACTCTCGCGTGTTGAACGACCCGGCCGACATGCCCATCGATTTCTGCACCAGCTTCCCGGTGCGGATGCCGGTGGCTGATTGCAGCGTCGACTTGTGGCGAATCCCAGCATTGCGCCGCAGCGCCTGGCCGCGCGCGGCCCATGCCGCCAGCGTCGCGACCAGTGCGCACGGGCCGAATACCTGAACGAAGCGCGTCTCGCCCGACAACGCCGCCATCGCACAAGCCAGCACCAGCCCCGACGACAAGCTGATGAGCGTGAAGTTGATGACGGTCAGCGGATGCGCCCATTCCTCGATGAAGCGCAGGCAGGCATAGATCATCGCGGTGCAATACCAGAGCGCAACCGCGCCGCACAGCACCAGCACGGGCAACAGCCATCTCCAAGGTGCGCTCGCGCCGAACTGCAGCGACAGCCACCACAGCGCCACCAGCGCGATGAATCCCGGCAGCACGATGACCTCGCGCGACATCCACGAAGTGCGCCACATCAGCACCGCGCGCCACGCGCGCGTCTTGCGGCCCAGGTGCATGAACGAGGCGGCAAGTCCGGCCACGAGCAGCACTTCAGCCACGCCCAAGGCCATCGTCAGAAAACCCGGCGCGAGCGCAAGGCCGAACAGCACCGCGAGCGCGAGCGTGAAGACCAGGCCCTGCGCCGCGCCGGCCAGCGTGGTGAAGAAAAGAATGGAGAACGCGGGATGCATGCCTCTACCCTTGCCTGTCCGTCGCCTGCGTGATGTGGCGCGGCAGGTACTGGTTGGCCGGGCTGGTTTCCCACTCGGGCATCAACTGGTAGCCGCCGCGCTCGCGAATGGCCTTCGACACTTCGGAGTCCGGGTCCTTCACATCGCCGAAGAGGCGCGCACCTGTCGGGCAGGCCTTCACGCACGCGGGCTTGCGGTCTTCCTTCGGCAACAGCTCGTCGTAGATGCGGTCGACGCACAGCGTGCACTTGGTCATGACCTGGCGCTCCTCGTCAAGCTCGCGCGCGCCGTAGGGGCAGGCCCATGCGCAGTACTTGCAGCCGATGCACTTGTCGTAGTCGACCAGCACGATGCCGTCTTCCTTGCGTTTGTAGCTCGCGCCCGTGGGGCACACGGGCACGCAGGGCGGGTCTTCGCAATGCAGGCAGCTCTTGGGGAAGTGGATGCTCTCGGTGGCCGGGAAGGCGCCGGCCTCGTAGGTCTGCACGCGATTGAAGAAGGTGCCGGTCGGGTTGGCCGCATAGGGCCGCTCGTCGGCCAGCGGGCCGGCGCTGCCGGAGGTGTTCCATTGCTTACACGAGGTCACGCAGGCGTGGCAGCCGACGCAGACGTTGAGGTCGATGACGAGGGCGAGTTGCTTGGCGAGCGTCTCGCCGGGTTCCGCGCGTTGGGTTATTACTCCCTCTCCCGCTTGCGGGAGAGGGGGCAAAACCGAAGACGGAGCCATCAGGTCCTTGAGCCACTGCATCATTTCTTTCCACGCCCCGCAAAGTACGTCAACACACTCGCCGCCTTGCCCAGCACCCCAGGCGCACTCGGCATGCTCGCGATCTGCGGAAAAGTCTCTTCGGGCTCGCCGGGCTCGGCCGGCCGTATGCGCACACGCACGTCGTACCAGCCCGCCTGCCCCGTGATCGGATCGGAGTTGCTGATGCGGCCGCTCACAGTGCCGGCAAAGGGCAGTTCCTCGCTGATCAGGTGATTCAGCAGAAAGCCCTTGCGCGCTTCGTCCGAGCCGGGCGCCAGCTGCCACGCGCCATCGGCCTTGCCGATCGCATTCCAGGTCCACACCGTGCTCGGCTCCACAGCCTCGCTGTAGCGCAGCATGCAGCGCACCTTGCCCCACCGGCTCTCGACCCAGCACCAGCCGCCGTCGGCAATGCCCGCGGCCTGCGCGGTCAGTGGATTCACATGCAGGTAGTTGTGGCTGTGGATCTGCCGCAGCCACGCGTTCTGCGAATCCCACGAGTGGTACATCGCCATCGGCCGCTGCGTGAGCGCGTTGAGCGGATAGGCCTCGAGATCGGTGGCCGCTTCTTCGAACGGTGGATACCAGAACGACAGCGGATCGAAGTACGTGTCGATGCGCTCGCGCAGCGCGTCGGGCGACTGCCGCCCCGGGCTCTTGCCCTGCGCCGCGAGGCGAAAGCTCTGCAGCGTGTCGGAATACAGCGCCAGCTGCACCGGATCGTTGCGCTGCCGCCAACCCTTGTCCTTCGCAAAGTCCAGGTACTCCCGGTTCCAGTTGCGCATGTAGTGCATGGTCTCGGGCATGTGGTACTGGAACACGCAGTTGTTCTGCGCATAGGCCTCCCACTGCTTCGGGTTCGGCGCGCCGCGCAGATGCTCCGTTCCGTCCTTGCCGCGCCAGCCCATCAGAAAGCCGATGCCCGGCTGCGACTCGAAGTTGACGACGAAGTCCGGGTAGCCCGTGAACTTGCGCCCGCCCTCGGGCGTGGTGAAGGCCGGAAACTTGAGCCGCGAGGCCAGCTCGATCAGCACCTCCTGGAACGGCCTGCACTCCCCGGTCGGCGGCACCACCGGCACGCGCACCGAATCCACCGGCCCGTCGAACTCCGAGATCGGCCGGTCGAGCATGCCCATCACGTCATGGCGTTCGAGGTAGGTGGTGTCGGGCAGCACGAGGTCGGCAAAGGCCACGGTCTCGCTCTGGAAGGCGTCGCACACGACCAGGAAGGGAATCATGTGCTCACCCTTCTCGTCCTTGCGGTTGAGCATCTCGCGCACGCCCATGGTGTTCATGCTGGAGTTCCACGCCATGTTGGCCATGAAGATCATCAGCGTGTCGATGCGGTAGGGGTCGCCCTTCACTGCATTGGTGATCACGTTGTGCATGAGCCCGTGTGCCGACAGCGGGTGCTCCCACGAGAAGGCATGGTCGATGCGGATCGGCGAACCGTCGGGGTTGATCGCCAGCTCTTCCGGGTTGGCCGGAAAGCCCAATGGCGCTGCATTGAGCGGCGTGTTGGGCTGGATCATGCCGGGGTCGTTGAAGGCGCGGTAGTTGGGCACGATGTGGCGCGGATACGGCGCCTTGTGCCGGAAGCCGCCGGGCGCGTCGATGGTGCCGAGCACGCTCATCAGCACCGCCAGCGCACGCACGGTCTGAAAGCCGTTGGAGTGCGCCGCGAGGCCACGCATCGCATGGAAGGCCACGGGCCGCGCCTGCGTGGCCGGGTGCTGCTTGCCCCAGGCGTCGGTCCACGGAATGGGCAGCTCGAAGGCTTGCTTGAGCGCCGTCTCGCCCATCTCGCGGGCCAGCTTGCGGATGCGCGCCGCATCGATGCCCGTGATGGCCTGCGCCCACTCGGGCGTGCAGCTCGCCACGCGCTCGCGCAGCAGCTGGAAGGAAGGCGCAACGCGCGTCCCATCGGCCAGCGTGTAGTGCCCTTCGAGTGCCGGATCGCACCCGTCGGCGATGCCTTCGGGGTACGCGTTCTTCACGCTGCCATCGCCCAAGTCCCACACCAGCTTGTTGTGCAGATTGCGTCCATCGCCGGGTGGTCCGCGCTCCGGGTCCGGGTCGAAGGCGAACAGGCCCTGCCGGTCGCAGTCGTCCAGCACCACGAGCTGCGGCGCATTGGTGAAGCGCTTGAGAAACGCATGGTCCACCAGATCGCTCGCGATCAACTCGTGCAGCAGCGCCATGAACAGCGCGCCATCGGTGCCCGGCTTGATCGGAATCCATTCGTCCGCAATCGCCGAGTAGCCCGTGCGCACGGGGTTGATCGAGATGAAGCGCCCACCCGCGCGCTTGAACTTGCTGATCGCGATCTTCATCGGATTGCTGTGATGGTCTTCGGCCGTGCCGATCATCACGAACAGCTTGGCGCGCTCCAGGTCCGGCCCGCCGAACTCCCAGAAGCTGCCGCCGATGGTGTAGATCATTCCCGCGGCCATGTTGACCGAGCAGAAGCCGCCGTGCGCCGCGTAGTTGGGCGTGCCGAACTGGCGCGCGAACAGGCCGGTGAGCGCCTGCATCTGGTCGCGCCCGGTGAAGAGCGCGAACTTCTTCGGATCGGTCGCGCGGATCCTGCCGAGCCGCTCGGTCAGCATGTCGTAGGCGCGCTCCCAGCTGATCGGCTCGAACTCCCCCGCCCCGCGTTCGCTGCCGGCCTTGCGCAGCAGCGGCTGCGTGATGCGCGCGGGCGATACCTGCTTCATGATCCCCGACGATCCCTTGGCGCAGATCACGCCCTGGTTCAGCGGATGGTTCGGGTTGCCGTCGATGTAGCGCACCTCCAGCCCGTTCTCGCCCTCGCGCAGGTGCACGCGGATGCCGCAGCGGCAGGCGCACATGTAGCAGGTGGTGGTCTTGATCTCGGTGTTGTCGGTGGGCGCGGGCGAAGCGAGCGGGTCATACAGCGGTTCGCGGGAGAGGAAGTTGAACATGCAGTGTGTGCGACCCGTTGCGTTCGTCAGTTCTTCGTGGCCGCGTGCAGCACGCGCGCGGTGTGGCGGGCGATGACCGCCTCTTCGTCGGTCTTGAGCACCCAGGCGCTGATGGGGCTCTCGGCGGTGGTGAGCCGCGTGGCGCCGTTCCGATTGGCTGCCACGTCGACATTCGCGCCAAGCCATTCGCAGTCGGCCAGGACGCGTTCCCGCAGCGCGACGGAGTTCTCGCCGATGCCGCCGGTGAACACGATGGCGTCGACGCCGCGCAGTGCGCCCGCAAGGCTGCCCATGTGCTGCACGACCTGCTCGGCGAAATGCTCGATGGCTTCTGCGGCAGCGGGTGCCGCGGAGGCTTCCAGCTCGCGCATGTCGCTCGACACGCCCGACATGCCCAGCAGGCCCGACTCGCGGAACAGCAGCGTCTCGACCTGGTCCGCCGACATGCCGCGCGAGCGCATCAGGTAGAGCACCACGGCCGCATCGATATGTCCGCAGCGGGTTCCCATGGTGAGGCCGTCGAGCGGCGAGAAACTCATCGTCGTCGCCACCGATCGCCCCTGGGCAATGCCGCACATCGATGCGCCGTTGCCCAGGTGCGCGACGATGACGCGCCCTTGCGCCAGCTCCGGCGCCGCCTGCGCGAACTGGCTGACGATCGATTCGTAGAACAGCCCGTGGAACCCGTAGCGCCGCACACCCGCGTCGTGCAGTTCACGCGGCAGCGCAAAGCGGCGGTTCACCTCGGGCTCCACGGCATGGAAGGCCGTGTCGAAGCACGCCACCTGCGGCACACCATCAAACGCCTTCATGGCCGCACGCACGCCCGCGAGGTTGTGCGGCTGATGCAATGGCGCCAGCGGCTCCAGCGCGGCGAGTTCGCCCAGCACCGCCTCGTCGACGCGCACCGGTGCCACGAAATTCACGCCGCCGTGCACGATGCGGTGCCCGACGGCGGTGATGCGATCGCCATCCGCCTGCTTCGCATGCCAGTCGAGCAACGCGGCCAGCGCGCCCTGGTGCGAAGTCCGGGCGTCGCCCAGGGCCCCGTCGAGCAGCGTGCGCCCTTGCGCATCGCGCACGCGCAGCCGCGCCTTCAGTCCCGCGCCCAGGCCATCGGCCTGGCCGGACCATCGCGCCACCGGCAGCGCGCCGCCACCGTCGACCGCCTCGAACAGCGCGACCTTGATCGACGACGACCCGGCGTTCAGCGTGAGCAGCGAATCGGCCATGGTGGCTTGCTTCAGCGCTCGTGCCGCGGGCTCAGACGTAGTCCTTGTATTTGTCGAGGAAGCGCACCGGCTTCGACAACGCATCGCGGCGGAACGGGTCGCCCAGCTCGCGGGTGCACATGATCTCGATCACGCAGGTCTTGCCTTCGTTCATCTGCATGTCGATGGCTTTCTTGAGCGCGGGGCCCACGTCTTCGAGCCTGTCGACCACGATGCCCTCGGCACCCATGGCCTTGGCGATGCCCGCGAAGCTTTCGCTTTCGAGCTCGCCCGCGATGAAGCGGCGGTTGTAGAAGTCGACCTGGTTCTTCTTCTCCGCACCCCACTGGCGGTTGTGGAAGACCACGGCGGTCACCGGAATGTCGTGGCGCACGGCGGTCATGATCTCGACCATGCTCATGCCCCAGGCGCCGTCGCCCGCATAGGCCACGGCCGGACGGTCCGGCGCCGCGCACTTCGCACCGATCATGGTCGGCAGCGAGTAACCGCAATTGCCGAAGCTCATCGGCGCGAAGAAGCTGCGCGGCTCGTCGAAGCGCAGGTAGCTGTTGGCGATGGCGTTGATGTTGCCGATGTCGGTGGAGACCATCACGCGCGGCGGCATGGCCTTTTCGAGTTCACGCAGCACCTGGCGCGGGTGCAGGTAGCTGCCGCCGGTCGGCGTCTTCTCGCCTTTCGCTTCTTCGATGGCGTCGAGGCTGAATTGATCGCGCTCGTGGGTCCACTCGTCGAGCTCTTTTTCCCACGCGGCCTTCTCGGCCTTGATCTTCCCGGCGCGCTCGGCCTTGGTGGCGTCGCAGGCGAGCGTCTTGCCCTGCAGCCGCTTGAGCAGCTCCTTGGCCGTGGCCTTGGCATCGCCATGGATGCCGACGGTGATCTTCTTCACCAGCCCGAGGTTGGTGTGGTCCGCTTCGACCTGGATGATCTTCGCGTCCTTCGGCCAGTAGTCCATGCCGTGCTGCGGCAGCGTGCCGAAGGGGCCCATGCGCGAACCGAGCGCGAGCACCACGTCGGCCTGCGCGATCAGCTTCATTGCGGCCTTCGAGCCCTGGTAGCCCAGCGGGCCGGCCCACAGCGGATGGCTCGCGGGGAACGAGTCGTTGCGGAGATACCCGTTGGCCACCGGCGCACCCAGGCGCTCGGCCAGTGCCTTGCACTCTGCCACCGCATCGCCCATGACCACGCCGCCGCCCGAGAGGATCACCGGGAACTTGGCCGAGGCCAGCAGTTCGACGGCCGCGTTCAGGCTGTTCTCGCCACCCGAGCCGCGTTCCACGCGCATGGGCTTCGGGATCTCGGTGGTGAGCTCGCCATAGAAATAGTCGCGCGGAATGTTGAGCTGCGTCGGCCCCATCTCCGAGATCGCGCGGTCGAAGCAGCGCGCCGTGTACTCGGCCATGCGCTTGGGGTTGTTCACATGGCCCTGGTACTTGGTGAACTCCTGGAACATCGGCAGCTGGTTGGCTTCCTGGAAGCCGCCGAGGCCCATGCCCATGGTGCCGGTCTCGGGCGTGATCATCACGACCGGGCTGTGCGCCCAGTAGGCCGCCGCGATGGCCGTCACGCAGTTGCTGATGCCGGGGCCGTTCTGGCCGATCACCACGCCGTGGCGGCCCAACACGCGCGCATAGCCGTCGGCCATGTGGGCACCGCCCTGCTCGTGCACCACTGGAATCAGGCGGATGCCGGCGGGCGCGAAGATGTCCATCACGTCCATGAAGGCCGAACCCATGATGCCGAACATGTCGGTCACGCCGTTGGCGACCATGGTTTCGACGAAGGCCTCGGAAGGCGTCATCTTCTGCACGCCGGTGACGGCTTCGCGGGTCTTGGCGGCGGGTTGCTTCTGGCTCATGGAGGCGTCTCCTGGTGGGATGTGGCGGTCGTTGGCGTTCAAAAGTCGGAACCGCTTGTTCCGAATTTCATTCCGGCGGAATATAGGCCGGCATGGCTGTGGCGTCAAACAATTTACAAAAATCGGTACGCCTTGTCTTGTTTTTTGTAAAAATACTATGATCCGCCGCATGAAGATCGTCAAAGGGCTCGCGCCAGAAGCATCCGAATCGGCGGGCGACACGCCCACCATGCGCCTGTTCGCGCTGCTCGAAGTCATGGCCGCCAAGGACCTGCGCTACTCGCTGCAGGGCCTGGTGGAAGAGACCGGCCTGCCCAAGCCCACGCTGCACCGCATGCTTCAGCAGCTCGAAGGCGCCGGCCTCCTGCAGCGCGAAGGCGATGGCCGGCACTACGGCATCGGCACACGGCTTCGGCGCCTGGCAGAGAACCTGCTGCTCAACGACAGCCTGCACGGTGCGCGCCATACGGTGCTGCGTCAACTGGTGGAAGAGATCGGCGAGAGCTGCAACCTCACCGCGATCTCGGGCAGCGAGGTCGTGTACCTCGACCGCGTGGAGACCGCCGCGCCGCTGCGCTTCTACCTGCACTCGGGCTCGCGCGTGCCGGTGCACTGCTCGGCCAGCGGCAAGATCTTTCTTGCGCAGATGAGCCTGGCGCAGCGCCGCCGCCTACTCTCCAACGCGCCGCTCGAGCCGTACACGCCCAAGACGTTGACCGACCCCGAGGCGCTGAAAAAGGAAGTGCAACGCGTGCGCAAGGACGGCTTCGCGATCGACAACGAAGAGTTCCTGCCCGGCCTGCTGTGCATCGCCGCGCTGGTGCCTTCGGGCGACGACGGCCCTTCCAACCTCTGCATCGCGGTGCAGGCGCCGATCATGCGGCTCGATGTCGCGAAGGCGAAGACGCTGCTGCCTGCGCTGCAGCGCGCCGCGCAGGCGCTGAGCCGCATCGACGCCGACGCGGGCACCGACCGCGCACAGGCCTGAACCCCACCGTTTTCGAAAGCCCGCCGTGACCGATACCGCAGACCTCCGACCCGACCGGCTGCTGAGCGTGCGCGAGGTGTTCGCGCATCGACACCGACCTGCAGGTTCCCGCGTTCAGCCACTGCGAAGGACTCGATGACCATGTGCCCGAGGTCGATGCGGTCTACCGCTTCAACCCCGACGTGACGCTCGCCATCCTGGCCGGCTTCACGCGCGACCGCCGGGTGATGGTGCAGGGCCTGCACGGCACCGGCAAGTCGACCTACATCGAACAAGTGGCCGCGCGCCTGAACTGGCCCTGCGTGCGCCTGAACCTCGACGGCCACATCAGCCGGCTCGACCTCGTGGGCAAGGATGCGGTGGTGCTGCGCGATGGCCAGCAGGTGACCGAGTTCCAGGAAGGCATCGTGCCCTGGTCGCTGCAGCGGCCCGTGGCGCTGGTGTTCGACGATTACGACGCGGGCCGGCCCGACGTGATGTTCGTCATTCAACGCATCCTCGAGCGCGACGGCAAGTTCACGCTGATGGACCAGAACAAGGTGCTGCGGCCGCATCCCTTCTTTCGCCTGTTCGCCACGGCCAACACTGTCGGCCTCGGCAATCTCAACGGGCTTTATCACGGTGCGCAGCGGCTCAACCATGCGTAGATCGACCGCTGGAACATCGTCGCCTCGCTCAACTACCTGCCGGCCGATGAAGAGATCGCGATCGTGCAGGCGCGCGTGCCGTCGCTCGCCGACGATGCGGGCCGCAAGCTGGTCGCGTCGATGGTGGCCGTGGCCGACCTCACGCGCAAGGGCTTCGCGGCGGGCGACCTCTCGACGCTGATGTCGCCGCGCACCGTGATCACCTGGGCGGAGAACGTCGAGATCTTCAAGGACCCGGCGCTGGCCTTTCGCCTCTCCTTCGTCAACAAGTGCGATGACGCCGAGCGGCCCCTGGTGGCCGAATACTTCCAGCGCTGCTTCGACCGGGAGTTGAAGGAGTCGCACCAGCTCTCGTCGGGTTCGCACGAATGACCGACACGCCCGCGAGCGCGATGCAGCGCCGCGTGCGGCAGGAGGAGCTGGTGGCCGAACTCTGCGCAGGGGTGGTGCGGGCCTTCAGCGGCGAGCGCGATCTGCACTTTCGCGGACGACGCCTGCACCGTGGGCGCGTGGCGCTGCCGTGGTTCGCGCCGCACTTGCATCCCTCGCCCGAGACGGATGACTTCGCATCGTTCCGCGGCGCGGCCGATGGGCTCGCACTGCGGCTCACCGCCTCCGATGCAGCGCTGCACGAGAGCCTGCGGCCCGAAGAGCCGGTCGAGCGCATGGTGTTCGAGATGCTCGAGCAGTTCCGCGCCGAAGCCATGGCGCCCGAGGTCATGGTCGGCATGCGCCACAACCTGCGCCACCGTCACGAACAATGGTCTCTCGCCTTCCACCATTCAGGCCTGACCGACACCGCACGCGGCCTGCTGCTCTATGCCGTGGCCCAGATCTGCCGTGCCCGCGTCAGCGGCCAGCAGGTGGTGGAAGAGACCGAGGACATGCTCGAAGCCACGCGCTTCGCACTCGCGCCGCTGATCGGCCACGCGCTCGCGGGCCTGCGCCGCGACCGCACCGACCAGGTCGCCTATGCGGTGCACGCGCTCTCGATCGCCCGCACCGTGGCCACCATGCTGCACGAGGCCGGCGATGAAAACAGCGCCGCGCGCGACCCGCATGTCGATGACAAGCGCAGCGTGTTCAGCCTCGTCGCCGACATGGACCAGGAGATCGTCGAGCGCTTCACCACCGCCGAATCGGGCCGCAGCGCGCTGCTCGACGATGCCGGCGGCGCCTACCGCGTCTTCACCACCGCCTACGACCGCGAACACGACGCCGCCACGCTCGCACGCAAGGAAGTGCTCGCCGACCACCGCGAGAAGCTCGACCGCCGCATCGCCGCGCAGGGCGTGAACATCGCCCGCCTCGCGCGCGAGCTGCGCGCCCTGCTGGCCGACCCCGCACGCGATGGCTGGGACGGCGGGCAGGAAGAAGGCCTGATCGACGGCCGCAGGCTCGCGCAACTCGTGGCCTCGCCAACCGAGCGCCGCCTGTTCCGCACCGAACGCATGGAGCCGATCGCCGATTGCATGGTGAGCTTCCTGATCGACTGCTCGGGCTCGATGAAGGAGCACGCCGAATCGGTCGCGATGATGATCGACGTGTTCACGCGCGCGCTCGAACAGGCCGGCGTGACCAGCGAGGTGCTGGGCTTCACCACGGGCGCCTGGAATGGCGGCCGCGCACAGCGTGACTGGGTGCGCGCCGGCCGGCCTGCACACCCCGGCCGCCTCAACGAGCGCTGCCATCTCGTCTTCAAGGCAGCAGCCACGCCCTGGCGCCGCGCGCGCCCCGCAATGGCGGCGCTGCTGAAGGCCGACCTGTTCCGCGAAGGCGTCGACGGCGAGGCGCTCGACTGGGCGTGCCTCCGCCTGCGCCAGCGCGCCGAGGCACGCAAGCTGCTGCTCGTGATTTCCGACGGCTCGCCGATGGACAGCGCCACGCATCTGGCCAACGATGCGCACTACCTCGACCACCATCTGCGCGACGTGATCGCACGCCAGGAGCAGCGCGGCGACATCGAGATCGCCGGCATCGGCGTCGGGCTGGACCTGAGCCCGTACTACAGCCGCAGCCACGTGCTCGACCTGGCCACATCGACGGGCAACACCATCTTTCGCGAGGTGATCGACCTGATGGCGGGACGTCATCGGCGTTGAGAGCCTGTCTACGATCTATTTGGGGCCACGTGGGGTGCTGCGCTGCTGTTCAGGGCGCGCTCACGCCGACGGTGTGCGGAGCGAAGCGAATGTCCCCCGCTTCGCTCCTCCTTTATTTCGCTGCGCAGAGCACACCGCCAGCGTGATCGTTCAGAGCACTGGTTGATCGGCCGCAAACCAGCAGCGTGCCCTCGTGCACAGGGCACCGGGTGTCCTGTGCACGCACCCCGAATGGGCCCCGCATTACGCCGTGCAGCCAACCCCGACAGGCATCCGAATAGATCGCGAAAAGTCTCTGAGGCATTTCGCATTACATCCAAGTCCCTGATTGTCAAATGACACCCATGGTTCTTACATTGCGTTTCACATCCGGGAACACGGTTCCAATATTTGGAACACTTCTGAAAGCCTCATGGACTCCACGCTCGCCAAGGGACTCGCCGCCATCGAATGGATGACGCGCCAGCAGCGCGACTGCCGCGTCACCGACTTGGCGCAGGCTTTCGGCATGGCGCGCAGCAATGCGCACCGCACGCTGCAGACGCTGGTCGATTGCGGCTGGGCGGTGCAGGACCCGGACACCAGCGCCTACCGCCCGAGCCTGCGCCTGTTCGAGCTGGGCGCGCTGGTCTCCGAAGCGGCCGACGTCGGCGCGCTGCTGCGGCCCCACCTCGCATCGCTGGCACACCTCACCGGCGAGACCATCCACCTCGCAGTGCTCGATGGCGCAGAGATCGTGTACCTCGACAAATTCGACAGCCCGCTGCCCGTGGCCGCCTATTCGCGCATCGGCGGTCGGGCGGCAGCCTACTGCGTGGCATCGGGCAAGGCGCTGCTCGCCGCAGCCGCACCGAACGTGCCCGCACTGCACGAGCGCCTCGGCACGCTGGTGGCCCATACGAAGAACAGCATCACCGACTTCGATGCACTCCTCTCCGAACTGGAATGCACACGCGCCCGCGGCTATGCGGAAAACCGCGAGGAATGGCGCATCGGCGTCTGCGGCCTCGGCGTGCCCGTGTTCAACGCGCGCGGCGAAGCGGTCGCGGCCGTCGGCATGAGCGTGCCCTCGATCCGCTTTGCGCGGACCCAGGCACGCGGACTGGCCGATCGCCTGATGGCCTGCGCACGCGACGCCAGCGTGACGCTGGGCTACCGCACCAGCCCGGCCCCGGCCACGCAGCCGCCGACATCCACCCCAAAGAGAAGGAGATTCGAATGAACCTGTTCCTCGCCCCCTGGCTGCGCGCGGGCCTGCTGGCCGTCGCTGCCTTGGCAGCACCTTTCGCAACGCAAGCGCAAAACGGCAGCGACTATCCGAACAAGCCGATCCGCCTGATCGTGCCCTACCCGCCCGGCGGCGGCACCGACGTGATCGCGCGCATCGTGCAGGAGCGCTTTTCGACCCTGCTGGGCCAGCAGGTGCTGATCGACAACCGCGGCGGCGCGGCCGGCTCCATCGGTACCGAGGTGGTGGCCAAGTCGGTGCCCGACGGCTACACGGTGCTGTTCACGCTCTCGTCGCACACCATCAACCCGGCCATCTACACCAAGCTGAGCTTCGACACCGCGAAGGACTTCGCGCCGGTGGGCCTGGTCGCCTCGCTGCCGCAGATCCTGGTGGCCAACAACCAGTTCGCGCCGAACACCGTGGCCGAGCTGGTCGCGCTGGCCAAGGCCAAGCCCGACAGCATCGCCTTCGCCTCGGTGGGCAACGGCTCGCCAGGGCACCTGGCGGGCGAGCTGCTCAAGCTGCGCACCGGCACGCACATGACCCACATTCCCTACCGCGGCGGCGGCCCGGCCGTGACCGATGTGATGGGCGGGCAGGTGCCTCTCTTGTGGGTATCGATTCCCGCGGCCGCGCAGTTCGTGAAGGCCGGCAAGCTCAAGGCGCTCGCGGTCTCGACCACCAAGCGCAGCGCGGCCTTCCCCGATGTGCCGACGATGCAGGAGGCCGGCATTCCCGACTTCGACGTCGACTCCTGGTACGCGGTGTTCGTGCCGGCGAAGACACCACAGCCCGTCATCGACAGGCTCAACCGCGTGATCAACACGGTGGTCAAGGAACCCGAGATTCGCGACAAGCTGCTGGCGCAAGGCAGCGAAGGCGTCGGTGGCACGCCCGAGCAGCTCGGCAAGGTCGTGACGACCGAACTCGGGCGCTGGCAAAAGCTTGCGAAAGAGGCCAGCATCAAGGTCGATTGAGCTACACGGACAGACTCCATGGAACATTCAGCTTCTTCTTCCCCCATTGCCGAACTCGTTGCGCGCGCCCGCGTCGCGCAGCGCATCTACGAAACCTAGTCGCAGGCGCAAGTCGACACCGCCGTGGTCGCGGCCGGCTGGGCCATCATCGAGCCGGCGCGCAATCGCGAGCTGGCCGAGCTGGCCGTGGCCGACACCGGCGTGGGCAATGTCGGGGACAAGGTCCGCAAGAACCACCGCAAGACCTTCGGCCTGCTGAGCGATCTGCACGGCGCGCGCTCGGTCGGCGTGATTGCCGAAGACACGGCGCGCGGCATCGTCGAGATTGCACGGCCCGTGGGCGTGGTGTGCGCAGGCACGCCGTCGACCAACCCCGGCGCCACGCCGGCCAACAAGATCATCAATGCGCTCAAGGGGCGCAATGCGGTCATCGTCGCGCCCTCGCCCAAGGGCTGGTCGACGGCGGCGCGGCTGATCGAATTCATCCACGCGCAGTTCGATCGCATCGGCGCACCGCGCGATCTGGTGCAGCTGCTGCCCCAGCCCATCAACAAGCAGGCGACGGCCGAGCTGATGCGCCTGTGCGACCTGGTGGTGGCCACCGGCTCGCAGGCCAACGTGCGCGCGGCACGTCTGCTTTCGGCGTGGGTGCCGGCAACGTGGCGGGCATCGTCGATGAAACGGCCGATGTGAATGCAGCGGCCAATCGCATCGTTCGCTCCAAGACCTTCGACAACGCGACCAGTTGTTCTTCGGAAAACAGCCTGGTGATCGTCGATGCGGTGCGTCCAGCAATGCTCTCCGCCCTCAAGGACCGGGGCGCCGTCATGCTCGCGGCCCCGCAGAAGGTCACGCTGCAGGCGCTGATGTGGCCCGACGGCAAGCTCTCGGCCGCCGTCATTGGCCAGTCGGCACGCGTGATCGCCGAGCGCGCTGCCGCCCTCGACGGAGCCAACCGCGAGGGGTGGCTGGCGATCGCGGCAACCGATCCGCGCATCCTCATGGTGGCCGAAGACGGCGTGGGCCACGACCACCCCTTCTCGGGCGAGAAGCTGAGCCCCGTGCTCGCGATCTACGCCGCGCGCGATTTCGACGAAGCCGCGGCCACGGTCGAACGCATCTACGCCTACGAAGGCGCCGGCCATTCGGTCGGCCTGCACAGCGCCGTGCCCGAACGTGCGCTCACGCTCGGCCTCACGCTGCCGGTGTCGCGCGTGATCGTCGACCAGGCGCACTGCATCGCCACCGGCGGCAGCTTCGACAACGGCCTGCCCTTTTCGCTGTCGATGGGCTGCGGCACCTGGGGCAAGAACACCTTCTCCGACAACATGAACTACCGGCACTACCTGAACATCACGCGTGTCTCGCGGCCGATTCCGGAGAAGGTGCCGAGCGAGGAAGAAATCTTCGGCGCCTTCTTCGCGAAGCACGGCGCAAAGTGAGCGCGGTGCCTGCCTCCACGGTTCACACGCTGATCGAGCAGCAGGCGGAACTCCGGCCGCAGGCGCTGTATGCGCGCTCGACGGAGAGCGATCGCCACATCACCTATGGCGAGCTTGCGCGCAGCTGCCGCCGTGTTGCCGCCGTGCTTCGGAGCCATGGCGCGCGGCCGGGCGAGACGATCTCGGTGGTCATGCCCAACGGCCTGCAAACCTTGCGCCTCTTGCTGGGCGCGATGCACGCCGACTTCTGCGTGAACCCGGTCAACCTGCTCTCGCAGCCGGAACAGATGCGCTACGTGCTCGCGCATTCCGATTGCGGCGTGGTCTGCGTCGCGCCCGAATGGGAGGCCCGCGTGCGCGACATCGTGCAGGCCCTGAATCGACCCGTGACGCTGATCGTGGTCGATCCGGATGCCGAGGCGCGGCCGGGCGAAGCGGACGCGACGACGCCTGCTGCGCCACCTTCACCCGACACCGTTGCGCTGCTGATGTACACCTCCGGCACCACCGGCATGCCCAAGGGCGTGATGCTCACGCAGCGCAACCTCGCGGCCAACGCGCACGCCATCAGCATCGAGCATGAACTGCAGCCCGCGGACCGCGTGCTCGCGGTGCTGCCGCTCTATCACATCAACGCCTTTGCCGTGACCATGCTCGCGCCGCTCGCGCATGGCGGCAGCCTCGCGATGCCGCCGAAGTTCTCGGCGGGCCGCTTCTGGGAACAGGCCACGCAAACGCAATGCCGCTGGATCAACGTGGTGCCCACGATGATCTCGTACCTGCTCGAAGGCTCGCGGCCGCCGCTGGCACAGACGGTGGCCATCCGCTTCTGCCGCTCGGCCTCGGCCGCGCTGCCGCCCGAGCACCATCGCGCTTTCGAGCAGATGTTCGGCATCGGCATCGTCGAGACCATGGGCCTCACCGAAACCGCCGCACCTTCGTTCTCCAACCCCATGGACCCCGCCGCCCGCAAGCTCGGTTCGGTGGGCCGCGCCTCGGGCTGCATGGCGGGCGTGGTGGATGCAAAGCTGGCCGCGGTGCCCAACGGCGTGACCGGCGAACTCGTGATCCGCGGGCCGAACGTGATGCTCGGCTACTACAAGAATGAGGAAGCGACCCGCGCGAGCTTCACGCCCGCCGGGTGGCTGCGCACCGGCGACCTCGGTCACCGCGACGAGGACGGCTTCTTCTTCGTCACCGGCCGCATCCAGGATGCTGATCATCAAGGGCGGCGAGAACATCGCGCCGCGCGAGATCGACGAGGCGCTGCTGCAGCATCCCGCCGTGCTCGAAGCCGCGGCCGTGGGCGTGCCCGACCGGCACTACGGCCAGGAGATCGGCGTGTGCATCGTGCTGCGCGAAGGCTTCGCTTGCACCGAAGACGAACTGCGCGCCTTCAGCGCCAACGCGCTCGGCCGCTACAAGACACCGGGCCACTACCGCTTCGTCACCGACCTGCCGCGCGGGCCTTCCGGAAAGGTGCAGCGCCTGAAGCTGCTGCCGCTCTTCGAGGCATGACGGCTGCGGAACTGCTGGTGCCGCCGCTCGCGCCGGTGTTGCTCGTCTACAGCCTCTGCGTGGTGTTCGCGGCCGGCATCGTGCGCGGCTTTGCGGGCTTCGGCTTCTCGGCGATCACGGTGGCGGGCATGTCGCTGGTGGTGTCGCCGGCGCTGGTGGTGCCCGCGATCTTCATGCTCGAGATCCTCGCGAGCTTGAGCCAGCTGAGCTGGCATCGCACGCGATGTCGACATGCCCTGGCTCAGCTGGTTGATGCTGGGCAACCTGATCTGCATTCCCATCGGCGTGGCGCTCCTGGCCTGGCTGCCCGAGACGCCGCTGCGCCTCTTGATCGGTGCGTTGCTGATGGCTGCGGCCCTGCTGCTGCGCGGCGGTGCGCATGTCACGCTGGTGCCCACGCGCGTCGTGCGGCTCGGGGCCGGGCTCGCATCGGGCTTCATCAACGGCGTGGCGGCGATCGGCGGCATTGCGATTGCCGTGCTGCTGAGCACCGCGAAGATGGCGCCTGCCGCGCTGCGCGCCACGTTGATCGCATTGCTGCTGTTCAGCGATGTGGTGTCGCTGATCTGCGCCGCGCTCATGCCCTCTTCTGCGCACCCATCGGGCAACCTGCTGGGGCCCGACACGCTCAAGTGGGCGGTGTGGCTCGCACCGGCGATGCTCGCGGGCATCTGGTGGGGGCAGCGCTCGTTCAAGGGCGTGTCGCCGGTGCAGTTTCGCAGGCATGTGCTGAACCTGCTGATCGCGCTGGCCACCGTGAGCGTGCTGCGATCGGTCTTCAGTCTGCTGGCCTGACACGCGCACCTGCAGGCCTGTTGTCTTCACAGGTCTTGCCGGCCAATTGCGCCGGCCGCCTCGCGCACTCCGTGTGATTTTCGACATGTGCCTTCCGGCACTGGCAGGACAGATCGGTGTTCAGCACCATCGGGCAGCCCTGCCGCCTGGCGACTCGATCTCGCGGCATGGCTCCACAGATCGTTTATCCAGATGAGGTAACTATGAAAATCAAACTAGCAGCGGTCACGGCCTTGGTGCTGGCTGTCGTGGCCTGCGGAGGGGGAGGTAGCAATGGCGTTTTCTACCCGATCGTCACGCCGCCCCCTGATCAGAACGCGCCGCCTCCACCACCACCACCTCCACCGCCACCTCCACCGCCACCGCCACCGCCACCGCCACCTCCACCTCCACCTCCACCGCCACCGCCACCTCCACCGCCGCCTCCGCCGGCACAGACCAATGCCAAGGTCAGCGGCCGCGTCCCGAATGCCATCAGCGGCCAGGGCGTGGCGCAGGTCACTGTCAGCGTCGGGTCGGTCTCTGCCGTCACCGCCGACGACGGCAGCTACACGCTCGGCGAGATTCCTCCCAGCGCGTCCGTGCTGTTGAGCTTCGCGAAGAGCGGCATGGTGCCGCAAAGCCGGGGCACCGCCGCACTGGCCGGGTCGGGCGCCTCGACGGTCATCAATGTCCCGATGCTGCCTGTGGCAGTGACGGAGAGCTTCGATCCGCTGGTGGCGCACGACATCGTCGTCCCCGGCTCGACCGCCATGGTCCGGCTGCGCGCGAACTCGCTGCGCCGCGCAGACGGCAGCGCGCCCACCGGCCCGGCAACGGCACGGGTCACGCCCATTGCGCCCGCCAGCGACATCAACGTGATGCCCGGCAACTACCTCGCAGCCACGGACGGCGCAAGCGCGCCGCTGGAAAGCTTCGGTGCCCTCGATGCCAGTTTTGTCGATGCGGACGGCGCGCCCTTGAACCTCGCGGCCGGCGTGGATGCGACGGTGCGCATCGCGCCCTCTTCGCGCAGCGACTCGCTGCCACCGAGCGTGCCGCTGTTCCACTACAACACCAGCATGGGCCTGTGGGTCCAGGAAGGTTCGGCCACGCTGCAGGGCACGGCCCCTTCGCAGTACTACGAAGGCACGGTCGCGCACTTCACCACCTGGAACGCGGACCAGATCTACAACACCGTGCGAATCAACGGTTGCGTCCAGAACTCGGCCGGCGAGCGGGTGGGCGGCGCGCTGGTGGCCACCGAAGGAAAGTCGTACACCGGCATGGCTTCGGCACTGACCAATGCCAACGGCGAGTTCTCGGTGCAGGTGAAGCGGGCCAGCTCGGCCTTCGTCATCGCCAACACCGCGACCGAAGTCTCCAACGCGCCCACGGTGTCCGTGGGGGGCGAGGACATGACGCTGGGCAGTTGCCTCGAGCTCACGCGCTCTGCGGTGTCCGTCAAGCTGACCTGGGGCACCCGTCCCCTCGACCTCGATTCGCACACGCTCGGCGCCAACGCCAGCGAACATGTCTATTACGTCGACAAGGGCTCGCTCGCCGCGGCGCCGTTCATTGGCCTGGACGTGGACGACCAGAGCAGCTTCGGCCCCGAAGTCACGACCTTTGCGAAGCTGGCCAGGAACCGCACCTACCGGTTCTATGTCGACAACTACTCCGAGACCTTCGACCCGGGACAAACGGGTTCTCCCGCACGGATCGAAGTGAGCAACAGGGGCGCGCAGACGGTCTTCACACCCCCTGCCGGTGAAACCTCGTCGACCTATGTCTGGCATGTGTTCGACCTGACCACGGACGCGAGCTGCAACGCCACCGTCGTGCCTGTGCAGCAGTTCCTGGCCGGCCCGCCGGCGCCGGTCAACACGGACGACAGCGCGCAGTACTGCAACTAGCGGACACAGGAGCGCACGGCCCGTCGGGCTATGCTCCCCTGTCATGACGCCGCCCACCGCCCTCTCTTCTTCGCCATGGAAGATTCCGGCCGTGGGCGCCTTGCTTTTTCTGCTGGCGGCAGCGGGCGATGCATGGTCCGCACCGGGCTGCATCGACACCGCCACGCAGGTCCCGTCGCCGCCACGCGCGCTCGCCATGCCGGCCTTCGCGCGGCAGGAGCAGCAGGCCTTCGGCGGCCAGGCCATGGATGCCGAAGGCCGCCTCACTTTTGCCGGCGATGCCGAAGCCGAAGACAT
>CAMATD010000096.1 GCA_945860785.1 Variovorax sp. YR752 | reverse complement strand
GGGTTCATTGAAAAACTCCCATTTTTATTTTTTAGAGTCTACCTATATTATTCATATAGGCTTAAATCGTCTCCCTATGGAGACTATTGCTAAGCGTGCGAAGGCCGCACGGAAATACGCCAAACTGACGCAACGGCAGGCCGAGGCCGCCTCCGGCGTCAAGCAAGCGAGCATCTCGAAAATCGAACGTGGCGATACCACCCGGACCATGAGCCTGCTTGCGCTGGCGTGTGTCTACCGCGCCGATCCCAATTGGCTCGACACCGGCGACGGTCCCGCCCCGTGGGATCCGGTGCAGATTCGCAGAGCCCAGAACAACGCCAACGAGCCGGCGGCCATCTACCGCGTCGTGCGCGTGCCTCCGGAAGTGCCCTGTTTCGCGCCCGGCACGCCGGACACGGTGCCGCTCATTTCATGGCCCCAGGCGGCCCACTGGGAAAAGGCGGGCAAGCAGGCAACCGACCGCTGGATTCCCTGCATCGCCCATCACAGCCCCGACACCTATGCGTTGCGCGTGCACGGCGACAGCATGACGGCGCCGAGCGGTCACCTGAAGAGCTATCCGAAAGACTCGGTCATCTGCGTGGACACGTCCCTCGTCACCCCCGACGACGGCGAACGCGTCATCGCGCGGATCGAGGAGAGCAACAAGATCACCTTCAAGGAGTTCAAGCAGGACGACGGCCGCCGCTGGCTGCTGCCGCTGAACCCGAAGCACGAGCCGATCCGCACGGCGTTCACCGTGCTCGGCACCGTCATCGGAAAGTGGGAAGACGAGGACTAGGGCAAAGGTCAGGTTGCGTGCAGGTTGGGAAGGCACATTCAAGGCTCTCCCTGTGGCCTGCAATCCTCTGATCCTCCCTCCTCCAGCAGGTCACCTTCCAGCCCGCCTCGTGTGGGCTGTTTTTTTGGGGTGCGCCGTGTAGGCAGCAGCGCACGACCGAATCGACGCCGAGGTCATTGCGGGCCCGCCAGATGCGCCCAGAGTCTGGAAAACTTCCAGGAGTATTTCCATGAATGAGCCTACAGCCCAGGTCTCGCAGACCGTCGATGCTTCGCCAGCCGAGGTCTGGAACGCATTGACCACGCCAGCGAGGCTGAAGCAGTTCTTCTTCGGCGCGGACGTCGAGAGCAATTGGGAGGTCGGCGAGCCCATCCGCATGCGGGGCGAGTACAGCGGAAAGAGCTACGAGGACAAGGGCGAGATCCTCGTGGCCGAGCTTGGCCGTCAGCTCGTCTTTTCACACTGGAGCGCGATGTCGGGCGCACCGGATGTCCCGGAGAACTATCACGTCGTGACCTTCGACCTGGCACCCAAGGGCCAGGGCACGGAGGTCACGTTGACGCAGTCCAATCTCCTCGGCGATGCCAAGCCATCGGACGTCGAGCACAAGGCCGATTACGAGAAGAACTGGCGCATGGTGCTCACCGGCCTGAGCAAGCTCTTCGCGGGCTAGCTGTTCCATCGACGAAAAAGAAAAAGCCGCTCGGTGGAGCGGCTTTTTGAGAGGGGTGGTAGGACGTACTGGATTCGAACCAGTGACCAACGGATTAAAAGTCCGCTGCTCTACCAACTGAGCTAACGTCCCGGAACCATTTTTCTCTTTGATGATTTGCCGAACGTTGAATCCGGCAAAGTTGAAGATTATAGCGTGGCGTTGCTCGCGATTTTGTCGAGCACCCACCCCGCTGCACATTGACCGAAGGTGGCGGTGACGCTCACCACCGAACCGTAGCCATGGCAGTTGAGCGAACCGTCGCCTTCGATCGCGCAGGACGCATCGGGCGGCGCAACGCTTTCGCGGCTGAAGACGCAGCTCACGCCGATCTGCTTGCCTTCGCGCGGCGCGCCATGGTCCTTGCGCAAACGCTGGCGGAGCTGGGCGAGCAAGGGGTCGTGCGTGACGAGCGAGAGATCGTCGATGTCAACCTTGTGCGCCTGTCGCTTTCCGCCGGCCGCACCGACCGTGATGAAGGCGGCGCGCGATGCGCGCGCCCATGCGGCCATCGTCAGCTTGGCCTTCACCTGGTCGCAGGCGTCGATGACGGCCGTTGCCGGACCATTCGCAGCCTGCGCCGCGTCGAGCAATGCCATCCAGTTGCCGGGCTCCACGAACTCGTCGAGCGCGAGCACCTTGCAGTCGGGGTTGATCTGCGCAATGCGATCGCGCATGGCCTCGACCTTGGCCTGCCCCACGGTCGTGTCGAGCGCGTGGATCTGGCGGTTGATGTTCGACTCCGACACGTGGTCGAGGTCGACCAGCGTCAGCCGCCCCACCCCGCTGCGCGCCAGCGCCTCGACGGCCCACGAACCCACGCCGCCGATGCCGGCGACCAGCACATGCGCGTTGCGGATGCGCGCGGCACCGGCCACGCCGTAGAGCCGCTCGAGGCCGCCGAAGCGGCGCGCAAAATCAGGCGCCGCGGTGTCGGTGACGACATCCGCGGCGGCTGTTGTTGTGAACGCTGCAGGAGTAATGGCGCTCAAGCGGAGGGCTCCGCTGGCACTAGCGCAGCCGCGAGAGGCGCTCGCGGCCCGCCTGGGCGGCTTCGGACTGCGGATAGGCCTTGGCCAGGTCTTCCAGCGTGCGGCGTGCCGCGCGCGTGTCTTTGAGCTCGATCTGGCAGTTCGCGATCGACAACACGGCCTCGGGGGCCTTGGCGTGATCGGGCGCGAGCGAGAGCATCGAGCGGAAGTTCGCGATGGCCTCGTTGTAGTTGCGCGTGGCGTACTGCGCATTGCCGAGCCAGAACAGCGCCGAAGCGTTGTAGCCGCTCTGCGGATAGCGCTTCACGAATTCGGCAAAGGCCGTTTGCGACTGCGCGAACTGGCCGGCACGGAAGATGCCGAGGGCAGCCTCGAAGTCGGCCTTCTCCTTGGGATCGGCATTGAACTCGCGGCCGTCGACCGACACCTTGGACGGCTCGGTCTGCTGGAGCTTGTCGTCGATGGTGGTCTGGCGCAATTGCATGTCGCTCAGCGTGCGCGTGAGCTGCTCGTTCTGGCTGGTCATGCGCGCCAGGTCGCCGCGCATCTGTTCGATCTGGTTCTGCAGATCGAGCAGGCTGCGACGCAGCTGGCCGTTTTCATCGGTCAGCCGCTGATCGGTTTGCTGGCGCATGGCTTCGACGCGCTGCCGCAGATCGAGGATGGCGCGGCGCGCCTCGTCATCCTCGAACAGTGCGGCCTGCGAGCCCACCGAGACGCAAAGCAGGGCAGCAGCCAGCGCCGCGCCCCGCCACAGAACGCGTGGCATCACCGGGTGTAGCGGATTTCAGCGCGGCGGTTCTGTGCCCACGCCTCTTCGCCGGACCCCTGGACGACCGGCTTTTCCTTGCCGAAGCTCACGGCTTCGATCTGGCCATCGCCCACGCCCAGCAGCGTCAGCGCACGGCGGACGGCTTCGGAACGCTTCTGGCCCAGTGCCAGGTTGTACTCGCGGCCGCCGCGTTCGTCGGTGTGACCTTCGATCGAGATGCGACGCTGCGGATTGGCCTTCAGGAAGCGGGCGTGACCGTCGATGATCGACTGGAACTCGGGCTTGACCGTGTAGCTGTCGTAATCGAAGTAGACGATGCGCGCCACGCCGACCGGGCCCTGCGTCGTGCCTGCGTTCTGGTCGGCGTTGACCGGGGTCACGGTGCTGGCGCCTTGCTGGCCCGTGTTGCCGCCGCGATCTGCAACCGGTGCTTCGTTGAGCTTCGTGCCCGACGAGCAACCAGCGATGAGAGCCACGATGGCCAGCGAATAAATTGTGCGTTTCAACATTACGAACTCCTCAAATAAACCTGATCATTGCTTTTGAAACGGACCCCAGTCCGGTTCTCTTATGTCTCCCGCCTGTCCCGCCAGTCGTGCCTTTATTTTTCCGTCGAGCGTGGTCGTCATGAGCGCTTCGCGGCCTTGCAGGTGCGTTGCGTAGACGATCAGCTTGCTATTGGGGGCGAAACTCGGGCTCTCGTCGGCGGTGGTGTCGGTAATGGACGCGACATTGCCGGTCGCCAATTCCATCACTTGGAGTTTGAAGGCACCGCCTACGCGCGAGATGTAGGCCAACCACCGGCCATCGCCGCTGACAGACGGAGAAATGTTGTAGGTGCCGCTGAAGGTGACACGCGTCGGGTTGCCGCCGCTGGCACTCATCTTGTAGATCTGGGGGGCACCGCCGCGGTCGCTCACGAAGTAGATCGTGCCGCCGTCGGCCGAATACACGGGCTCGGTGTCGATGCTCGAGCTCTGGGTCAGGCGACGCGGCTCGCCGCCGCTAGCCGGGATGGTGTAGAGCTGCGAGCCACCGTCGCGGCTCAGGGTAACGGCCAGCGAACCGCCGTCCGGCGCCCAGGCCGGCGCGCTGTTGGAACCCTTGAAGTTCGCCAGCAAGCGGCGCTGTCCGCTGGCCACGTTGTGCACGTACACCACGGGCTTGCGCGACTCGAAGGACACATACGCCAGTTGCTGGCCGTTGGACGACCAGCAGGGCGAGATGATGGGCTCGGGGCTGGCGAGCGCGGCCTGCGCGTTTTCGCCGTCGGCGTCGGCCACCCACAGCGAATAGCGGCTGCCGCCCTTGGTGACGTAGGCGATGCGGGTCGAGAAGATGCCCTTCTCGCCGGTCAGCTTTTCATAGACGTAGTCGGCAATGCGGTGCGACGCGAGCCGCAGGTCGCCTTGCGGCACGGTGTAGCTCTGGCCGCCCAGGTCTTGCCCCTTCACCACGTCCCACAGGCGGAACTTCACATCGAAGCGGCCATCACCGAGCCGGGTGACGCTGCCCACCACCAGCGAGTCGGCGGTGCGCTGGCGCCACAGCGACAGGTCGGGGCGCGATGCCTCGTCCAGTGCCTGGCCCGAGGCATCGACGCCGCGGAACTGGCCGCTGCGCTCCAGGTCGGCCTGAACGATGTCGGAAATCTTCTGGGGCGAGGCGTCCTGGCCCTTGAAAGGAACCAGCGCGATTGGCAGTTGCGTCAGCCCGACGCCCGACACTTCGACCCGGAATTGGGCCAGTGCAGGAAGCATGGGGGTGGCAGCAAGAGCCGCAATCAGGGTGCGGCGTGCAAACAGCGGGGATGAAGAAGGAGTTGGAATAGGGGCAGGCAACGGCTTGTTCATGCGGTTCGGAGAGGTTTCCGGGCAAAAAGTTTCTCCCCGGGCTTAACGGGCCACATGTGACACACTGGCTCGGGCCTGCCGTCACAAAACGTTTATCCGGCGACGCGGTCCTACAGAAGCACTTCACAAGGCCCTGTTGGGGGCGGCCCGTAGAATCCGCCGCCATGCAAGCATCCCCCGGCAGCGAGAACGCGCGCCCTCCCCTGATACGCCGCATAGCGCGGCTCATGACCTGGTTCGGCGGCTCCCGCCAATGGTGGGCTGCCGGCCTGATCGGGGCCCTGCTGGCCGCCATCACCGAGCCCTTGATGGCCGCCCTGCTCAAGCCGCTGCTCGACCGCGGCTTCAACCGCGGCCAGTTGGCGCTGTGGATCGTGCCAGCTGCCGTGCTGCTGCTGTTTGCGGTGCGCGGCATTGCCCAGTTCATTTCCCAATATGCGCTGTCGCGCATCGCCAACGAAGGCATGCAGCGGCTGCGTCGCGTGCTGTTCGAGCGGCTGATGGGCGCCGAGTTGGCGCTGTTCACCCGCCAGTCGGCCAGTGCCTTGTCGAACACGGTGGTGTACGAGGTGCAGACCGGCTCCATGCTGCTGGTGCAGGCGCTGCTCGGGCTCTCGCGCGACGGCTTCACTTTGATCGCGCTGCTGGCCTACCTAGGCTACCTGAACTGGAAGCTGACGCTGATCGTGGCCTTCCTGGTGCCCAGCATCTCCTGGATCATGAAGGTGTTCTCCAAACGCCTTTATCGCCTCACGCAGCAGGGCCAACAGGCCACCGACGAGCTGGCCTACGTGGTGGAAGAAAACGTGCTCGCGCACCGCATGGTGCGGCTGCACGGCGCCGAAGAGGCGCAAGGCAAGCGCTTCGAGCAACTGAGCCAGCGCCTGAACCGGCTGGCCGTGAAATCGACCATCGCGCAGGCCGCCACCACGCCGCTCACGCAGATGATGGCGTCGCTGGCGCTGTCGGTTGTCGTGATGATCGCGCTCTGGCAAAGCGGCGAACAGGGCCTCACCGTGGGCGGTTTCGTCGCCTACATCACGGCGATGCTGATGCTGATCGCGCCGATCCGCCGGCTGGCCGACATGGCGGCACCCATCACGCGCGGCCTGGCGGCCCTCGAGCGCGGCCTGGTGCTGGTCGATGAAGTGGCGCCGGAATCGCAGGGCAATTTCAGCATCGCGCACGCCGAGGGCCGCATCGAGCTGCGCAACGTGCAGGTCAGCTACCGCGGCGACGACGAACAACGCGCACTCGACGGCGTGAGCCTGACGATCGAGCCGGGCCAAGTGGTGGCCTTTGTCGGCCCATCGGGCTCGGGCAAGACCACGCTGCTCAACCTGCTGCCGCGCTTCGTGCAGCCCAGCGGCGGCCAGGTGCTGCTCGACGGGCACGACACCAGCGAATGGCAACTGAAGAGCCTGCGCGCCCAGTTCGCGATGGTGAGCCAGGACGTGGTGATGCTCAACGAGACCCTGGCCGCCAACGTGGCGCTGGGCTCCGAGGTCGATCGCGAGCGCGTGCTGCAGTGCGTGGAAGCGGCCAACCTGAGCAGCCACGTGGAGAGCCTGCCCGAGGGCATCGACACGGTGCTGGGCCACAACGCCACGCAGCTGTCGGGCGGCCAGCGCCAGCGGCTCGCGATCGCGCGCGCACTCTACAAGAACGCCCCCGTGCTGCTGCTCGACGAGGCCACGTCGGCACTCGACACCGAATCCGAACGGCTGGTGCAGGACGCGCTGCAGCGCCTGATGCAGAACCGCACCACGCTGATCGTGGCCCACCGCCTTTCGACCATCCAGCATGCCGACCGCATCATCGTGATGGAGCAAGGCCGGATTGCCGAGCAAGGCAGCCACGAGCAGCTGATGGCGCTGGACGGGCTCTATGCCCGCCTGCAGACGCTGGCGGTGCGCAGTGCCCCGCCGGGCCAAGACCCGACGCTCTAGGCGCCTACAGCAGGACGATGTCGTACTGGCCCTGCCCGATGGCGGGCTCGGACTGCAACGAGATCGGCTTGCCGATGAAGTCGCTCAACCCCGCCAGGTGCTGGCTCTCTTCATCGAGGAACAGCTCGATCACCTGCGGCGACGACACGATGCGAAACTCGCGCGGCGTGAACTGCCGTGCTTCGCGCAGGATCTCGCGCATCACGTCATAAGCCACGCTGCGCGCGGTCTTCACGATGCCCTGCCCGCCGCAGGCCGCGCAGGGTTCGCACAGCATGTGAGCCAGCGATTCGCGCGTGCGCTTGCGGGTCATCTCGACCAGCCCGAGCTGCGAGAAGCCGCCCGCCGTGGTCTTGACGCGGTCCCGTGCCAGGTGCTTACGGAACTCCGCCAGCACCTGCTCGCGGTGGTCGTCGCGCGCCATGTCGATGAAGTCGACGATGATGATCCCGCCCAGGTTGCGCAGCCGCAGTTGCCGCGCGATCGCCTGCGCCGCTTCGAGATTCGTCTTGAAGATCGTGTCGTCGAAATTGCGCGCGCCGACGAAGCCGCCGGTGTTCACGTCCACGGTCGTCAGCGCCTCGGTCTGGTCGACCACGAGATAACCGCCCGACTTGAGTTCGACGCGCCGGCCCAGGGCCTTGGCAATTTCCTCGTCGACCGAATACAGGTCGAAGATCGGCCGCTCGCCCTTGTAGTGCTGCAGCTTGCCCGCCGCCTGCGGCATGAATTCGAGGTCGAACTTCAGCAACACCTCGAACTGCTCGCGCGAATCGATGCGGATGGTCTGCGTGTCTTCGCTGGTCATGTCGCGCAGCACGCGCTGCAGCAGGCTCAGGTCCTGGTGCAGCAGCGACATCGGCGGCAGCTTGCTCGACGCATCGCGGATGCGCGACCAGGTCTTGCGCAGGTAGGCGATGTCTTCGGCCAGCTCGGCATCCGACGAGTCTTCGCCGTTGGTACGCAGGATGAAGCCCCCGGTGTTGACGGGCACCACGCCGCCGCTGTCGGCTGCCGCAGCGGCCTCGATCAGCGCCAGCATGCGCGAGCGCAGCGAATCGCGCTGATCGGACGGAATCTTCTGCGACACACCGATGTGGTTGTCCTGCGGCAGGAACACCAGCAGCCGCCCGGCGATGCTGATCTGCGTCGACAGCCGCGCACCCTTGGTGCCGATCGGGTCCTTGATCACCTGCACCAGCAGCGACTGCCCTTCGAACACCTGCTTCTCGATCGGCACCATCGGACCGCCGTTGCGGTGATCGCGCTCGGGCACCGGCGCACTGGGCCGCGAGCCCGGCGTGAACGGCGCCACGATGTCGGCCACGTGCAGGAAGGCCGTGCGCTCGAGGCCAATGTCTATGAAGGCCGACTGCATGCCCGGCAGCACGCGCGAGACCTTGCCCAGGTAGATGTTGCCGACCAGCCCACGCTCCAGCGTGCGTTCGACGTGCAGCTCTTGCACCGCGCCGTGCTCGACCAGCGCCACACGGGTCTCTTGGGGGGACCAGTTGATCAGGATGTCTTGCATGAAGTCTTAAGTATTGAAACCGGCGTCACGCAGCAGCTGCGCTGTCTCGAACATCGGGAGTCCCATGATGCCCGAATAGGACCCGCTGATGTGCTCGATGAAGGCGGCCGCCGCGCCCTGGATGGCATAGGCCCCGGCCTTGCCGAGCGGCTCGCCGCTGGCGGCATAGCGCGCGATCTGCTTTTTGGTGATGGTTGCGAAGCGCACGCGCGACACGCTGAGCGCTGCATGGCGACGGCGGCCGTGCTGCAGCGCCACAGCCGTCAATACGCGGTGCGTGGCACCGGACAGCAGCGCGAGCATGCGTTCAGCATCGCGCGCGTCTTCCGGCTTTCCGAGGATGGTGCGGCCGAGCGCGACCGTGGTGTCGGCGCAGAGCACCGGCGCGTCGGCCAGCCCGAGGCGCTTGCGACGCGCAACTGCAGAATCGAGCTTGAGGGCGGTGACACGCTGCACGTAGGCGGTCGGCGATTCGTTGGGCAGCACCGCTTCGAGCGATTCGGCGTCTTCGTCGGCGCCGGCCAACAGCAGCTCGTGACGCACGCCGAACTGGCCGAGCAATTGAGCGCGACGCGGGCTTTGCGACGCAAGGTAGATGAATTCAGGCAAGTTCAGGGCTCCGTGTGATTCCAGACCAACCCGTGCGGCAAGCGCCTGGGTCCGAACAAAAAATGAAGGACGCGCCGGCGGGCAGGAATCCGTGCGCGCGAAGAGGCGTGCAGCAGCAGCGGCCGCATCGCGAGGGCATCGCCCCGCGCGGCGATGCAGGTCACTTCACCGCGCGCATCGCGCATCGCTTGCGCCTCGGAATCGCCGAGCCTGCCCTCGTGGTGGCTGCCCGGCACGACGCGCAGCGGGCCTGCGTCGATGCCGCAGTCGTCCAGAAGATGCACGCGCACGGCGAGCAGCGACCTCCAGCACGGCCACCGGCGGCCGCACATACGGTTCGCCTTCCTTGATGGCGACGGGCATCGCCGCATCGGGCGGGCTGATGAACGCAGGAATCGACGTGTCCTGGTGCAGCGCGACCAGCCAGTTCCTGTCGGACGTCTTGTCGAACAGGGTGCATTGCACGGCCGTCGATGCCTCATCGAGCAGGCCGGCTTCGAGCAACTGTGTTTTCAGTTGCACCGCCATGCTGCGGCATTGCGGTTGCCTCAGCAGGTTGCGACTGCCAACCGCACTTTGCAGCCATGGCTCCAACGCCTGCACGATCTCGTCCAATGGCCCGGTCGGCAGCAGCGCAGGCAGAAGCACGTAGCCCGCCTCATCGAGCAAGGCGACCGGCCCGGTGGTCATTCCCGGTGGTACGGATGGCCCGCGTTGACCGACCACGCCCGGTACAGCTGCTCGACCAGTAGCACCCGTGCCATCGCATGCGGCAGGGTCAGGTCGGACAGGCGGATGCGTTCGTGGGCTGCGGCCTTGAAGGCGGGGTCGAGGCCATCAGGGCCGCCGATGACCAGGGCCACGTCGTCGCCCTCGCCTTGCCAGGCCTGCAAGCGCGCAGCCAGCGCCTTGGTGGTGAGCGCGGTGCCGCGCTCATCGAGCGCCACGATGCGCATGCCCCTGGCAATGGCCCCCTCGATGCGCTCGCGCTCGGCGGCATACAGCGTTTCCAGCGACTTGGAGCCGCGGGGTTCGGTCTTGACGGCGCGCAGCTCGAGCTTGAGTTCGGGCGGGAAGCGCTTGGCGTAGTCGTCCCAGGCAGTCTGCGCCCAATCGGGCATGCGCTGCCCGACGGCGACCACCAGCAGCTTCATGCGCGGCGGGCAGGCGCCTTCTTGGCAGGCGCCTTCTTTGCCGCTGGCTTCTTTGCGGCCGGCTTGCCGATGACCTTGACCGGCGTGCGCGCGGTGGTGGTCTTGCGGGCCGGCGCCTTCTTGGCGGCGGTTTTCCTGGCAGGGCTTCTGCGGGCCTTCTCGTCCCTGGCTTCCTGCTCGGCGGCCTTGATCGCGGTCTTGGCGGCGCTCGAACGGCGCAGCGAAGGCTCCTTGGCGGCGGGCTTTTTCTTCTTCTCGTCCGCGTCGTCCTTGCCCGATGCGGTGGCGGCGGCAGGCTTGGCGCCGCCGAGCTTGGCGCGCACCGGCTTGTCGCCCCAGATCTCTTCGAGGTGGTAGTACTGGCGGATGGCGGGCTGCATGATGTGCGCGACGGCCGCGCCGCAGTCCACGATGATCCACTCGCCGTTGTCCTCGCCCTCGATGCGCGGCTTGCCGAAGCCGGCCTCGCGCACCGCGTCGCGCACGCTGGCAGCGAGCGCCTTGGTCTGGCGGTTGGAAGTGCCCGACGCGACGATCACACGCTCGAACAGCGGCGAAAGATGCTCTGTGTCGAATACCTGGATGTCCTGCGCCTTGACGTCTTCGAGTCCATCGATGATGGCTCGCTGGAGTTTTTGGGTGTCTTTCTTGGCGGCGGCTTCAGTGGTCATCAGGCAGAGCGGTAGAGGTGGTGTTGGTCAATATAGCGTGCAACGGTGGTCGGAACCAGCGAGGAAATGTCCACGCCCAGTGCCGCACGCCGCCGAATCTCGGTGGCGCTGGTGTCCATGGCAGGCAGTTCTAGCGCCTCGAAACGTGCGCCAGCCGGGAGGCCGGGGAGCATGTTCGGATCAAAACGGGCAGTGCCGCCCGTCGATATTGCGCGATACGCTACAGAAACGATAGCAATGTCGAGTATAGCCTGCCAGCCGTGCCAGCTCGGCAGCGCGCTCGCCTGGTCGGCGCCCATGATCAGAACGAGCTGCGCGCCGGGCTGCTCTTTCTGCAATTCGTGCAGGGTGTCGAGCGTGTAGGTCGGGCCGTCGCGCAACACTTCGCGGCTGTCGATGACGACCGTGCCCTTCAGTTCGCCGAAAGCCAGCCGTGTCATCGCGAGGCGGTCTTCCTTCGGCGTGAGCGCGCGGCTCTTGTGCCAGGCCTGCCCCGTGGGAATGACATGCAGCTCGGCCAGGTCGAATTGTGCCAACGCAGCTTCGGCCAGCGCGACGTGGGCGTTGTGCGGCGGATCGAAAGCGCCGCCGAAGACACCGATCCGCGGAGCCTTGCCGGAGGTGCTCACAACCAGTCGCGCCGCACGATGAAGTCGCTGTACAGCGCGGCTTCGGGGCTGCCCGGCTCGGGCTGCTGGCGATAGGCCCAGCTCGCAAGTGGCGGCATCGACAGCAGGATCGACTCCGTGCGCCCGCCCGACTGCAGACCGAAGTGCGTGCCGCGGTCCCACACGAGGTTGAACTCGACATAACGCCCGCGCCGGTAGAGCTGGAAGTTGCGCTCGGGCTCGTCGTAATGCGTGTGGCGGCGGCGCTCGACCAGCGGCAGATACGCCGGCAGGAAGGCATCGCCGACCGAGCGGATCAGCGAGAAGCTGTTCTCGAAACCGCCTTCGGCAAAGTCGTCGAAGAAGATGCCGCCGATGCCGCGCTGCTCGTTGCGGTGCTTCAGGAAAAAATAGTCGTCGCACCAAGTCTTGAAGCGCGGGTACTTGTCGTCGCCAAAAGGTGCGAGCGCATCGCGGCACACGGTGTGAAAGTGCACCGCGTCTTCCTCGAAGCCGTAGCACGGCGTCAGGTCCATGCCACCGCCGAACCAGCAGACCGGCTCGCCGCCCTCGGGCAGCGCGGCGAGCATGCGCACGTTCATGTGAACGATCGGCACGTAGGGATTGCGCGGGTGGAACACCAGCGACACGCCCATGGCCTCGAAGGGCGCGCCCGCGAGCTCGGGCCGGTTCTGCGTGGCCGAAGGCGGCAGCTTGGGCCCGCGCACCTGCGAGAAGCCGCAGCCGGCGCGCTCGAACAACGCGCCACCTTCGAGGATGCAGGTCAGGCCGTTGCCCTGCAATGGCTCGCCCAGCGCCTTGTGCCAAGCATCGTGCACGCAAATGCCGCCGTCGGCCTGTTCGACCGCCGCAATGATCGACTGCTGCAGTCCGCGCAGATAGTCGCTGACCGCTGCCGGGTTGGTTTGCTCCATCAGGCGTGTGGGGTGTTGCGCGCGTGAATCGCGCGGAATCCGATGTCCTTGCGGTATTGGGCGCCGTCGAAGTTGACGCGTGCCGCCACCTCGTAGGCTCGCTGCTGTGCCTGCTTCATCACGCTGTCGGCCAGCACGGTCACGCAGAGCACGCGGCCGCCGCTGGTCTTGAGTTCGCCGTCCTGCTGCGTCGTGCCGGCGTGGAACACCACGGCATCGGGCGCCTCGGCCGGAATGCCGGTGATGCGGTCGCCCTTGCGCGGCGAAAGCGGATAGCCGTGCGCCGCCATCACCACGCCGAGCGCCACGCGCCGATCCCACTGCAGCTCGACCTGGTCGAGCGTGCCGTCGGTGGCGTGCCAGAACACTTCGAACAGGTCGGACTTGAGCCGCATCATGATCGGCTGCGTCTCGGGGTCGCCCATGCGGCAGTTGAATTCGAGCGTCTTGGGGTGGCCGGCCGCGTCGATCATGAGACCGGCGTAGAGGAAGCCGGTGAACGGAATGCCGTCTTTCTCCATGCCGCGGATGGTTGGCAGGATGATCTCGCGCATCGCGCGCGCATGCACCTCGGCCGTGACCACGGGCGCGGGCGAATACGCGCCCATGCCGCCGGTGTTCGGGCCTTCGTCGCCGTCGAGCAGGCGCTTGTGGTCCTGACTGGTGGCCAGCGCGGTGACGTTCTTGCCGTCGCACATCACGATGAAGCTGGCTTCCTCGCCCTGCAGAAACTCTTCGATGACGACGCGCGCGCCGCCGTCGTTGTGGGTCACGCCAAACTTGTTGTCGACCAGCATGAAGTCGACGGCCTCGTGCGCTTCCTGCGTGGTCATGGCCACGACCACACCCTTGCCGGCGGCCAGGCCATCGGCCTTGACGACGATCGGTGCGCCCTTGGCGTCGATGTACGCGTGTGCTGCTGCAGCGTCGGTGAAGGCTTCATATTTGGCCGTCGGGATCTTGTGGCGCTTCATGAACGCCTTCGAGAACGCCTTGGAGCTTTCGAGCTGCGCGGCGGCCTGCGTCGGCCCGAAGATGCGCAGGCCATGCGCGCGGAATTCGTCCACCACGCCCGCCGCCAGCGGCCCCTCGGGGCCGACCACGGTCAACGAAATCTTTTCCTTCATGGCCCACTCGCGCAATGCGGCGGGCTCGCTGATGTCGATGCAGTCGTAGCGTTCGTCACTCACGGTGTCGCCGTTGCCCGGCGCCACGTACACGCGGCTCACCCGGCTGGCCTGCGCCAGGCGCCACGCCAAGGCATGTTCACGGCCCCCACCCCCAATAACCAGTACCTTCATTCGTGGGCCTTCTTCATTCGCTGTGGATCAATCATTCATTGGCTCATTCGGACAACGAGGCGTTGTGATAAACGGCCTGCACGTCGTCCAGGTCCTCGATCACGTCGAGCAACCGTTGCATCTTGGCGGCGTCTTCGCCGGTGACGTCGATGGTGTTCTCGGCGCGCATGGTGACTTCGGCCACCTCGGGCTTCAGGCCCGCGGCTTCGAGCGCGTTCTTGATGGCTTCGAAATCGCCGACCGCGGTGATCACCTCGATGGCGCCATCGTCATCGGTGACCACGTCTTCGGCGCCGGCTTCGAGTGCGACTTCCATCACCTTGTCTTCGTTGGTGCCGGGCGCAAAGATGATCTGGCCGCAATGCTTGAACTGGAAGGCCACCGAGCCTTCGGTGCCCATGTTGCCGCCGTGCTTGGAGAAAGCGTGGCGCACTTCGGCCACGGTGCGCACGCGGTTGTCGGTCATGGTGTCGACAATGATTGCCGCGCCACCGATGCCGTACCCTTCGTAACGAATTTCTTCGTAATTGACGCCTTCGAGATTGCCTGTGGCCTTGTCGATGTTGCGCTTGACGGTGTCGATCGGCAGGTTGACCGCCTTGGCCTTTTCGACCGCCAGCCGCAGGCGCGGGTTGGCGCTGAGGTCACCGCCACCGGCGCGGGCTGCCACCGTGATTTCGCGAATGGCACGGGTCCAGAGCTTGCCGCGCTTCTCGTCCTGCCGGCCCTTGCGGTGCTGAATATTTGCCCATTTGCTGTGTCCGGCCATGGCTTTCTCTCTCGCTGTCTTGTGTTTTCAAAGCAAGCTGCGAGTTTACTGTCCGGCGCGCACAACGCCTGCCGGCGCATGGGAATTCGGACGGGGGCTTTTGGCGATAATCCGTCGATGACGCCATCGCCTTCTGTCGGGTCCGGGAATCCCGACATCCTGCCGCCCCACGCGCCCCTGCCGCTGTATTACAACAATGAGGTAGAGCACCAGGCGTTCCTTCTTCGCATCTTCGACAGCACCGCCGCGGACTACGACCGCATCGAGAGCGTGCTCGCGTTCGGCACCGGCCCCTCCTACCGCCGCGCCGCCTTGCTGCAGGCGGGTCTCGCCAAGGGCGTACAGGTGCTCGACGTGGGCATCGGCACCGGGCTTGTCGCGCGCGAAGCCTTGAAGATCATCGGCCCCGAGGGTCAGCTCGTAGGGGTTGACCCCAGTCCCGGCATGATGGGACAGGTCAAGCTGCCCGGCGTCGAACTGGTGCGGGGCGTTGCGGAAGCCCTGCCCCGGCCGGATGCCAGCTGCGATTTCGTGAGCATGGGCTATGCCATGCGCCACATCAGCGACGTGGCCGCAGCCTTCAGCGAGTTCCATCGCATGCTGCGCCCCGGCGGACGCGTGGTGGTGCTCGAAATCACCAAGCCCGAGGGCCGCATCGCGACGGCGCTTCTCAAGGGCTACATGCGCGCCGTGGTGCCGCTGATCGCTCGCGTGGTCGGCCGCCGGCGCGACACCTCCGAACTGTGGCGCTACTACTGGGACACCATCGAGGCCTGCATTCCGCCCGAAACAGTCATGCAAGACGCTGAGTGCCGCGGGCTTTGCCGATGTGCGCCGGCATGCGAGCCTGGGCGTCTTTTCCGCCTACACCGCCAGCAAACCAGAACACACCGTCGAGGCCAAGTGACAGTGCGAGCTCAGGACGAAACCTCTGCTCATCTGCGCGTCGAGCGCCTTTCGTTGCCCGACAGCCTAGCGCTGGCCACGCACGGCAAGGCGCCCTTCGCCGCGCTCGGCTACGGCACGCCGCACGGGTTGGCATGGATGCCGACCGTCAATGCGCGCGTGCTTTCGCCGCAAGGCGCCATGGCCGACGTGTGGCATGCAACCGGCACGCACATCGAGTCGGGCACCACCGGCATCGCGCGCTGGCGCACCGACGGGCATTGGCTGCTCGGCGCCATCGACCTCGACGAAGCCACCGAAAAGCAAGGCCTGGCCGAACTCGCGCACCGCGCGTACCGCGATCTTTTCAAGACGCTGGAGCAGGCCGGCACGCCGCACCTGCAGCGCGTCTGGAACTACCTGCCGCAGATCAACGGCGACGGCGGCGGACTCGAACGCTACCGCCAGTTCAATCTGGGCCGGCAGGAAGCGTTCCTCGAAGCCGGCCGTGCCGCCTTCGAGGGTGCGCCCGCAGCCTGCGCGCTGGGCATTCACCAGGGCGCGCTGTCGATCCGCTTCCTGGCGGGCCAGATGGCGCCGCTGCCGGTCGAAAATCCGCGGCAGGTCTCGGCCTACCGCTATCCCGAAACCTACGGGCCGCGCTCGCCGACCTTCTCGCGCGCCGCGCTGTCGGACATCGGCGACGGCAACATCGCACTGTTCATTTCGGGCACCGCGAGCATCGTCGGCCACGAGACCCAGCACCATGGCGATGTGCTCGAACAAACCCGCGAAACGCTGCGCAACCTCACAGCCGTGATCGCCGCCGCCAATGAACGGGGCACGGCAAGGTTCTCGCTCGCCGAGCTGGATTGCGTGGTGTACGTGCGCCATCCGGCGGACACCGAAGCGGTGCGCGGCGTGATCGAAAGCGCGCTCGGTGCCGAAGCACCGATGGTTCGCCATGCGGTGTACCTGGAAGCCGACATCTGCCGCAGCGATCTGCTGGTCGAGATCGAAGCCCACACGGTCGCCATCGGCAGGCTGCAGGCCTGACCGGTCGCGTGTTCGACCGATCGGGGCCGACCATTCATCCCTTCATGATGACCCGCGTGCTGCGCATTCTCACGGCGATTCCGTTCGCGTTGATGCTCTACGCGCTGCTGCTGTTCCTGGGCCTGATCTCGCTCGTCTGGAATCTTGCCGCGATGCTGCTCTACCCCGTGATACCGGTGAAGCCCGCCCGGACGCTGGGCCGGGTGACGATCGCATTCGCCTACCGCATGTTCTGGTGGCTGGCCTCCGTGACCGGGATGATGCGCATCGACGCCAGCTGCCTGGACCCGATGCGCAACGAGCCCGGCGTGATCTTCGTCGCCAACCATCCGACGATGCTCGACGCGCTGCTCCTGGTGGCGCGACTGCCGCGCAGCGCCTGCATCATGAAGGCCGACCTGATGGGGAACATCTTTCTCGGTGCGGGCGCCCGGCTGGCGCGCTACATCAGCAACCAGTCGGCCCGCATGATGGTGCGGCTGGCGGTGGCGGACCTGCGCAATGGCGGGCAGTTGGTGATCTTTCCCGAGGGCACGCGCACCGTGACGCCGCCGCTCAACCCGTTTCGCCCTGGCGTGACACTGATCGCCAAGCTGGCGCAGGCGCCGATCCAGACGGTGTTCATCGACACCGACTCGCCCTATCTCAGCAAGGGCTGGCCGCTGTGGCGCGTCCCGCCGCTGCCGATCGTCTTCACCTTGCGGCTGGGTCAGCGCTTCGCGCCGACACAGGACAGCGACGTGCTGCAGGCCGAGCTGGAACACTACTTTCGCCAAAACATGGAACAGCGCGCAACCGACGCGTCCCCCGAATGCCAGACGCCTCGCGCACCCACCTTGTCCTGATCCCCAGCTACAACGCGGGCGAACGCCTGTTCTCGACGGTCGAGGGCGCGCGCGCGCAGTGGAACCCGGTCTGGGTGGTGGTCGATGGCAGCGACGACGGGACGGGCGAGCGCCTGCAAGCCATGGCGGCCAGCGATCCGGGCCTGCGCGTGTGGGTGTTGCCGCAGAACCAGGGCAAGGGCTCGGCGGTGCTGCACGGGCTGCGCGCTGCGAAGGAAGCCGGCTTCACGCACGCACTGACGATGGATTCCGATGGCCAGCATCCGGCCGACCTGATTCCGACCTTCATGGCGGCCTCCTTGGCCCGCCCTGAAACCATGGTGCTCGGCCGCCCCGTGTTCGACGCCAACGCCCCGCTGCTGCGGGTGCGCGGACGGCGCGTGTCGAATGGCTGGACACAGCTCGAGACGCTGTTCGCGGGCGTGCAGGATTCGCTCTACGGCTTTCGCGTCTATCCGGTCGCCGACCTGATCGCCGTGATGGCGCGGCAGCCGTGGATGCGGCGCTTCGACTTCGACACCGAAGCGGTCGTGCGGCTGGCCTGGCGTGGCGTCAAGCCGGTGAACATCGATGCGCCCGTGAAGTACCTGACGGCCGAGGAAGGCGGGGTTTCGCACTTCCGGTATGGGCGCGACAACGTGCTGCTGACCTGGATGCATGCACGGTTGATGGTGGAGTTTGTCTTGCGGCTGCCCGGGTTGCTGATTCGCAAGGTGCGGGGCGCGCCTCCTTTTCAGGATTGACCGAGGCAGGGCCGCTATCCGGCCACCGCCGCGCCCCCCAACGCCTTGTAGAGCGTCATCGTTGCATTGAGCTGATTCAGCCGATTGAGGGCCAGCGACACCTCGGCCGACCGACGCCTGTCCTTGGCATCGAGCACGGGTTGCAACGCAGTCGCGCCGGCGCGGTAGCGCACTTCGGACAAGGTCTGCGCCTGCTGAAGCGCCACCACCAATTTTTCGCGCTCGTCACGCAACTGCGTTCGCGATGACAAGGTGGTCTCCACCTCGGACAGCGCCGTATGGAGCGATTGCCGGAAGCCGAGCACAGCCTCTTCGTACTGCGTCTGCGAGACAGCCACGGTCAGTCGCGCGGTGTTCCATTGCAGGAAAGGCAGCACCAGTCCGGCACCGAGCGTGCCGACCGGGTTCTTCAAGAGTTCGCCCAGCGCCGTGCTCGACGTACCGAGCGAACCGGTCAGCCTCAGTACCGGATAGAAACTGATCCGCGTCGCATCGACATTCGCCAGCGATCCGCGCAGGCGCTGCTCGGCGGCGCGCAGGTCGGGCCGGCGGCTCAGCAGGCTTGCAGGCAGGCCGGCGTTGATCGCTGGCAGTTCGATGTTCGGAAGCTGCGATGGCTCCTCTGCCGCGGTTTCAGGCGGACGGTCGAACAGGATCGCCAGTGCATTGCGCGCCTCGACACGCTGTTGAAGCAACTGCGTGTGCGCCGCCTCCTGGCTCGCCAGGTTCTGACCGGCCTGCGCGACGTCGAGTCCCGACACCGCGCCCGCCGCGTACTTGGCGCGCACCAGCGCAAGGATGCGCCGCGCGTCTTCCATGCCTGCTTCGCTCAGCGCGATCCGCTGGTTCAGGTAGCCCACTTGCCAGTAGAGCCCCGCGGTCGTGCCCACCAGCGACAGCGCGGTGGCCTGCCGGTCGGACTCGGTGGCCTTCAACTCCCAGTCCGCGGCACTGCGCTGCGCCGACAGCCGGCCCCACAGGTCGAGCTCGTAGCTCAGCGTCACCAGCGACGTCGAACTCGACCCGGCCACACCGCCGCGCTTCAGGTCGTAGCTTCGACCGGTGCTGGCCTGCCCCACGACACTCGGCGTGAGATTCGTGTTCGCCTGCCCTGCCTGCAGCTGCGCGCGCTGCACCCGAATGCCGGCGGCCGCGAGGTTGTTGTTGGTGCGCAATGCGTCGTCGATCAGCGCGTCGAGTTGCGGGTCATTGAACGCGGCCCACCAGCGGGCCGGGAACGTCGCGGCCGTGCTCGGCATGCCGGGCTGCGGTTGCTGTC
>CAMATD010000095.1 GCA_945860785.1 Variovorax sp. YR752 | reverse complement strand
CATCAAGCCCTTCGTCGATGCCGGCGCGCGCCGCACGTCGCCGCGCATCCGCGTGGGCTACTACTCGTTCGACTTCCGCAACCACCCGGTCGCCCACCTGACCGCCGAGTTGTTCGCCCGGCACGACCGCAAGGACTTCGAGGTCTTCGCGTACTCGTACGGACCGGACGACGGCCATCCGGCGCGCGCACGCATTGCCGCATCGGTGGAGCATTTCGTCGACATGGAAGGCCAGTCGATCCAGCAGATGGCCGAACGCATCCGCAAGGACGAGGTCGACATCCTCATCGACCTCTCGGGCGACACGCGCGGCGCCAAGCCGCAGGTGATGGCCTACCACGCGGCCCCGGCGCAGCTCATGTGGCTGGGCTACATAGGCACCAGCGGCACGCCGAGCTACGACTACCTGGTCTCGGACAACTTCCTCTCGCCACCGGGCACCGAGGACTGCTACTCGGAAAAACTGCTGCGCCTGCCCGAGACCTTCCAGGTGATCGACTCGCAGCGCCCCACCAACAGCAAGAAGGCCACGCGAGCAGACCACGGCCTGCCGGACGACGCCTTCGTGCTGTGCAACTTCTCGCAGTCCTTCAAGATCCAGCCCGAGATGTTCGCCGCGTGGGTGCGCATCGTGCAGCGGATACCGAATGCGGTGCTCTGGCTGGCGCAAGGTCCGAACGGCTTCGAGCCCAACCTGCGCGCGCAATGGGTGGCCGCAGGCCTGCCGGCGGAGCGCCTGATCGTGTCGCCGCGCATGCCGATCGACCAGCACCTGGCCCGCATCGGCCTGGGCGATCTGTTCATCGACACCTTTCCCTACAGCAGCGGCGCCACCGCGAACGACGTGCTGTGGGCCGGCGTGCCGCTGCTGGCGCTCACGGGCACGACGATGGTGTCGCGCATGGCGGGCAGCCTGCTCGGGGCCATCGGCCTGCCGGAGCTGGTGGCCACCAGCCACGACGACTACGTCGAGAAGGCCGTGCACTACGCAACGCACCCTGACGAACTGGCCGTGCTGCGCAACCGCCTCGCCGCGGCGAAGGAAGCGCGCAGCGGCTACTTCGACACGCCGCGCTTCGTGCGGCATCTGGAAGACGGCTTCAGGCAAATTGCCGCGCGCAGTCGTGAAAGGCTACCGCCGGAGCACATCGGCGTTGCACTGCGCCCACTGGAGAAGTGAGCAATCGCGGGCATACTCGGCACTCCTTCAACAGCAGAGCTCCAGCAGCCTTTTGAATCATGAGCATCCTCAGTGAATTCAAGGAATTTGCCGTCAAGGGCAACGTCATCGACCTCGCGGTTGGCGTGATCATCGGCGCGGCATTCGGCAAGATCGTCGACTCGCTCGTGAGCGACATCATCATGCCGCTGGTCGGGGTCGTGTTCGGCAAGCTCGATTTCTCGAACCTCTACGTGGTGCTGGGCACGGCACCCGCCGGCGTGGCGAACACGCTGGCAGACCTGAAGAAGGCCGGTGTGCCGGTGCTGGCCTATGGCAGCTTCATCACCGTGGCCGTCAACTTCGTGATCCTGGCTTTCATCATCTTCCTGATGGTCAAGCAGATCAACAAGCTGCGGAAGACCGAAGAAGCGGCGCCGGCCGCAACACCCGAAGACATCACACTGCTGCGCGAAATCCGCGACAGCCTCAAGCGCCCCTAAGCGCTCCCGAGCGTCCTTGCCATGCGAAGCGCCTCGATGAGGCTCGACGCATCGGCGAGGCCGTTGCCCGCGATGTCGAACGCGGTGCCGTGATCGGGGCTGGTCCGCACCAGCGGCAGCCCCAGCGTCACATTCACGCCCTTCTCCACCCCGAGGTACTTGACCGGGATCAGGCCCTGGTCGTGGTACATCGCGACCACCACGTCGAATTCGCCGCTGCCCGGCACGCCGCGCTTGGCGCGGGCGCGCATGAACACGGTGTCGGGTGCGTGCGGCCCGTCGGCGTCGATGCCCTCGGCGCGCGCGGCGGAGATGGCCGGCGCGATGATCTCGCGTTCCTCTGAACCGAACAGACCGCCCTCGCCCGCATGCGGATTGAGGCCCGCGACGCCGATGCGCGGTGGGCGCCCCAGTGCATGGGACAGCGCCCGGTGCGTGATGCGCAGCGTCTCCAGCACGCCCTCGAAGCGCACCGCCTCGATGGCCTCGCGCAGCGACATGTGGATGCTCACGAGCACGGTGCGCAGTTCGTCGTTGGCCAGCATCATGCGCACCGGCACCTCGGCCACGCTGCGGCCCAGATGCGCCGCCGCCTCGGCCTGCAGGAGTTCGGTGTGGCCGGGGTACGGGAAGCCGGCCGCGGCCAGCGCCTCCTTGTGCAGCGGCGCAGTCACGATGGCGGCGATTTCGCCGCGCAATGCCGCCCGCGCGGCCCAGACCACGCAATCGCCCGCCGCGCGGCCGGCCTCGGCGCTGATGTGCCCAACGACGATGTCTCCCGGCGACGCGATCACCTGCAGCACCGGGATGCAGCCGGGCGGCACAGTGGCCGCTTCGGCCACGGTCCCGATCTCCGCCACGGGCCACGCCGGTTGTCCCGGCCCGGCCAGCGCCTGCGATGCGCGGCGCAGCGTGGCCACGTCGCCGGCCACGAAGGCGCCGCGGGTTGCATCGGGCGCGTCGCGGAAGGCCTTGACGATGATCTCCGGGCCGATGCCCGCCGGATCGCCCAGGGTGATGGCGACGGCTCCGCTCATGCTGGATTGTCGATATCGATGAATTCGTGCTTCAGCCCGAGCTGCGCCGCCACATGTGCAGCCACGGCCTGCGCGCCATAGCGCTCGGTCGCGTGGTGCCCGCAGGCGAGGAAGGCCACGCCCATTTCGCGCGCGTAGTGAGCCTGGGGCTCCGAGATCTCGCCGGTGATGAAGGCGTCGGCACCGGCCGCGATGGCGGCTTCGAAGTAGCCCTGGGCGCCGCCCGTGCACCAGGCGATGTTCTTGATCGTGCGATGCGCCGTATCGACCAGCGTGACCGGCCGCTTGAGCACCTCCTCGGCATGCGTGGCCAGTGCCTTGGCGCTGGCGAAGTTCTCGCCGTTCTCGCGTGCGCCCAGAAAACCCAGCTCCTGCTCGCCGAACCGGCCGGTCGAACCCGCATGGGCCACGAGCCCCAGCTGCAGGTCCAGCTGGGCGTTGTTGCCAAGCTCCGGGTGCGCATCGAGCGGCAGGTGGTAGGCGAACAGGTTGACGTCGTCGCCAAGCAGGAGGCCCAGGCGCTGCTTCATCCAGCCGGTGACGCAGCTGTCCTGGCCGCGCCAGAACAGGCCGTGGTGAACGAAGATGGCATCGGCCTCGGCGTGGATCGCGGCCTCGATCAGCGCGCGGCTGGCGGTCACGCCCGAGACGATCTTGCGGACCACGGTGCGGCCTTCGACCTGCAGGCCGTTGGGTCCGTAATCCTTGAAGCGCCCGGGGGCCAGCAACAGGTCGAATGCGTGGAGCAGTTCGTGGCGTGTGGTGCTCATCGCGACATTGTCGCGCTCCCTGCGGCTCCAACGCCATCGCGCATCGCATGGCCGCGCGCAGCCAATGGCCACAGGGCCAGCAGGAAGCCCAGCGCAGCCAGTGCCGCGACGTAGTGCGCCGGCGCCATGGTGTCGTGCTGCAGCCAGAGCGTGAGGATCACCGGCGTCAGGCCGCCGAAGACCGCATATGACATGTTGTAAGCGAAAGAAAGGCCCGTGAAGCGCACCGGCGCCGGAAACGCGCGCACGCCCGCGATCGGCACCGTGGCGATGGTGCCCACGAACAGGCCCACCAGCCCGTAGTGCCAGAACAGCGTGGCCGGCGTGCCGGGCAGCCCCGTGTAGAACAGGTATGCCGTCACGAGGAGGCCGCCCCAGCCGATGAGCATCACCGCGCGCGTGCCGATGCGGTCGCTGGCCCAGCCCACCAGCACGCAGCCGATGGTCAGGGTCAGCGTGGCGAGCGCATTGGCTTCGAGCGCCAGCGCGGCAGGAATGTGGTGCACCTTCTGCAGGTAGGTGGGCGTGTACAGCACCACCACCACGATCGCGGCCGACAGCACCCAGGTCAGCAGCGCCACGTACACGCCGGCGAGGCGGTGTTCGCGCAGCACGGTGCGCAGCGGCAGCTCGCGGGCCACCGTCTTGCGGCCGGCCAGCTCCTTGAAGACCGGCGTCTCATGCAGGAAGCGGCGCAGGTAGACCGACACCAGGCCGAACACGCCCCCCAGGATGAAGGGAATGCGCCAGGCGAAATCGCTCACCTGCTCCGGCGAATAGTGGCGGTTGATGGCCACGGGACCAGCGAGCCCAGCAGGATGCCGCCCGTGATACCCGAGGTCAGCGCGCCGATGCCGAAGCCGTAGCGCCGGGCGGGCACGTGCTCGCCGACGAACACCCAGGCACCGGGCATCTCGCCGCCGATGGCCGCGCCTTGCAGCACCCGCATTGCCAGCAGCAGCAGCAGGGGCGCCGCGACGCCGATGCTCGCGTAAGTGGGCAACAGGCCGATCACCAGCGTGGGCGCGGCCATCAGGAAGATCGACAGCGTGAACATGCGCTTGCGGCCCAGCAGGTCGCCGAAATGCGTAATGACGATGTCGCCCACCGGTCGGGCCAGGTAGCCGGCCGCGAAGATGCCGAAGGTCTGGAGCTGCCGCAGCCAGTCGGGCATGTCGATGGGGAAGAAGAGCCCGCCCAGGACGGTGGCAAAGAAAACGTAGATGACGAAGTCGTAGAACTCCAGCGTTCCACCGAGGGCCGAGAGGGCGAGGGTCTTGTAGTCGCGCGCATCGAGCGTGCGCGCCGGAGCCGGCTGCGCGCCGTCCGGGAGAGTTGCTTCTGAAGTCATGGCTGGCAGGAAGATCGTTACCGTGCGCGCCGAGCCGCAAGACCGGGTGGGGAAGCGGGAGATGGCGCGCCGACGAAACGCCTGGCCGCATCCGCCGGGTGGGCAGCGCGGGAGGCCTGAAAAAACGCGGGCCGGATGGGACCGCCCTGCGATGCTAGGGGTTATCCCGTATTCACGCTGAAGGCGCGCGCCATTCTCGACCGCCCGGTGCGGTCTATGGCCAACGCCATTGAGGGACAATCGCACGCAGTACCGCGCTTGGCGGTGCCTTCAAACGTCTTTTCATCCAATTTTCATGAAACGCACCTGGCTGCTCTTTGCCCAAGCCGTGACCGTCCTGCTGGCGGCCTACTTCGTCGTTGCGACGCTCAAGCCCGAATGGCTCAACAAGCGCGCGACTTCTCTGGGCGGCGTGGTGTCGATCGTCAAGGCGCCGGCCGGCAACCCCGCGGTGCCCGCCCCCGGCAGCCTGAGCGCGGCGGCCAAGAAGGCCTCGCCGGCGGTCGTGAGCATCAACACCAGCAAGGCCGCGCAGCGCCATCCGCGCAGCAACGACCCGTGGTTCCGCTTCTTCTTCGGCGACCAGGACGACCAGCCCCAGGTGGGCCTGGGCAGTGGCGTGATCGTGAGCACCGATGGCTACATCCTCACCAACAACCATGTGGTCGAGGGCGCCGACGAGATCGAGGTCACGCTCAACGACAGCCGCCATGCGCGCGGCAAGGTGATCGGCACCGACCCCGACACCGACCTCGCGGTGCTCAAGATCGAACTCGACAAGCTGCCGATCATCGTGCTGGGCAACTCGGACGAGCTGCAGGTGGGCGACCAGGTGCTGGCCATCGGCAACCCCTTCGGCGTGGGCCAGACGGTAACCAGCGGCATCGTCTCGGCGCTGGGGCGCAACCAGCTCGGCATCAACAATTTCGAGAACTTCATCCAGACCGATGCGGCCATCAACCCCGGCAACTCGGGCGGTGCGCTGATCGACATCAACGGCAACCTGCAGGGCATCAACACCGCGATCTACTCGCGCTCGGGCGGCAGCATGGGCATCGGCTTCGCCATTCCGGTGTCGATGGCCAAGATCGTGCTCGAGGGCATCGTGAAGGAAGGCCAGGTGCGCCGCGGCTGGATCGGCGTCGAGCCGAACGATCTGTCGCCCGAACTGGCCGAGACCTTCGGCGTGAAGGCCGATGCGGGCGTGATCATCACCGGCGTGCTGCAGAACGGCCCGGCCGCCAAGGCCGGCATCCGGCCGGGCGACGTGATCACTTCGGTGGGCGAGAAGAAGACCGACAACGTGCAGGCCCTACTGACCGCCGTGGCCGGACTCAAGCCCGGCAGCACATCGCGCTTTGCGCTGCAGCGCGGCAGCGACAAGATGGAGCTGGATGTGACGCCGGGGCTCAGGCCGAAGAGCCCAGTCAAGCAAGTGCCGAACTCGAACCAGCCGGAATAACGCCGGTCAGGAAGACGCCGAGGAATCGGCGTTTTCTTCCTCTGGCTTCTTGCCGCTCTGCGCAAAGTAGCGGGCGCCGAGGATGCCCACCTCGTACAGCAGGCACATCGGCACCGCCAGCGCGAGCTGCGACACCACATCGGGCGGCGTGAGCACCGCGGCCACCACGAAGGCGACGACGATGAAGTAGCCGCGGAACGACTTCAGCTTCTCGATCGTCACCATCTCGAAACGCACCAGCAGCATCACGACGATCGGCACCTGGAAGGCAACGCCGAACGCGATGTAGAGCGACAGGATGGCCTCGACATACGAAGAGATGTCGGGCGTGGCAGCCACCGCGGCCGGCGTGAACTTCTGGATGAAGCTGAACATCTTGTCCAGCACGAAGAACTGCACGAACGCGATGCCGGAATAGGCCAGCAGGCTGCCGAAGAAGATCAGCGGCAGGGCAAAGCGCTTTTCGTGGCTGTAGAGCCCTGGCGCCACGAACATCCAGGCCTGGTACATGAGCCACGGCAGCGCCAGCAGCACGGCCGTCATCATGAGCACCTTGAGCGGCACGAAGAACGGCGAGAACACGCCGATGGCGATCAGCTTGGCGTCCGGCGGCATGTGCGCGCGGATCGGCATGGCGATCAGGTCGATCAGCCCACCCGGCCCGGGCCAGATGGACAGCAGGATGCCCGCGATCACCAGGCCATAGACGCAGTAGAGCAGGCGGTCGCGCAGCTCGACCAAGTGCTGCACGAACGGCTGCTCGGTGCCCGCCAGCTCGTCTTCTTTGTCTTTGTTCTTGTCGTCGGAATCGGCCATTGGGAAAAGAAAGAGCGTGGCTTCGGCCGGCGTGCGGCAAGCGAGAAACGCTGGGTGTTGAAGCGCTAGTTGATCTTGTGGGGGCGGCAGCGGGCAACCCGCGCCGCACCCGACAACGCCTTGGTACGCACGCCGTTGCGCGCCTTGTACCACTGCGGCGTGGCGCCCTGCTTCAGGCGCCAGTTCTTGCGGGGATGCCTGTATTCGGGCACCGGGGCTTCGGGCTCGGCCAGGGCGGAAAGGGTTTCGCCCGACCCGGAGAACTGCTTCTCGAACTCGCTCGTGCCGGTGTGGATGCTGTGCTCGACGTCGCGCGCCGCATCCTCGACCGTGGTCTTCATCTTGCGAAGCTCGTCGAGCTCCATCGAGCGGTTGACTTCGGCCTTGACGTCGTTCACATAACGCTGCGCCTTGCCGAGCAAGGTGCCGACCGTGCGCGCCACGCGCGGCAGCTTCTCCGGCCCGATGACGATCAGCGCCACGACGCCGATCAGCGCCAGCTTCTCAATGCCGAGGTCGAGCACGTGCGGTCCGTGCTCAGGACTTCTGACGCGCTTCGACGTCGATCGTCTTGTCGCTGTTGGCCGGCTGGCCGGTCACTTGCGCTGCGGGGGCCGACGAAGCGGCGGATGCGTCAGCGTTGTTGCCGCCGGCGTCCTTCATGCCGTCCTTGAAGCCCTTCACGGCGCCACCAAGGTCCGAACCCATGTTCCGCAGCTTCTTGGTGCCGAAGATCATGACCACGACGAGCAGCACGATCAGCCAGTGCCAGATAGAAAAAGAACCCATGGAAGACTCCTAAGAATGTGTCCGATTTTAGTCGGGCTAAATGTGACAGTTTGGCTTAATGCGGCTCAGCCGCGAAGCCACGGACGGGGACCGCCCATGACATGGACATGGAGATGGTGAACCTCCTGCCCACCCTCGGTGCCGGTGTTGACGACGACGCGGTAGCCGCCGTCCGGATAGGGCCTGCAGCCCTGCTCCAGCGCCAGCTTCGGCGCCAGGGTCATGATCTTGCCCATCAGGGCGGCGTCGTCGGGCGTGAGCTGCGCCATCGAGGCGATGTGCTTCTTGGGCACCAGCATGAAATGCACCGGCGCCCAGGGCGAGATGTCGTGGAAACCGAACAGCTCCTCGTCTTCGTAGACCTTGCGCGAAGGAATCTTGCCCTCGACGATTTTGCAGAAAACGCAGTTCGGATCAGATGACATCTTTGGGTTCCATGGGGCGGCTGTCGTTCATCCGGATCATGCCTTTCACGATCCGGTACAGGAACCACAGCGAAATCAGGCTCCAGGCGATCCAGCCCGGCACGAAGAGAGCAGCCAGAGCCACGAAGTCACGATGTACAGCAGGCCGGCCCAGAGCACCGAGCGGATGCGCCAGCTGAAGTGCGTGGCCTGCCAGGTGCCGGCCGCGTCGTCGCGCTTCACGAAGTCGATCACCAGGGCCACCAGCAGCAGCGCCACGGACGCCTGCGTCCCCGGCACGACCGCGCCGATGGCGACGATCAGGTGCAGGATGTAGCTGACTCAGCCCCAGGTCTTGAGCGAGTCGTCGGGTTCCACGTTCACGATGTCATTGGCCATGGGATGTCCTTTCAATCGTTGGATGCCTCGCGGGCCTGCACCTTGCGCAGGGCCTTTTCCTCGATGCCGCTAGTGCCTTCGCGGCGCTCGAGCTCCGCAACGACTTCGGCCGGCGAGAAACCGTAGTGCGCGAGCGCCACCATGGTGTGGAACCACAGGTCGGCCACTTCGTTCACTATTTTCGTGGCGTCGCCGCCGTGGTCGGCGTCCTTGGCGGCCATCACGACCTCGGTGGCTTCCTCGCCGATCTTCTTGAGGAAGGCGTCGGGGCCCTTGTGCAGCAGGCGTGCGACGTAGCTCTTCTCGGGGTCGCCGCCGTTCGCGGGCAAGCGGCTTTCGATGACCGCGGCCAGGCGTGCGAGGGCGTCGGAGGTGTTCACGGTGGCCGTCATTTGTAGATCGACTCGGGGTCTTTCAAGACCGGTTCGACCACGGTCCACTGGCCCTTCTCGTACTTGCTGAGGAAGCAGCTGTGGCGGCCGGTGTGGCAAGCAATGCCCGGCTCGTGGCCGAGCTGGGTGACCTTGAGCAGCACCACATCGTTGTCGCAGTCGAGCCGGATCTCGTGCACCGTCTGCACGTGGCCCGATTCCTCGCCCTTGAACCACAGCTTGTTGCGCGAGCGGCTGAAATACACCGCGCGGCCCAGCTCGGCGGTCTTTTCGAGCGCCTCGCGGTTCATCCAGGCGAACATCAGCACGTCGTTGCTGCCTTGTTCCTGCGCGATCACGGGCACCAGGCCGTTCGCGTCCCACTTCACTTCATCGAGCCAATTCATGGAGGTATTGTCGGGGATAGGTAAAGACCCCAAGAAGATCAATTCCGGACGGGAATGCCACGGGCGGCCATGCAGGCCTTGGCCTCGCCCACCGTGTATTCGCCATAGTGAAAGATGCTGGCGGCCAGCACCGCATCGGCGCCGCCGGTCTGGATGCCGTCGGCCAGGTCTTCGAGGTTGCCGACGCCGCCCGAGGCGATCACCGGCACGCTGACAGCATCGCTCACCGCGCGGGTGAGCGCCAGGTCGAAGCCGCTCTTGGTGCCGTCACGGTCCATGCTGGTGAGCAGGATCTCGCCCGCGCCGCGCCGCGCCATTTCGGTGGCCCACGCCACGGCGTCGAGGCCGGTGTTCTTGCGCCCGCCATGGCTGTAGACGTCCCAACCCGGCCCGCGCGTGGCGGCTTCCTCGGGGGTGCGGCGCTTGGCATCGATGGCCACCACGATGCACTGCGAGCCGTATTTCTGCGAGGCGTCGTTGATGATCTGCGGATCGGCGATGGCCGCCGAGTTGAAGCTGGTCTTGTCCGCCCCCGCATTGAGGAGCCTGCGCACGTCCGCCACGGTGCGAACGCCGCCGCCGACCGTGAGCGGAATGAAGACCTGCGAGGCCACGGCCTCGATGATCGGCAGGATCAGGTCGCGCCCATCGCTCGTGGCGGTGATGTCGAGGAAGGTGAGTTCGTCCGCGCCCTGCGCGTTGTAGCGCGCCGCGATCTCGACCGGGTCGCCAGCATCGCGCAGTTCGAGGAAGTTGACACCCTTGACGACACGGCCGCCGGTGACGTCGAGGCAGGGAATGATGCGTTTGGCAAGCATGGTGTGAGCCGGAAAGAAATTAAAGGACGTCGAGCTGCTGCCAGCATTGCCATTGGGCGCCGGGCGCCAGCGTCACTTGCATCGTCGATGCGGGCCGCTTCGACGCAGAGCATGTGGCGGTAGCCGTCGGCCGGCATGTCGGGCAGCTTGGCGCACAGTTCGGCGCCCGGGTTCCAGACCACGGTCTCGGTGCAGCTCGCACTTTGGGTAATTTCGAGCGTATCGCTCGGCTGCACCAGTCGCAGCGGTTTCGCCGGGGCGGTGTAGACACTGTCGAACTCGGCGTCGAACCGCAATGCGGCGGTCGTCTCCACATGGCGGTCGTCGCGCAGCGAATCCCAGCGGTTGGCGCCCTGCAGGCCTTCCAAACGCACGTCGGCGATGTCGTCGACGCGCAGATAGGAATGCAGCGCCGCGGCAAAGGCCCAGGGGGCGCGGTCGATGTTGGTCAGCGTGAGCGCGATGCGCAGCTGGTTGGGTGCCAGCGTGGCCTCGAGGCGCGCCTCAAAAGCGTGCGGCCAGAGCGCCCGGGTGGCCTCGTTGTCGCGCAGCCGGAACGCCAGGGTGCCGGCCCCGGTGTCGGCACCCTGCGGCTCCCAAGGCAAATTGCGCATGAAGCCATGCTTGGGCAGCATGCCGCGCATGTTGAACTGGGGGCAGCAAATGGGCACGCCGGCACGGATCGCGGTCTTCCCGTCGAAGATGGCGCGCGGACTGATGCAGAACCTTTCCCCCCCGTCGGACGTGCGCCAAGAGAGCACTTGCGCGCCATGCAGCGCCACGGTCAGGGTGCTCCCGTCGGAGCCGGTGGCACGGACTGCAGGCTGGCCGCGAAAGTCGATCGGGGTGATTTCCATGTGAGGAATTGTAGGCAGCGCCCGTGTCATGGCACGGAATTGGCATCGGGGGCCATTGCGTGCCCGGGGCCTTCTTGGATACCCTGTCGCTGCTTGCATCGAGGGACAACGTGCAAGTCGGTCCCGTGCACTCGAGAAAAACCACTCACACACGACAAAGGGGATACGCAATGAAGAAAAAGCTGCCGATGGCCGCCTGGATCCTGATCGCTATGGTGCTCGGCATCATCGTGGGCTACATGATCTTCTCGAGCTTTCCGGACAAGAAGGCCTCAAAGGAAATCGCGGACTACGTATCCATCATCTCGGACGTTTTCCTGCGCCTGATCAAGATGCTGATCGGACCGCTGGTGTTCTCCACCCTGGTGGTGGGCATTGCCCACATGGGCGACGCCAAATCGGTGGGCCGCGTGTTCGGCAAGGCCATCGGCTGGTTCCTCACCGCCTCGCTGATCTCGCTGGTCATCGGCCTCGTCATGGCCAACCTGCTCAAGCCCGGCGAGAACCTCGGCCTGCCGCTGCCCGACATCGGCGCCTCGGCCAACCTGGCCACCTCCAAGTTCACGCTGAAGGACTTCGTGAGCCACACGGTGCCCAAGTCGTTCGTCGAGGCCATGGCCAACAACGAGATCCTGCAGATCGTGGTGTTCTCGATGTTCTTCGGCGTGGCGCTCGCCTCGCTCGGCGACAAGGCCAAGACGCTGGTGGCCGCCATCGAGGAGCTTTCGCACGCCATGCTCAAGATCACGGGCTACATGATGAAGCTCGCGCCGCTCGCCGTGCTGGCCGCCATGGCCGCCACCGTGGCGGTGAACGGCCTGGGCATTCTGCTGAAGTTCGCGGTGTTCATGGGCGACTTCTACCTCGGCCTCTTCGTGCTGTGGAGCGTGCTGGTCCTGGCGGGCTTCCTGTTCCTCGGGCCGCGCGTGTTCAAGCTGCTGGTGCTCATCAAGGAAGCCTTCCTGCTCTCCTTCGCACCGCCAGCTCGGAAGCGGCCTACCCGAAGATCCTGCAGGCGCTCGACCGTTTCGGCGTGAAGCGCAAGATCTCGAGCTTCGTGATGCCGATGGGCTACTCGTTCAACCTCGACGGCTCGATGATGTACTGCACCTTCGCCGTGCTCTTCATCGCGCAGGCCTACAACATCCACATGCCGATCAGCACGCAGATCACGATGCTGCTGATCCTCATGCTGACCTCCAAGGGCATGGCCGGCGTGCCGCGCGCCTCGCTGGTGGTGATTGCCGCCACGCTGAACCACTTCGACATTCCCGAGGCCGGCCTGCTGCTGATCCTGGGCGTGGACACCTTCCTCGACATGGGCCGCTCGGCCACCAACGCGGTGGGCAACTCCATCGCCACCGCGGTGGTCGCCAAGTGGGAAGGCGAATTGCTCTCCGAGAGCGATGACGCCACCCTCGCCCACCCGGCGCACGCGTGAGGCGCGCCATGAAGCTCAAGGCCACGCTGTCGGTTCTCTTCGCCGGACTGCTGGCGGCCGCCGCGCTCGCCACGGGGCCGGCACGGGCGCAGGAGCAGGCCCCCACCGCGCTGACCGGCACCCTTGCCAAGGCCCGCGAGACCGGCGCCATCACCATCGGCTACCGCGAGTCGTCGGTGCCCTTCTCGTACCTCAATGCGCGCAAGGAACCCATCGGCTATTCGATCGAGCTCTGCCGCGCGCTGGTGACGGCCATCGAGGACGCGGTGAACAAGAGCCTCACGACCAAGTGGGTGCCCGTCACCTCCGATTCGCGCATCGACGCGGTCGCGAGCGGCAAGGTCGACCTGGAGTGCGGCTCCACCACCAACAACCTCGAACGCCAGAAGCGCGTGAGCTTCTCGCCCACGATGTTCGTCTCGGGCACCAAGGTGCTGGTGAAGAAGGGTTCGCCGATCAAGTCGTTCCGCGACCTGGCCGGCAAGAAGGTGGCGGTGACGGCCGGCACCACCAACGAGAAGACGCTGCGCGATCTCTCGGAGAGGTTCAAGCTCGGCATCAACCTGCAGGTGATGCGCGACCACGCGGAATCGTTCGGGCTCGTGAAGAGCGGACAGGCCGACGCCTTCGCCACCGACGACGTGCTGCTCTACGGGCTGATCGCGCAGGACGCCGCCAAGGCCGACTACGAGGTGGTGGGCGACTTCCTCTCCTACGACCCCTACGGGATCATGTACCGCAAGGGCGACGCGCAACTGGTCAAGGTGATCAACGACACCTTCCAGGTGCTGGCGGAAGACGGTGAGATCGAGCGGCAGTACAAGCGCTGGTTCCTGCGCAAGCTGCCTTCGGTGGAAAGCATCAACCTGCCGATGAGCGCGCAGCTGGAGACGATCATCCAGACGATGTCGGTGAAGGCCGAGTAGGCCCGCGCTTCCTTACCGCGCTGGCCACTCCCAGCGCGGTATTTCGCTCATGTCGAGATTTGCGATGCGGGTTTCGCCGAACTGCTTTTCGAGCACCACTGGCTGCAGGCCTTCGCTGTCGTCCAGGGCGGCGATCAAGCGCGCGGCGTGCGACACCACGATCACCTGCGACTGTCGCGCCGCCTGCGCGACGAGACGACCGAGGGCCGGCAACAGGTCGGGGTGCAGGCTGGTCTCGGGCTCGTTGAGCACCAGCAGCGCGGGCGGACGGGGGGTGAGCAGCGCGGCAATCCACAACAGGTAGCGCAGGGTGCCATCCGAGAGTTCCGCCGCCGTCAGGGGCCGCAAAAGGCCGTGCTGGTGCATCAGCGTCTGGAAGCGATCGCCCTCCACCTGGACTTCGACGCTGGCACCCGGGAATGCGTCGTCCACGGCGCGATCGCGCGCCTCACCGTCCCCGATCTCGCGGATGGTCTGCAGGGCTGCAGCCAGGTCGGCGCCATCGTTGGCGAGCACGGGCGTGTAGGTGCCCAGCTGCGGCTGGCGCGCGGGCGCCTCGGCGTCGGAGCGGAAGTGATCGTAGAAGCGCCAGGAGCGCATCTGCTCGCGCAGCGTGAGCATCTCGGGGGCGTCGCGCGGGTCGACGTGCTCCGTCATCATGCTGGCGAAGGCCGGGATCGGCCGGCCGACGGCCTGCCAGCTCTTTCCTTCGCGCAGGCGAAGCGCCGCGCCCTTGCGGTCGACCAGTTGCGTCGAAGGCCGCAGCAGCGGGCCGCTCCAGATCGCTTCGTGCTTGATCTGCGGGTCTCGCGAGAAGGCCGTCGACGGAATTGGGGGCGGCAGGCCGATGTCGATGGCATAGCCGAAGTCTTCCGACTCGGCGCCGGCGAACCCCAGCTTCAGCGCGACCGGCTCGCTGCGGGTCGTGCCCTGCACCGGCACATCGCCGCGCAGCATCGCCGCCGAGAAGCGCTCGGGCCCGGCCCACAGCGTAGAAGACAAACCACCCTCGCGCACCAGCGAACGGATCACGCCTCCATTCGCGATGTCGGCCAGCAGCCGCATCGCGCGGTACACGCTCGACTGGCCGCTGCCATTGGCCCCCGTGACCACCGTGAGCCGCCCCAGCGGCACCGTCAGCTGGCGCAGCGACCGGTAGTTGGCAATGGCGAGCGCGGAGAGCACGCGCCGCTACAGCGAAGGCGTCAGGCGCCGGCCAGTTCGTCGGCGCGCGCCTGCGCAGCCGCGAAGTCGAGGTCGCCCGAGTAGATGGCGCGTCCGCAGATCACGCCTTCGACGCCCTCGAACTCGACCGCGCAGAGCTGGTCGATGTCGGCCATGTTCGACAGGCCGCCCGAGGCGATCACCGGGATGGTCAGCGCCTGCGCGAGCTTGACGGTGGCCTCGATGTTGATGCCCGAGAGCATGCCGTCGCGGCCGATGTCGGTGTAGATGATCGATTCGACGCCGTAGTCCTCGAACTTCTTGCCCAGGTCGGCCACCTCGTGGCCCGTGAGCTTGCTCCAGCCGTCGGTGGCGACCTTGCCGTCCTTGGCATCGAGGCCCACGATGATGTGGCCGCCGAAGGCGCTGCAGGCGTCCTTCAGGAAGCCCGGATTCTTGACCGCGGCGGTGCCGATGATCACGTAGCGCAGGCCGTCGTCGATGTAGCACTCGATGGTGTCGAGGTCGCGGATGCCGCCGCCGAGTTGCACCGGAATGTCGTCGCCCACTTCCTGCAGGATGGCCTTGATGGCCGCGTGGTTCTGCGGCTTGCCGGCGAAGGCGCCATTCAGATCGACCAGGTGCAGCCGGCGCGCGCCGGCCTCGACCCACTTGCGGGCCATGGCGACGGGGTCTTCGCTGAAGATGGTGGACTGGTCCATGTCGCCCTGTTTGAGGCGAACGCAGTGGCCGTCTTTGAGATCAATGGCGGGAATGAGGAGCATGGAAGTGACGCGAGTATGCGGAAACCGGGCTGCGGAAGGTTCGGCCCGGGCGGAAAAAATGGTTCAGGGATTCCAGTGGAGGAAATTTCGATAGAGCTGCAACCCGTGGTCCGCACTCTTCTCCGGGTGGAACTGGGTTGCAAAAATGTTATCGCGTGCGATGGCTGCGGTAAAGCTCGCGCCGTAATCGGCCTCGCCCACGCTGTGCCGGGCGTCGGCCGGCCGCGCGTAGAAGCTGTGCACGAAGTAGAAATAGCTCATGTCGGGAACGCCCGCCCACACCGCATGCGGCTGGGCCTGGCGCACCTGGTTCCAGCCCATCTGGGGCACCTTGAAGCGGCTGCCATCGGGCTGCAGGCGCCCCGCGAGCTCGAACTTGACGACCTCGCCTGGAATGAGGCCCAAGCCGTCGGTCGGTCCTTCGTCGCTGCGCGACAGCAGCATCTGCATGCCGACGCAGACGCCGAAGAGCGGCTTGCTCGCCGCGGCTTCGAGCACCGACTCCTGCAAACCGGAATCGCGCAGCTCGCGCATGCAGTCGGGCATGGCGCCCTGCCCCGGCAGCACCACGCGCGTGGCCTTGCGCACCACGTCCGGGTCGGAAGTGACGAAGACCTGCACGCCGACCTGATCGGCCGCATGCTGCACGGCCTGCGAGACGGAGCGCAGGTTGCCCATGCCGTAGTCGACGACCGCGACGGTATTTGCTACAGATTTCATAGCTGTTCGCTGGAGGAATTCAGAGCGAACCCTTGGTCGAGGGAATGACGCCGACGGAGCGCGGATCGAGCTCGAGCGCGCCGCGCATGGCACGCGCAAAGGCCTTGAACACGGTCTCGCACTGGTGGTGCGCGTTCACGCCCTTGAGGTTGTCGATGTGGAGCGTGACGAAGGCGTGGTTCACGAAGCCCTGGAAAAACTCGTAGGTGAGCTGGCTGTCGAAGGTACCGATCATGCCGCTGGTGAAAGGCACGTGCATGACGAGGCCGGGGCGGCCCGAGAAGTCGATGACCACGCGGCTCAGCGCCTCGTCGAGCGGCACGTAGGCATGGCCATAGCGGCGAATGCCCTTCTTGTCGCCGATGGCCTTGGCCACCGCCTGGCCCAGCGTGATGCCCACGTCTTCCACCGTGTGGTGGCCGTCGATGTGCAGGTCGCCCTGGCAGTCGATGTCGAGATCGATCAGGCCGTGGCGCGCGATCTGGTCGAGCATGTGGTCGAAGAAGCCGATGCCGGTGGACAGCTTGGCCTGGCCGGTGCCGTCGAGGTTGACGCTGACCGTGATCTTCGTCTCGGCGGTGTTGCGGGTGACCGATGCGGTGCGATCGGCAATCTGGGGGGTGGTCATAGTGAGGCTTCGAGTGCCGCGAGCATCCGCGCATTTTCGTCGGCCGTTCCGACGGTGAGGCGCAGGCAATTTGCCAGCAGTTCGTGCATTTTAGAAACGTTCTTCACCAGAACACCGCGCGCCTTCATGCCCTCGAAGGTCTTGGCGGCATCGGGCACGCGCAAAAGGATCATGTTGGCGTCGCTGGGCCAGGTCTTGACGCCCTGCAGCCGGCCCAGCCCCATCATCAGGCGGTGGCGCTCCTCGCGGATCTGTCTGGCCTGGGCCTCGAACACCTCGGCGCGCTCCAGCGCGAACAGCGCGCACTCGCAGTTGAGCACGCTGATGTTGTAGGGTGGGCGGACCTTGTCGACCTCGGCGATCAGCGCGGCCGGCCCCATGAGGTAGCCCAGGCGGATGCCGGCCAGGCCGAACTTGCTGAGCGTGCGCATCCAAAGCACGTGGCCGTGCTTCGCGAGCCGGTCGATGTAGCTGCGGGCGGCGAAGGGCTGGTAGGCCTCGTCGATCACCACCAGGCCGCCCTGCGCGCCCTGGGCCTCGACGATCTTCTCGACGACCGCGTCGTCCCAGAGGTTGGCGGTCGGGTTGTTCGGGTAGTCGAGATAGACGATGGCGGGCTTCTCGCGCGCGATGGCAGCCAGCATGGCCGCCTCGTCGAGCTCGAAGTCGGCCGTGAGCGGCACGCCGACGAAGCGCAGGCCCTGCAGCTGGGCGCTCATGGCGTACATCACGCAGCCGGGCACGGGGGCCAGCACGGCGGCGCCGGGTTGGTCGCAGGCGATGGCCAAGAGCGAAATCAGTTCGTCCGAGCCGTTGCCCAGCATCAGCTCGAAGCCCTCGGGCATCTGCGCATGGGCCGCCAGCGCGCACCGCAGGTCGGCACCGCGGTCGCCCGGGTAGCGATTGAGCGCCAGCGCGCCGAGCCGCGCGCCGAGCTCGGCCTGCAGCGCGAGCGGCAGGCCGAAGGGGTTTTCCATCGCGTCGAGCTTGACGAAGCCGCGTGCGTCCTGCACGGCGTAGGCATGCATGGCGCGCACGTCGGTGCGGATGCGGTCGAGCGGCAGGCGGGCGGGGTCGGGAGCGGTCATCGGGTGCAGCAGTAGCTGTTTCTGAGGGCGCCGGACATGACCAGTTGCACGGGCATGTCGGCTTCGTAGCTGTCGGCGTTGCGGGTCAGCTCGGTCTGGTAGAGCGATCGGGCCATTGAAGGCTCGAGGCGGCGGCCTTCGACGCAGAACGTCGGCTTCTGGCCGTTGCGCTGCGACGATTCGACACCCTCGCGCAGGCCTTCGAGCACGCCGACAAGGTAGTAGCTGGCGTAGGCCTTGCCGTCCTTCTCGTTGGCTTCGAGCGTGCGCAGTTCGCGGATGCTCATCGCCTGCGCAGCGGCACCGGCCGCCAATGCGAGCAACAGCACCGACAGGCGCGGCAGCAGCAGGACGGCGGTGCGTTTCATGGCATCACTTATTTGCGGTAGCGCGGCGGCGGCGCGTACGCGCCATCGGCCGGGAAGGCACTGGGCTGCGGCGGCGTGGCGTCGCGCCGCGGACGGCGCGGCGCTTCAGGTTGTTCGAGCTCGAACAACGCGGCACCGATCACGCCGATGTTGCGCACGTCGCCCGCTTCGGTGTTCGCTGCATAGGCGCGGCCCGGTGCGGCAAAGCGGAAGGCCGCGACCTCGCTCTGGCTCTTGCGGAAGCCCTCGATGTTGAGCACCTGCTGCGGGCGCAGCACATAGCCGCCGTTGCGCAGGCTGCCGGGCTTGCCGTTCAGCACGTCGAGGCCGTCGACCGTGGCGATCACCTCGTAGCTGCGGTCGCTGAGGTTGCGAAAGCGCAGCGTGTAGCGCGAACCTTCGACACCGGCGATGCGGAACATGTCGTCGCTGCGGCGCGCGCGCTGCAGCGGCAGGGGGCGGTCGCTCTCGTCGATCACCGACCATTCGACATCACCCTGGGCCAGCAGCAGGTTGAGCCGGCGCTCGGGGTTGCTGCCCACGCTGCGGCGCACGGCGGACGCTTCGTTGTAGCCCAGCGAGGCCACTTCATCGGGTTGATCGGGGCTCAGCCGCCTGGCGTTGACCGTGCGGGTCTTCGATTCGATGCCCTCGCCCCATTGCGTGCCCAGCTGCGCCGGTGCGGGCGCAGCCGCGGGAGCGCTGGGCGTGGCGGATAGCGCGGCCGACTCGTTGCGCGCCTGCGGCATCTGGGTGCAGGCGGCCAGCAAGGCTGCGCCTGCGACGAGGCCCGTGGCGAACTTGAACAGCCGCGAACGATGGAGACGGTGAATCATCTGGATGGCTCCTCCCGGAAACGGGTTTTTGTAGAGCCTCAGATCTTACGCAGGCGCATGCGGGCGGCTTCTGCATGCGCCTGCAAGCCTTCTCCTTCGGCCAGCGTGACGGCGATGGGCCCGAGCACCTGGGCGCCGGCTTCGCTGACCTCGATCAGGCTCGAGTGCTTCTGGAAGTCGTAGACACCCAGGGGGCTCGAGAAGCGCGCCGTGCCGCTGGTCGGCAGCACGTGGTTCGGGCCGGCGCAGTAGTCGCCCAGGCTCTCGCTGGTGAAGGCGCCGAGGAAGATCGCGCCGGCGTGGCGCAGCAGCGGCTCCCAGCGCTGCGGCTCGCTGCTGCTGACTTCCAGATGCTCGGGCGCGATGCGGTTGCTGATCTCGCA
>CAMATD010000094.1 GCA_945860785.1 Variovorax sp. YR752 | reverse complement strand
GACTCAAACAAAAGGCCCCACGAACAGGAACGCTTTATGCGTGCTGCGGCGCAGCACACAACCACCTGCGAAGGAGCGCCCCATGCTGGACCGTACCTCCACCCAGTTCTCCCACGTCAAGCCCGGTGACACAGAGTTCGTCTCGGGCGGCCTGCGCGATTTCTTCCTGTATCGCGACCTTGGCATCGCGGAGGCCACCAACGGCAAGGTCATCGCGCATCTGGTCAAGGCCAACATGGCACCGGAAACGGGCACCGGCTGGCACCGCCACGAGGCGGACTTCCAGATCGTGATCATGGTCAAGGGCTGGGCCCGCTTCATGTACGAAGACAAGGAAACCCTGGTCGAAGCCGGCGACGTGGTGCACCAGCGGCCCGGCATCCGGCACTTCCTGTTCGACTACTCGCCCGACATGGAGTACCTGGAAATCGTCTCGCCGGCGGACTTCAAGAGCATCGACGTCGAGCCGGTGTGCGAGATTCCGCCGCCCACGCCCTGGCCCTGAAAAAACGCACTGTTGGGCACCGTTCCGGGCACCGATAAACTCCTCGCGTCTCACAAAAACCGACAACAACCGAGGAGAGAGAACTTGCGTATTCATTGCCCGCCTGACGGCCGGCTTGCTGCTCGCGTGCGCCCTCACGGCCACCAACATCGGCAACGCTGCGCCTCCCGCCATCCCCACAGCCTCCACCGCCAGCTCACTGGAAGCCGAGCAGGAAGCCGCCTTCAAGGCCGCCAAGGCCGTTCAGAAGACCGGCCCGGCCGACATCACGCTGCGCGACCAGGCCCACCTGCACCTGCCGGCCGGCTACGTCTGGGTGCCGACGCCCGCCGCCGCGCAGCTCATACGCAGCATGGGCAACCGGACCGACGACACCTTCATCGGCGCGATCTTCCCCGCCGACGATGCCGACTGGATGGCCGTCGTCAAGTTCGTGAAAGAGGGCTACATCAAGGACGACGACGCGAAGGACTGGAACGCCGACGACCTGCTCAAGAGCCTCAAGGAAGGCACCGAGGCTGCGAACGAGGAGCGCGCCAAGCGCGGCATTCCCGGCATCGAGGTCACGGGCTGGGCGCAGAAGCCGCAGTACGAAGCCTCGACGCACCGCCTCGTGTGGTCGGCCCTCTCGAAGAAGAAGGGCAGCACCGGCGAGAACCAGGGCGTCAACTACAACACCTACGCGCTGGGCCGCGAGGGCTACCTGAGCCTGAACCTGATCACCAACGCGAAAGACCTCGAAACGTACAAGCCCGACGCCGCCAAGCTGCTCGGCGCGCTGCAGTACGACGACGGCAAGAAGTACGCCGACTTCAACTCGTCCACCGACAAGGTCGCCGCCTACGGCTTGGCCGCGCTGGTGGCCGGCGTGGCCGTGAAGAAGCTGGGCCTGTTCGCGCTGGCGCTGGCCTTCCTGGCCAAGTTCGCGAAGATCGCCATCGTGGCGGGCGGCGCGGCGCTCTGGGGCATTGCCAAGATCTTCAAGAAGAAGACCTGAAAGAACGAGGGCGAGCGCCATGGTGAAGTTGCTGCTGGTTCTGCTGAGCGCGGGCAAGCTCGGCAAGTTGCTGCTGTCGGGCGGCACGATGCTGCTGTCGGTGGTGGCCTATGCCTTCGTCTTCGGCTGGCGCTATGCGGTGGGCTTCGTGGCGCTCATCTTCATCCATGAGATGGGGCACTACCTCGCGGCGAAGCAGCGCGGACTGCATGTCGGCCTGCCCACCTTCATTCCGTTCGTGGGCGCGCGGATCGAGCTCAAGGACCAGCCGCACGATGTCGAGACCGAAGCCTGGGTCGGCTTCGGCGGCCCGCTGCTCGGCAGCCTCGCGGCGCTGGCCTGCTACTTCGCGGCGCGGGAATCAGACAGCCGATTGCTGCTGGCGCTGGCCTATGCGGGCTTCTTCATCAACCTCTTCAACCTGATCCCGCTCTCTCCCTTCGACGGCGGGCAGATCACCGCCGTGCTCACGCCGCGCGTCTGGCTGGTGGGCGTGCCGGTGCTCGCGGGACTGTTCTTCTGGCGGCCGAGCCCGATGCTGATCCTGGTGGCGGTGCTCGCCGCGCCGCAGGTGATGCGGGCCTGGAAGTACGACCCGAAGGACCCGACCAACCAGCAGTACTACGCGGTCTCCACCGAGACGCGGGTGACCTACAGCGTCTACTACATCGGGCTGCTGGCGTTCCTCGCGGTGATGGCGCACGATACGCACGAGATGCTGGGCGCGGCGCGCAGCCTGTCCGGCAACTGAGCGTCCTTCGCCCAGTGGCGAAGCGGCAAGACACCCTTCCCATCACGAGCGACCATGACGCCTGAAAAGACGATTGCCCGGCCCCACCCTCTACAGCGATTCGCGCCCTGGCTCTTCGCCGCGGCCACGCTGATGGCCGCACTGCACGCCCATGCGGAGCAGCTTCCCGAATCGCCGCCCGCAGACTGGCACGTGACCCTCAGGCTGTACGGCACCACGGACATGTCGGGGCGCGACGCCCTGCGTGTCTTTGCCTACCAGAGCGGCTGCGTGCCGGCCCGGATGACTGCCGTGCGGCCCCGCTATCGCGACAACGCCATCACGATGGAACCGGACTCCCCGCAGGACAAGAAGGTCCTGCGGCTGGAAGAAGCGCAGGCCATCTACCGCGCGGCGCGTGCCGTCGTGCTCAACATGCAGTTGGGCGCCAGCGGCCGGGACATCGCGGACGGCACCAGCCTGGAGGTTGCGATCGGCTCGGGCGACAGGAAGATTGCCGCGGTCTTCAATCACTCCAGCTACCTGATCTCGGACGATGTGAGGAAACTCATGGACGTGATCAACCCCGGCCTGCCCAAGGCGCTCCAGCTCCAGTAGCAGCCGGCGTGCTCAGCGGCCCGTGAAGCGCGGTGCCCGCCTGGCGACGAACGCCGCCACGCCTTCACGCGCATCCGCACTGCCCGCGCGCTCGCGCAGCAGCTTCTGCTCCATCACGAAGTGTTCCTCGATCGGCCTGCTCGGGGCGCCACCGCACAGGGCCTTGATGCCAGCGAACGACGCACTTGCGCCAGCAGCCAATCGCGCCACCAATGCTTCGCTTGCGGCAGCGAGTCCGGCATCCGGATAGACCGCATCGACAGCGCCCGATGCCAGGCAGCGCTGGCTGTCGATGGCCTCGCTGAGCATCAGCCACTGCTGCGCCCGCACCGGCCCCACGCGGCGCGACAGGAAGTACGAGGCACCGGCATCCGGTGATAGGCCGATGGCCGCATAGCCTGTGCGCAGCTTCATCGACTCCGCCGCCAGCACGAAGTCCCCGCACAGCGCGAGCCCCACGCCCGCACCGCCTGCCGGTCCGTTCACGGCGACGACCAGCGGCGCCGGGTTCGCCGCCAGGCGCAGCAACGCGGGATGCAGCAGGTCCAGGATGTCGTTCACCAGCTCGGGCAATTTCTCGCCGGCCGCCACGAACTCGTCGATGTCGCCGCCCGCGCAGAACGCCCTGCCCTCGCCCGTCAGCAGGATGGCGCGCGGCTTCTGTTCGAGCACCTCGTCGATGGCGTGGACAAGGGCCCGGCCGCTCGCCGATGTCAGCGCATTCGCGCTCTCGGGCCGCTTCAGCACGATGCGACCGATGTCGTCCTGCACGCCCCAGGCGATGCCTTCGACGGTGTTCATGTCAGATCCCGGTCAAGCCGCCGGTGCACATCAGCGTCTGGCCGCTCACGTAGTCGGACTCGGGCGTGCACAGCAGGTACACCGCGCCGGCCGCTTCCTCGGGTGTGCCGCCGCGGCCGAGCGGGATCGACTGCTCCATCATCGCGAGCAGCCCGGGGTTGATGCCCACCTTGATCTCGCGGCCCTCGATGTCGCGGTGGCCGCGTCGGCGGTGCTCGCGGTCAGCCGGGTCTGGATGAAGCCGAAGGCCACGCAGTTGACCGTCACGTTCATGCGCCCCCATTCCTTGGCGAGCGTCTGCGTCATGCCGACGATGCCGGCCTTGGCGGTCGAATAGTTGGCTTGGCCCGCGTTGCCGAACAGGCCCGCCACCGACGAGATGTTGACCACCTTGCGCACCACGCGCTGGCCGGCTTCGCCCTCGGCCTTGGACAGCGCGCGGATCACCGGCTGCGCGGCACGCAGGATGCGGAACGGCGCGGTCAGGTACACGTCGATCATCGCGTACCGCTGCTCGTCGGTCATCTTCTGGACGACGTTGTCCCAAGTATAGCCCGCGTTGTTGACGACGATGTCGAGGCCCTTGTACTCGCTCACCGCCGTGCCGATGAATCGCTCGGCAAAGTCCGGCGCCGACACGCTCCCCACGCACGCCACGGCCTGCCCACTCGCCGCGCGGATGGCCTGCACGGTTTCTTCGGCCGGCTCGGCATCGAGGTCGTTGACGACGATGCGCGCGCCTTCGGAGGCGAGCTTGAGCGCGATCGAGCGGCCGATGCCGCGGCCCGAACCGGTGATGAGGGCGACCTTGCCGTCGAGTTTGAGTGTCATGTCTCTGTTCTTTCTTGGTCTGGATGCATCAGCGCAGCGCCACCAGCGCCTCGCCGGCAATGCGGGCCTGGCCGTACTGGTTGGCGCTTTGCACTTCGACGCGCACGCAGCGCTCGCCGTTGTGCTCCAGCTTCTCGACCACGCGGCCGGTGCACCGCACCGCATGGCCCAGGTGCGTGATGCCCTGGAAGCGCACGTCGAAGCGGCGCAGCTGCGACTGCGGCGCCCATTGCGTGAGCAGCCGGCCGAGCCAGGCCATGCCCAGCATGCCCTGCGCGAACACGTCGGGCATGCCGGCCTTGCGCGCGAAATCAGTGTCGATGTGGATCGGGTTGTGATCGCCCGAGGCGCCCGCGAAGAGTGCGAGCGTGGTGCGGTTGACCGGCGCAAGCTGCAGTGCGGGCAGCTCGTCCCCGATCTGGATGTTGTCGTAGGTGGCAGTTGTCATGGCGCGTGCTTTCTTCAGTGGCGGCAGACGATCACCGTGCGCAGCTCGGCCACGAGCTCGTCGCGCTGGTTGGTGGCGCGCGAGGTCTTCACGACGAATTCGAGTGCACCGTTCTTCTTGTCGTAGATGTCGCTGATCGTGGAACGCACGGTCACCGTATCGCCGACGCAGGCCGGGCGGTGATAGTCGAAGCTCTGCTCGCCGTGCAGCAGCTTGGACAGCGGGATCTGCAGGTCGCCCAGCAATTGGTTCGAGGCGCCCGAGTCCAGTTCGGCCGCGAAAAGGAAAGTCGGTGGCGCAGGCAGATCGGGGTATCCGGCGTCGCGCGCCGCAGCCGCATCGGTGTAGACCGGATCGGTCTCGCCGATGGCCTTGGCAAAGAACTGCAGCCGGCTGCGCTCGATGGGCAGCACCGCAGGCGGCAGTTCGTGGCCGATCCATTTCTTGTCGATCATGGTTTCTGCCCTCAGACGCGTTCGTAGAGCGTGACCACGCAAGCGCCGCCCAAGCCGAGGTTGTGCTGCAATGCCATCCGCGCGCCTTCGACCTGCCGTTTGTCTGCCGTGCCGCGCAGTTGCTGGACCAGCTCCGTGCATTGCGCCAGCCCCGTGGCACCGAGCGGATGGCCCTTTGACAGCAGCCCACCAGACGGATTGGTCACCACCTTGCCACCATAGGTGTTGTCGCCATCGACCACGAACTTCTCGGCGCCGCCCACCGGGCACAGGCCGAGCGCCTCGTAGCTGATCAGCTCGTTGTGCGCGAAGCAGTCGTGCAGCTCGACCACGTCGATGTCCTTCGGGCCGACACCGGCCGCGTCGTACACCTTCTGCGCGGCTTCCTGCGCCATGCTGAAGCCGACCACCTCGCGCATGTCGCGGCTCTCGAAGGTCACGGCGCGGTCGGTGGTCATGGCCTGCGCCTTGATGCGCACGCTGCGGTCCAGACCATGACGCTCCGCAAAGCGCGGCGAGCAGACGATGGCCGCCGCCGCGCCGCAGGTGGGCGGGCAGGCCATCAGCCGCGTCATCACGCCGGGCCACATGACGGGCGCGGCCATCACCTCTTCTTCGGTGACGACGGTGCGGAACAGCGCCACCGGGTTGTTCGACGCATGGCGGCTGGCCTTGGCGCGGATCTTCGCGAAGGTGGACATCTGCGTGCCGTATTGCTGCATGTGGGCGAGCCCCGCACCGCCGAAGTAGCGAAGCGCGAGCGGCACCTGTTCGTTGCCCACCAGCTCGTCGGTGATGCTCTCGAAGTGGTCGAAGGGACTCGGCCGGTCGTTGAACACCGCACCCAGCGCCCCCGGGCTCATGTGCTCGAAGCCGAGTGCGAGCACGCAGTCGGCCGCACCGCTGGCGACGGCCTGCCGTGCAAGAAACAACGCGGTCGATCCGGTCGAACAGTTGTTGTTGACGTTGACCACCGGAATACCGGTCATGCCCACTTCATAGAGCGCACGCTGGCCGGCGGTGGAGTCGCCATACACATAGCCCACATAGGCCTGCTGGATCAGCTCGTAGCCGATGCCTGCATCTTTCAGCGCGGCATTCGTGGCATGCGCGGCCATCTGCGGATAGGGCTGGTTCGCGCCCGGCTTGGTGAAGGGGATCATGCCGACCCCGACCACATAGACGTCTTGACTCATGAAGGTCTCCTGAAGATTGGACAAAAGGGAAAACAGGCTCAGGCTACGCCACGCTGGCGGTCTTGCCAGAAGGGTTCGCGCAGCTTGGTCTTGAGCACCTTGCCGGCGCCCGACAGCGGCAGCGCGTCGACGATGGCCACGCTGCGCGGGCATTTGTAGTTCGCGATCAATGTCTTGCAATGCAAGATGAGGTCTTCGGTGCGGATGTCCTGCCCCGGCTTGAGCACCAGCGCCGCATGCACGGCCTCGCCCCACTCCTCGCTCGGGATACCGATCACCGCACAGGCGGCCACCGCCGGATGCTGGGTGATGGCGTTCTCGACCTCGGCCGAGTAGATGTTCTCGCCGCCGCTGATGATCATGTCTTTCAGGCGATCGACCACGAAGATGTAGCCGTCGTCGCCCGTGTAGGCGTCGTCGCCCGTGTGCATCCAGCCGTCGCGCACGGCAGCGGCCGTCAGCTCGGGCTTGTTCCAGTAGCCCTGCATCACGTTGGGGCCGCGCACGGCCACCTCGCCCACGGTGCCACGCGGTGCTTCGGTGCCGTCGGCATCGACGATGCGCACTTCCATGCAGTAGCTGGCGCGGCCGGCCGAGCGCAGCTTGCCGAGCTTGCGGCCTTCGGCCGTGTGGTTGCGCGCCGGGTTGAGGGTGGCCAGCGGCGACAGCTCGGTCATGCCGTAGGCCTGCACGAAATCGACGCCCGGAAAGGCGTCTATCGCGCAGTTCAGCACCGCCTCCGAGATGGGCGAGGCACCGTAGGCGATGCACTTCAGGCTGCTCAGGTCGCGCGGCTCCCGCATCGCGGGGTGGTCGACCAGCATCTGGATCATGGTGGGCACCAGCAGGATGTGGGTGACGTGGTCACTCTCGATGGCGTTCAGCACGCCCTCGGGGCTGAACATCGGAATGATCGAATGCGTGTTGCCCTCGAACCAGTGCGGTGTCGCGAGCCCCATGTCGGCCAGGTGAAACATCGGTGCGGCATGCAGGTAGCAGCCATCGGGCGGCGCCAGGTGTTCGGCATGCAGGGCCAGGCCCGAGCTGCACATGTTGGTGTGGCTCAGCATCACGCCCTTGGGAAAGCCGGTGGTGCCGCCGGTGTAGAAGATGCCGGCCAGGTCCTCGTCGCGCCGCGCGGCATCGGGCACCGGCGACGCTGCATCGATCAGGCCCTCGTAGCCGAGCATGCCGGCCGGCAATGCGCCGTCGCCGCAGTAGATCACCTCGCGCAGGCTCTTGGCCTGATCGCGGATCTGTTCGGCCAGGCTCCGGAAGGTCTCGTCGACCAGCAGGATGGTCGAGCCCGAATCCTCCAGCGAATAGAGGATCTCCGCGGCCGACCAGCGGATGTTGCAGGGGTTGAGCACGCCGCCGCCCCAGGGCACGGCCATCTGGTATTCGAGATAGCGGGCGGAATTGAGCGCCAGCATCGCAACGCGGTCGCCGGTCTGCATGCCGAGCGCCTGCAGCGTCCCCGCCAGGCGCGCAACGCGTTCGGCGTATTCGCGAAAGCTGCAGGTGCGGCCGGCAAAGCGCAAGGCCGCCTTGTCGGGGCGCTGCTGCACGCTGCGGTGAAGTGCCTGGGTGAGGTACATGGTTGCTGTCTCCGTCTCTTTGTTGTGTGGCCGAATGGTAGAAATCTGGCGCCGGCCCGGCGATTGCGCTTCGCTTCGATCGCATTGCAGAAAACGTCAATCGACACGGTGGCATGCTTGGTGTCTGATCGCCCGGTCCATGCTGCAACCACCCGTCACCATTCCGATCGCCTTCGTCCACGGCATGCTTTCGGGCATCCGTGCCCGGGGCGCTGCGGCACCGATCGACATCGACACCGCGCTGGAAGACGCCGGCATCGAGCCCGCGCTGCTCGACGAAATGGGCGCGCGCGTCACGGCCGAGCAGTACGTGGCCCTGTTCGCGCTGCTGATGGAACGGCTGGACGATGAAGCCCTGTGCTTCCTGACGCGCCGCCTGCGCCGCGGCAGCTTCGCGCTGATGACACGCTCCACGCTGGGCGCGCCCACCTTCGAGGTGGCACTGCGCCGCGTGGCGCACACCTTCAGCCTGCTGCAGGACGATTTGACGCTGGTGCCGCTGCGCGAAGGCCCGCTCGCGGGCTTCGGGCTTCAACTGAACAACCTGGCCGCCACGCACCAGAACTTTCTGCACGAGCTGATGCTGCGGGTGTATTGGCGCCTGTTCGCATGGCTGCACGGCGGGCGACTGGTGGCCCGCCGTTTCGATTTCGGCTTCGAGCTGCCGCCTTACGCCGACGGGTACGCCAAGGTGTTCCCCGGGCCGCTGCAGTTCGGCCAGCCGTTGTCGGCCGTGTGGTTCGACAGCAGTGCGCTCGCCACGCCGGTGCACCGCGATGCGCAGGCGATGCAGACTTTTCTCGCGGCCTCACCGGCCAACGTGATCCTGCCCCGGCTGGCCGAGCAGGCCGTGAGCGCCCGGGTGCGCGCCGTGCTGCAGCAGAACCGGCCGGCGTGGGCCGACCTGGCGACCACGGCAGGCAGCCTGCACATGTCCGTCAGCACCTTGCAGCGCCACCTGGCGACGGAAGGCACGTCGTTCCAGTCGCTGAAAGACCAGTTGCGGCGCGACCTGGCCATCGTGCGGCTCAACACCAGCACCGTGCCGCTGGCCGCACTGGCCGAAGAGCTGGGCTTCGCGGACAGCGCAGCCTTCCAGCGCGCCTTCAAGGCCTGGACGGGCGGCGCGCCGGGTTCGTACCGGCGGCGCCGCGAGGCGGGTGCTGCGGGTTCCGAAGAGGAACCCGCTCAACCCCTTACCACTTCACCCGAACGCCCAGCGAGCCATTGATCCCGCTCTTGACCTTGGCGTCTCCGCCCGAGGACCAGAGCTTGCCGACTTCGCCGTAGAGGCTGGTCGTCTGGCTCAGCGCCAGGGTGAAGCCGCCCGCCAGCTCGGTGCTCGTGCCACCGGTCGGCGCCAGGATGTCGGTCGTGGTCGCACCGTTCACGAAGCGCGCGATGTCCGTGCCGCTCGAGGTCTTGTAGACGTTGAGGCGACCGTACGGCTGCAGCATGCCCATGCCGGTGTCGATCTCGCCCTTCACCCGAACGCCTGCACGGGCGATCCAGCCGCTGTCGGCCTTGGGTTGCACCACGGCGCCAAGGATCGTCGAATCGCCCAGGCTCAGCTGCTGGTGGATGAGCTGCAGCTGCGGCTCGATGCTCCAGCCACTGCCGCCCAGCGCAAAGGCCTGGCCGACTTCGATGGAGGCCAACAGGCTGTGGCCCTTGCCGGCCGTGCCGGCACTCAGCATCGGCTCCACCGTGTAGCGATGGCGACCCGACTGCACCACGGCATCGGCGTAGAAGCCGCTGTCGCCGGTGTAGGTGCCGTAGACGCCGACGTATTGGCTGCGCAGGTCGTTGCGACCCACGCGCAGGTTGCTCACGCCGCTGGCAAAGCCGTTGACCGTGGCATCGCCATCGAGCTGGCCGACGTAGAGGCCGGCGTGCCAGTTCGGCGTGGACAGCAGGTCGGTGCCGACTTGGAAGCCGGTCAGGCGGCCCTTGCTGGTGGGCGAGACGGTACCGCCCTGGCGGATGTCGATGTCGGTGGAGAGCACGCGGCCCCAGGCACGGCGGTCCGAGCCGGTGGGCGTGGTGGCCGTGCCCTTGACGTCGTCATCGCCCACGCGCTTGTGCAGGTCGCCCAGCATCGCGAGGTTGCCCTGGCGCAGCTGGCTTGGCAGCGCCGCGTAGAGCGCCGCTTCCGGCCGGTAGGTGACCACGGACAGGCCGCCGGGGTTGGTCGGCGAGACCGCATTGGTGGTCGAGCGCAGGTACCAGTTCTCGCCCGCGCCCTTGGCGTCGCCTGCGTTGAGCCGGTACTCGTAGGCACCCGCGTCGATATGGCCACCGGCGAGCGAGAAAGCCTCCTTGCTGGTCTGCGCCGTCGTGGTCGCACCGTTCTGCGCGCTGATGATTTCGATGCCGTTGCCGCTGGTCAGGGCGCCTAGGCCACCGAGGTTGGTGATCTGCACGCTGGTCTTGCCGCTGGCAACCGCCGCCGCGCCGTCGAGGACCAGGCGGTCCGACGGGCCGCTGCCGTTGAGCGCGGTGCCCAGCTTCAGCACGCCGTTGTTGCCGACGTAGGCGCCGTTGACGGTCAACGTCGTTCCCGGTGCGGTGCCGACGAGCGAGACGGTGCCGCTGTTGGTCAGCGATGCGACCGTCTGGTTGAAGCCCGCGAGGTCGAGGGTCGCGCCTGCCGCCACGCTGTGCGCCGAGCTGGCACTGAAGGTGTTGGCTGCGCCGGCCTTCAGGGTGCCCTGGGCCACGTCGGTGGCACCGGTGTAGGTGTTGGCGCCCGAGAGCGTCAACGTGCCCGTGCCCTGCTTCGTGATGAAGCCGCCGCCGCTGATGGCGCCGCTCAAGGTCTCGAAGAACGCACCGGTGTCGATGACCGGGTCGTTGCTGCCCGTCAGCTGGACCGCGTTGGCGATGGTCAGGCCATCGGCGCTGAAGCCCAGCGTGGTGTCGTCGTCCATCGCCAGCGCGCCGGTGCCCAGGGCCTGGTTGTGGCCGAGGTTCAAACGACCTTGATGCAAGGCCGTGCCGCCGGTGTAGGTGTTGGCACCCGACAGCGTGAGCTGTGCCGGTGCCGACCTTCACGAGCGAGCCGCCCACGCCGGAGATCACGCCGGACACTTCCGTGCTGGTGTTCAGTCCGCCGGTGGTCCGCGCCTTGGCGCCGAGCAGCACCCGGCCTGCCCCCTCGAGCGAACCGATGGTGATGCCGTCGGTGGTCATCTTGCTGATGCGGACGGTGCCGCCCGACTTGTTCACCACCGTTGCCTGGTCGGCCGTCACGCGGTCGAAGAAGTCGACGACGCCGCCGGTCTCATTGACGAGCGTGGCCTGGCCGGCCGAGCCGTCGTCGAGGAAGTTGGTCGAGCCTCCCGCGTAGTTGGTGATGTGGGCCTTGCCCGCGGTCGCGTTGAACCAGACGGTGGTCTCGCCGCCGCGGTTCTCGATGGTGGCGTTGCCGGCCGTCGCGTTGCCGCGGAAATCGATCGCGCCGTTCTCCTGCGTGACGATGGTCGCGTTGCCGGCCGAGGCGCTGTCCTTGAACTGGATGAACCCGCCGTTGGTCTGCTGCACCGGGCCTGCCGTGATCTGCAGGCTGCCCGCATCGGCACTGCCGCTGAAGACCAGTCCGGCACCGCCCGCCACGAACACCGGGCCGGTGCCCAGTACGCCGGTGATGCCGGCGTTCACGGTGCCGACATCGACCTGCGTGCCGCCGCTGTAGCTGTTGACCGCCGCGAGCTGCAGCTCGCCTGCGCCGATCTTGCGCAGGCTGCCGGTGCCGCTCAGGGTGCCGGCGTAGGTGCCGTTCACCGTCTGGTCGAAGGTGAGCTTCGCGTCGTTGACGATGTCGCCCTGCAGGCTGGTGGTGTTGCCCTGCAGCACGCCCGCCTTCACGTGCGTGCCGCCGGTGTAGTCGTTGGCGCCGTTGAGCACCAGCGTGCCCGCGTCGTCCTTCGTCAGGCCGCCCGCGCCGGTGAGCGCGGCATTGATGGTGGCCGTCATGCTGGCGCCCGAAGCCGTGCCGTCGCCGACGCGGATCACGGTCTCGGCCTGGCCGAGCGTGAGCGCAGCGCCGTTCACCACATAGCCGTCGACGAAGAACTGCGCGCCGCCGATGCTGACGTTGCCGCCGCTGTTGTCCACCGTGACGGTGCCGGCGGTGCCGCCGAACATCGCGAACGCGTCCTGCTTCCAGCCTGTGTTGAGCTTGCCGTCGATGCCGGCCCAGCCATCGCCCGGGCTGCCGATGCGCCAGGTGCCGGCGCCGCCGGCGACGCTGCCGTCGTTGAACTTGCTCGAATCGCCGCCGTCCCAGTAGTTGAGCGTGGTGCCGGCGCTGTTGATCAGGTTGACCTCGCTGGCCACGCCGGTCTGCACGTACAAGTCGGCCGCTGCGCCCGGCGTCGTGCCGATGGCTAGGCCGTTGTCCGTGAGCGCGCCGGTGTACTTGATGAGGCGGTACAGGCCGGGCCCGAAGGTGCCGCCGCTCGACTCTGCAACGTTCAGCGTACCGTCGAGCACGAGGTTGCCGTTGACGGTGACGAGCTCGTTGAGCGGCCCGCCCACCACGCCGGCCGCGCCGAGTTCGTAGCTGAGGATGGAGCCGCCGCTCAGCAGCAGCCCGCCGGTGGTCAGGCTGCCCGGGCTGTTGCCCGGGGCGAGCGTGGCGCCGTCGGCGATCGTGACTTCGCCCGCGACGCTGCCGCCGCCGGCCAGCGTGGCACCGCTCTTGACGAGCACCGCGCCCGAGCCCGTGGCGCTGCCGGTGGTGTTGTTCACGCGCAGCGTGCCGGCATCCACCGTCGTCGTCCCGGTGTAGGTGTTGGCGCCGGTGAGCGTCAGCGTGCCGCTGCCGGTTTTCTCGAGCTTGCCGCCCACGGCTGGCCCGCCTTGCGATGCGATGAAGGTGGCAAGTTCGCCGTCGGAGATGGTGCCGCCGAAATCGCCGGCGCCCACGCTCAGCGTGCCCGAACCCAGACCGATGGAGCCGTTGCCGTTGAACGTGCCGATGCTCAGGTCGACCGGACCATTCCAACTGGCCAGGAGCAGACCCTCGTAGCGCAGCGAGACGCCTGGCGACATTTGCAGCGATTGGCCGGTGCTGTTGACGGTCACGTTGGACGTGCTGGCGATCTGCCCGCTTTCCAGGACGCCCACGACCGCATTGCCGGAAACCGTCAGGTCGCCGGGAATCGCCACCGCACCGCCCGTCTTGAGCAACCCGAGCACGGCATTGCCTTGCACGGTGGTGAGGCCGGTGTAGGTGTTGCTGGTGGTGCCGAGCATGTCCGTTTCGACCATCGAAGCGCCGGCGTCGAAGGTGATGCCGTGCGCCCCGCTGATCGCGCCCCCGAAGCCGGCGCCGCCGCCCGATGCGGACGTGTTGGTGATGCGCACGTCGTTGTTGAGTTGCACATCGCCCGAGAGCCTGATCGAGCCCTGGACATTGAAGTCGCCGTTGACCGCCACGTCGTTGGACAGGTTCGCGAAGCTCGCCGAGGCCAGCGTGCCGCCGTCGATGGTCAGCGTGCCGGTGCCCAGGGCTTGGCTGTTGTTGGCCACCAGGGTGCCTGCGCTCAAGGTGGTTCCGCCTGCATAGCTGCTGGCGCTGGACAGCGTCAGCGCGCCCGCGCCCGACTTCGTCACGTTGCCCGAGCCGCTGATGCTGCCGGCAAAGGTCGAGTCGTTCGAGCGGTTGAAGGCGAGCGTGCCGTCATCCACGACATTGCCCGTGATGCTGCCGGTGCCACCGCCATTGCCGATCTGCAAGATGCTGCTCGCACTGACGGTGGTGCCGCCGGCATAGGTGTTGTCGCCAGTGAGCGTGAGCGTGCCACCCGATACCGCCAGCTGGCCGGCGCCCGTGATGGTGCCGGCGAAATCGCCGTCCCGTACCGTGGTGGTCTGGGCTGCGATCGAGCCTGTTCTGACCGTGCCGGCGCCCCGCAGGTCATTGATGGTTGCGCTCCAGTCGTTCAGATCGAGCGTCGCGCCGCTGTTCACGGTGGTGGAACTGGTGTTTTCGTAGAAAAAGCCGGCGGTGAAGTTACCCGACTGCAGCGTGCCACCCGCCACGACCATCGCGACAGGAAAGCTGATCGAGCCCCCATTCGGGGCCAGCACGATGGTGCCCATGTCGGTCGTGCTGCCGAATGTCGCAGTAGCGCCGCTGCCGAGGTGCATTACACCCGCCAGCGTGAGCGTCGTGCCGGTTGCCGCGGCCAGCACACTGGTTTGCCCGCTGGAGAACGTGAGGTCGTTGCCCAGGCTGAAGGTCGACCCGCCCAGCAGCGTGCCGCCGGCCAGGTTGACGGCGCCCGTCCCGAGCGCGGCGGCACTGCCTGCCTGCAGAGTGCCGGCCGCTATGGTGGTGGTGCCCGTGAAAGTGTTGGTACCCGTCAGCGTCCAGGTGCTGGCGCCGTTCTTCACGAAACTCGAGAAGTTCTGGTATTGACTACCGAACCCACCGGCATCGAAGCTCGCGTTGCCGGCGCCGCCCAGGATCAGCGTGTTGTTGCCGCCCGCCGCCGCGACGACGTTGCCGACGATGACCGATCCGGCCTGCAGTTCGAGCGTGTTCGTGGAGCCCGAGAACTCGATGGCATTGGCCCGCACGCCGCTGCCCGAAACGCCGCCGCTGATGGTGCCGCTGTTGACGACGCTCGATGCGCCGCTGATGCCTGCCCCGCCCAGGCCCGCGTTGCCAGCTGCCGCATTCGTGCTGGCGCCGCCGGTCCCCCCGTTGCCTCCGGCAATGGTGCCGGCGTTGACAACGGACATGTTCGTTCCCGAAAGGCCGGTGCCGCCGTGACCGCCGTTGCCTCCGTTGCCACCAAGCAAGCTGCCGCTCGACGTGTTGGTGACGGTCACACCCGAGGCATTGACCGCGAGGCCGTTACCGCCGTCGCCGCCGCCGCACCACTGATTCCACGACGCCCGGCGCCGCCCAGACCACCGTTTCCGCCGACGGTGGTCACGGCGTTGATGGTGTCAGCGGAAACGAGATAACCGTGACCACCCGCACCGCCGCCACCACCGCCGTAACTTCCACTGCCTCCAGGTGTCGACACGCCAGCATTGCCGCCGTTTCCGCCCGTGGGTACCTGAGCCGTTCCGGACGCGCCGCCGCCGCCGCCACCGCCAGCGGTGGAGGCGGAATTCGCACCATTACCGCCAGCGCCACCGGGCGAGGCACCCGCCGCACCGCCGTTGGCGTACGGTGTCGAAACGCCCGCTTGGCCGATATCACCGCCGGCGCCGCCACTGTTGCAATCGCCCGCACCACCGGCCCCTCCGGCAGCCAGCGCCGCCGCGGTGGTGATGGTCAGACCGAGTGCCGCGACCGCAGCACGCGCTGTCGAGCCCGCGCCCGACTTGCCTGCGGCGCGCGCGGTTTCAGGAGCGGCCACCCAGGCACCAAGTGAGGAATTCCAGAGATTGCGGTGAGCTTTGTTCATTGCTGAGTGATCCGTGGACAAAAAGAAAGCCGCACCGGGAAAGTGCGGCTGGTCAGAAAGTGTTGATTTTTGTTAACTGAATGTTTTAACACCATCCCCTGAACGCGGTATTCGTCCTGCGTTGGCTTATGGAGTTTTCGGAAGCTTCCGGAACTACAGCAATCCAGCGCGACAATCCGCGCATGGCCACAGCACCCGATCTCCCTCCCCTCAACCGCCAGTTCGTCGCCCACTTCGGCGAGATGGGCAGCAAGTGGGGCATCAACCGCACCGTCAGGCAGATCTACGCGCTGATCTTTCTGTCGCAGCGCGCGCTCAATGCGGACGAGATCGCCGAGCTGCTGGAGTTTTCGCGCTCCAACGTGAGCATGGGTCTGAAGGAGTTGCAGGCCTGGCGGCTGGTGCGGCTGCGGCATCAGGCCGGCGACCGGCGCGAATACTTCGAGGCGCCTTCGGACGTGTGGGAAATCTTTCGCGTGCTGGCCGAGGAGCGGCGCCGCCGCGAGATCGAGCCCACGCTCTCGATGCTGCGCAACGCCCTGCTCGAATCGCCCACGAGCGATGCCGAGCGCCATGCGCAGGAGCGCATGCGCGAGATGCACGACCTGATCGACCGGCTGATGAAGTGGTTCGACGACGTGCAGCGGCTCGCGCCCGAAACCGCCATGCAGCTCATGGGGATGGGCGCGACCGTGACGAAGGTGCTGACGCTCAAGGACCGGATCACGGGCGGTTCGGCGAAGAAGAAAAAGCCGGCGGCTGGGTGACGTTGAGGGCTTTGTTCGGGGTGCGCTCACGCCGACGGTGTGAGCGCTCAGCGCAGCGGTTGATCGGCCAGCACAACGACAGCGCCCATCGTGCACAGGGCACCGGGTGCTCCCCGCAGCGAAATAAAGGAGGAGCGAAGCGGGGGACATTCGCGGAGGGGAGCACCCGGTGCCCTGTGCACGCGCCCCGAACACTCTCAAAGCCGCTCCTGTCCCTCCGGCGATTCAGGAAGCTCGAGCTTCTCCCTCCGAATGGCGTCGTCGTCCATGAGTTCGTACCACATCGCATTGAGTACGGCGAAGGCAGCTGCCAGCGGCAGGCCAAGGATCCAGGCGAAGTACCACATGTTTTCTTGCTCCCTTCAGTAGGCGTGTCCGCTCTCTTCGCGGATGGCTTTTTCATCGACCTTGCCCCACAGCACGTGGTAGACCCAAGTGGTGTAGGCCACGATGAGGGGAATGAAGAACCCCGTGACCACCAGCATGATGAAGAGCGTGAGATGGCTCGACGACGAGTCCCACACCGTGAGGCTGACGCGCGGGTCGATCGACGAGGGCAGGATGAACGGGAACATCGACGCGCCCACGCTCAGGATGATGCCGGCGATGCCGAGCGCCGCTGTGAGCAGTGCGAGCACGGGCCTGCGCAACACCAACCCGAGCAACGCACCCAGCGCGCCGACGAAGCCGGCCGCCGGCGCGGCCAGCGTCCACGGATGCACTGCATAGTTGACCGTCCATGCGCCGGCATGCAGCTCGACCGTCTTCAGCATCGGGTTCGACGGCCCCACCGCATCGACCACGCTGCTGATGCGATAGCCGCCGATGCTCGTCGCCAGCAGTACGCCGGCCAGCGCATACAGCACGATGGTGAGCACGGCCGCGACGATGCCGTAGGTGCGCGCCCGCTCGGCCACCGGGCCGGCCGTCTTGAGCAGCAGCCACGCCGCGCCGTGCATCACGAGCATCGCGACCGACACCAGCCCGCACAGGATCGCAAACGGATTCAGCAGGCCGAAGAAATTGCCGTCGTAGAAGATGTGCATGTCCGACCCGAAGCGGAACGGCACGCCCTGCAGCACATTGCCCATGGCTACGCCGAAGATCAGCGAAGGTACGAAACCGCTGAAGAACAGCACCCCATCCCAGCGCGCGCGCCATTGCGGCGACTCGCGCTTGCTGCGGAACTTGAAGGCCACGGGCCGCAGGATCAGCGCCGTGAGAATCACGAACATCGCAAGGTAGAAACCCGAGAACGACACCGCATACAGCTGCGGCCACGCCGCGAAGATCGCCCCGCCGCCGAGGATCAGCCACACTTGGTTGCCTTCCCACACCGGGCCGACACTGTTGATGACCACGCGGCGTTCGATGTCGTTGCGTGCCGCGAAGGGCAGCAGCATGCCGCTGCCCAGGTCGAAGCCGTCGGTGACCGCGCAGCCCACCAGCAGCACGCCGATCAACAGCCACCAGATGAAGCGCAGGGTGTCGTAGTCGAGGAGTGTGTGGAGGATCATGCTCTGCTCCCGGAAGAAGAAGGAATGGCGGGGTGTGCGGCGGGCGGAACGTGCGAGCGCGCATCGCCCTCGTCGGGCGCGTGCTCGGCTTCAGGCCCCTTGCGGATGGCCTTGAGCATCAGCTTCATCTCGATGATCAGCAGCGTGGAGTAGATCGCGATGAAGCCCGCGAGCGTGAGCAGCAGCGTCTTCACGCCGAGGTTCGACACGGCCACCGCCGTCGGCAGCACGCCCTCGATCACCCAGGGCTGGCGGCCGAACTCCGCCACCAGCCAGCCGGACTCGATGGCGATCCACGGCAGGGGGATCGCGAACACCGCGAGCTTCAACAGCCACCGGTAGCTGTCGAGCTTGCGGCGCGCCGACAGCACGAAGAAAGTGCCCGTCAACAAGATGAGCAGCATGCCGATGCCCACCATCACGCGGAACAGCCAGAACAGCGGCGCCACCTGCGGCACCGTGTCCCATGCGGCCTTGGTGATCTGCTCGTCCGTCGCGGTGCGCGGGTCGTCGACATAGCGCTTGAGAAGCAGCGCATAGCCCATGTTGATGCCGTTGTCCTCGAAGTCGCCGCGCACGCCCTGCGTCACCTTGCCGGTGCCGCCGGCCTCGCGGATCTTCTGCAGCGCGTCGTAGGCCTTGAGCCCTTCGCGGATGCGCGCCTCGGCTCGCTTCACGAGTTCGTCGATGCCGGGCATCACCGTGTTGAGCGAGCGGGTGCCGATGAGGCCCATCACCCCCGGGATGTGGATGGCGTAGTGCGTCTCGCGCGCCTCCTGGTCCGGGAAGCCGATGATGGTGAAGGCGGCGGGCGCGGGTTGCGTCTCCCACATGGCCTCGATGGCGGCCAGCTTCATCTTCTGGTGCTCGCCCGAGAGGTAGCCGCTTTCGTCGCCGAGCACGGCCACCGACAGCGCGGCGGCCAGGCCGAAGGAAGCCGCCACGGTCATCGAGCGCTTGGCGAGTTCGAGGTGACGCCCCTTCAACACATACCAGGCCGACACGCCGAGCACGAACACCGATGCGCACACATAGCCAGCGGATACGGTGTGCACGAACTTGGCCTGCGCCACCGGATTGGTCAGCACGGCGAAGAAGTCGGTCACTTCCATGCGCATGGTCTGCGGGTTGAAGGCCGCGCCCACGGGGTTCTGCATCCAGCCGTTGGCGATCAAGATCCACAGCGCCGAGAAGTTGGAGCCGATGGCCACGGCCCAGGTCGTGACCAGGTGGCCCACCTTCGAGAGCTTGTCCCAGCCGAAGAAGAAGAAGAGCCCCACGAAGGTCGCTTCCATGAAGAAGGCCATGAGCCCCTCGATGGCCAGCGGCGCGCCGAAGATGTCGCCGACGTAGTGGCTGTAGTAGCTCCAGTTCATGCCGAACTGGAACTCCATCACCACGCCGGTCGCCACGCCCATCGCGAAGTTGATGCCGAACAGCACGCCCCAGAATTTCGTCATGTCGCGCCAGATCACGCGCCCCGTCATCACGTAGACGGTCTCCATGATCGCGAGAATGATCGACAGACCGAGCGTCAGCGGCACGAAGAGAAAGTGATAGAGCGCCGTGACGGCGAACTGAAGGCGCGAGAGCGCAACGATGTCGAGGTCCATGGGTTCTTCCTTTGTGTTCCCTGTTCTTCCTGGCGGGTTCAATCGGGGCGCAAGGTGCGCAATGCGGTGT